>JBDNHM010000376.1:0-33749 GCA_041688825.1 Burkholderiaceae bacterium | reverse complement strand
GCTTATGGGGTCTATGGTGCTTGCACGACTTAGGGTGTTTATAGTTTCTTGGTTTTGATCAAGGTGTGAAATTAAGTCGGGCACCATACCCCACCCAAGACCCAACTCAATCGCTTGAGCAAACGCCTCAATTGCTGGCACATAATGTTTTGGGTATTGAGGGCTTTGTAGATCAAAATATTTTAATAAAAAAGTATCTTGCAAGGCATCTTTTTGATTAAAAATAATAGCGGGCATCTTTAGCAATTTATGCACCGAAAGCTGCCCGTTGGGCGTTAGGCACTTTGCCACCAAATCCGGCCGCGCTAAACACCGGTAGCGCATATGACCTAAAGGTTCAGCCACACAACCCTGCATAGGTGTCGCTAAAGTGGTGACACAGCCCAATACATCGCCATTTTTAAGGGCAGCATGCGTATAGTCTTGATCATCAATAACAATATCAATCAACAGTTTAGACTTTGCTAACAAGGGGGCAACGCCAGGCAAGAACCAAGTTGAAACCGAATCGGCATTAACCGCAACGCTTAAGGTTTGCCAATGTTTACCCCCGCCAGTTTGTAATGCTGACAAGACATCGTCGTGCAGCATCTGGGCGCGTTGCGCATAAGCCATCAAGGTTTGACCAGTTACAGTCAACCTAACCGTTTTGCCACGCACCAAAACGCGTGCACCCAAACTTTCTTCAAGCGATTTAATGCGCAATGACACTGCAGCGACTGACAAATTCAGCGCTTGCGCAGCCCCCTGAAAGCTGCCAGCGTTAACAACAGCCTTTAACGCTTCGATTAATTTGGGATCAAACATAATTGATAAGCAATAAGTAGTGGCTAAGGGTCATTAGAAATCAGTTATTTTTTGAGTATTTCTTAACGGTGTCTATTAAATTTAAATATTATTTAAATAATAAGCTGTTTCGTGCAACATAAGTACCTAGAAGCAAATTGAAAATTTAAAATATTGCACAGGTTTTTATGAATCAAGTCACCATGGGGCTAGCCTCAACATTCTTTGCTGGGTTGGCATTAAGCCTTTCGCTTATTGCAGCCATTGGGCCACAAAACGCCCATTTACTGCGATTGGGTTTAAACCGTCAGTACTTATGGACAACGGTCACCACCAGCTTTCTTGCCGATACCGTGCTCATTGCCCTAGGGGTATTTGGGCTCGGTAAACTGGGTGGGTTATCTTTGTATGTTCAACAGTTCATGTTGCTTGGGGGCGCTATTTTCTTGATGTATTACGGTACCCGGGCTGGGTTACGCTGTTTAAGCTATTCAAAGCCCTCTGATCAACCGGCACAGCCTAAACCCGCACTCATTAAATCAACACGGCAAGCTGTTGCGATGGCGCTCGTATTTTCATGGCTGAACCCCCATGCATGGGTCGACACCGCCATATTAATTGGTACTGCGTCGTTAGCCTATGGCACACCCGGCAATGCCGTATTTGGCGCGGGTGCAATTGTAGGGTCGATGGTATGGTTTATTTTGTTCGGTGCGGTGCTGTGCTGGCTTGGGGCTCGCCTGAACCAATTCAACCCATGGCGTGCAATTGATGGCTTAGTTGCCGTCATGATGTTAGGTACTGCAATATATTTACTGCATTCGTTTTGGTTGTTAATGGCTTGAACTTAGGCTGAGAATAATATTCACTCAAAAGATAATAACGTTCCTTTATTTTTTTTCAATACCAAAGTTTGTCCATGACAGGCCTTCAGCTGCCACTGAATCGTAGTACTTGGGTTTGCTCGCGTCAGGCGGCGCCAATGCCCACTGAGCACGCTTGTCATAAGATAAGTCAAAGTGAACCATGTTGGCGCACATAAAAACGCTACGCACCTGAATGCCAATAAGACGTAAACGACGATCAATATCTGAGTCTTCAGCACCCCATTGCGCACGAAACCGTTCGTCAAAACCATTAATAGACAACAAATCTTGTCGAAAAATTGAGAAGTTGCACCCAATAATGCCACGATCTTTATGGCTAAAAAGATTTAATTTCGAACATTCAATACGAAACCCTTTCTCAATATTACGGGCTCTATTTTTGAGTGACATATAAAAAAGTCGACCGATATTTTTTCTAAAAATGGCTTCGGGGTATTGCATATTAAGCGTGTGCATGGCTTGATGTGGCAAATCAACACGGCGGCCGGTTAAGCACTGGCTTGACTGAGCTAAACGCAAATGGTCATCGACAAAACCTTTTTGTGGAACACAATCACCGTCAATAAATATTAAGTAAGGGGTTTGGGCATGCGCCACCGCTTGGTTTAAAACAATGGTTTTGCCAAAACCGTCATCGGCTTGCCAGTAGTGGTTAATTTTAAAAGGGTAACCCTGATGCTGCGCTTGCTTAACCTGTGCCACAAACGCAGGTCTAGACCCGTCATCAGCAATGGCCACATCAAATTGTTGGTGCCACTGGGCTTTTAACGACTTCAGTATGCATTCAAGCAATGGCCAGTCGTTATAGGCCGCTATCACAACCGTTGCTGTTAAACGTGTCATTACTCGAGCTCGAGTTCAGCCAAAATAGGCGAATGATCAGAAAGTATGCTCCAGGGTCTGCCACGCAAAACATGTGCGCGCTTGACTGAAAAACCGCGTTGATAAATACGATCAAGCCTGAGCATAGGAAATTTTGCTGGAAACGTTTTGGGTGGCGGTATGGGGCAATAGGCGCCCGACATCGGCAATTGGTTGATGCGTTGCGCATCGTTTTGATAAAGTGATTTCAACGATTGGTCACCCTTTAAAAATTGCCCAATTTGACGCATTGAATCACGTAAGCGCGGCACCCCACCACGCGTTTGCGACGCATGGGCAAAGACCTCATAAAGACCGAGTTGCTGCACAAACATCGGGGCTAACTCATCACGCCAATCGTTAAAATCACCTGCAATTAAAATAGGGGCGTTATCTGGTACGGTTTGACGTATACGCTCAACCATCAGATCTACTTGACGCTCGCGCCCCCCAGCAAACAAACCTAAATGCACGACAAAACAGTGCACAACTTGCTGCCCCACTTGCACTTGGGCATGCAACAAGCCGCGTTGCTCAAGGGCGTGATCAGAGATGTCGAGGTTTTCAAAACTGATGATAGGGTGATGGGTTAGTAACGCATTACCGTGATCTGTATGCATGCGTACGGCATTACAACCATATGCCACATTCATATGCAAGGCGGCGGCTAAAGACTCGTGTTGTGCATGTGAGGCTGAACGCTGATCGTTGCGCCCCTGTACTTCCTGTAAAAACATCAAGTCAGGGCGCAACCCATGCAAATGAAGACGTAACGCTTGCATTGAATTACGCCCGCTCAACGAGCGGCCTTTATGAATGTTATAGCTGACGATACGAAGTTCAGCCATGCCTACCTTTAGCCTGTATGTTGGCCTGCTTAGGTGTCAGACTTAGGTTCAGACTTAGCCTCAGTCTTGACCTCTGTTTGACGTAAACGAATGTGCAACTCTCGCAACTGCTTTTCATCTACCGCTGAAGGGGCTTGGGTTAACAAACATTGTGCACGTTGCGTTTTAGGAAAGGCAATCACATCGCGTATTGACTCGGCACCCGTCATCATCGTGACAATACGATCCAGACCGAAGGCAATACCGCCATGTGGCGGCGCACCGTATTGCAACGCATCTAGTAAGAAACCGAACTTCAAACGCGCTTCCGCATCATCAATTTTGAGTGCACGGAATACTTTGCTTTGTACACTTTCTTTATGAATACGTACCGAACCGCCACCAATTTCCCAACCATTAAGCACCATGTCATAGGCTTTAGACAACGCTTTGCTTGGGTCGGTTTCAAGAAAGTCTTCATGGCCATCTTGCGGGCTGGTGAAGGGGTGATGGGCCGCGCTGTAGCGACCACTTTCTTCGTCGTATTCAAACATCGGGAAGTCAGTCACCCACAGCGGGCGCCAACCAGTCTCAAACAAATCATGCGTTTTACCGAACTCGCTATGACCAATTTTGACTCGCAAAGCACCCATGGCATCGTTAACCACTTTATTACGGTCAGCACCAAAAAACAAAATATCGCCATCTTGTGCGCCTGTGCGTTCAATCATGGCAGCTAGAGCGGCATCATGAATGTTTTTAACGATCGGTGATTGCAGGCCTTCGCGGCCTTTAGCCACCTCGTTGACTTTGATCCAGGCCAAACCTTTAGCCCCATAAATGGCGACAAATTTAGTATAGGTATCAATTTCGCTACGAGAAATTTGACCACCCTTTGGCACCCTTAACGCCACCACACGACTGCCTTCAGCGCGTGCAGCTTGCGCAAACACATTAAAGTCAACGTCTTGCATAACATCTGACAAGTCTGTGAATTCAAGCTTAACGCGAAGATCAGGCTTGTCTGAGCCATACAAACGCATCGCTTCAGCGTGCGTAATCATGGGAAAGGGGTTAGCCAAATCAACGTTTTGCACCACTTTGAAAACGTGACGAATCATGTTTTCAAAGATCTCACGAATTTGTAACTCGTTCAAGAACGACGTTTCGCAATCAATTTGGGTAAATTCAGGTTGACGGTCTGCGCGCAAGTCTTCGTCACGAAAACACTTTACGATTTGATAGTAACGATCAAACCCAGACACCATTAACATTTGCTTAAACAGCTGCGGCGATTGCGGCAACGCAAAAAACTCGCCCGCATTCACACGTGAAGGCACCAAATAATCGCGTGCGCCCTCAGGCGTGCTTTTAGTCAACATGGGCGTTTCAATATCTACAAAACCCAGCTGATCTAAAAACTTACGCACTTCAATTGAAACCCGATAGCGCAACATTAAATTTTGCTGCATCGGCACGCGGCGCAAATCTAAAACGCGATGGGTCAAACGAGTGGTTTCTGACAAATTGTCGTCATCAAGTTGAAAAGGTGGCGTGATTGATGCGTTGAGCACCTCAACCTCACGGCACAACACTTCAATTTCACCTGAAGCCAAATCACTGTTTGCCGTACCCTCTGGCCGCAAACGCACCAAACCCGTAATGCGAATACAAAATTCGCTACGTAAGTCTTCGGCGATGGCAAACGCGGGTGCGTTATCAGGGTCAAACACGACTTGTGCAAGACCTTCACGGTCACGCAAATCAATAAAAATAACGCCACCATGGTCGCGACGGCGATGCACCCAGCCGAATAATGTGACAGTTTGGTCTAAATGATCGCGGCAGACCTTGCCGGTATAACAAGTACGCATTTAGCGAGACTCCTGCGGGGGTAAGGGTGGCACAACCACACCCATAGAAACAATGTACTTCAACGCTGTGTCAACCGTCATGTTAAGTGGTTTGATCTCATCACGAGACATCATCAGAAAAAAACCAGAGGTCGGGTTTGGCGTTGTGGGCACATAAACACTGACCATATCACCCGGCAGGTGTTGAGCGGTTTCGCCGCCCGGTGCGCCAGTAACCAAAGCGATGGTCCATACCCCAAGACGGGGGTACTGCACTAATACCGCTTGTCTAAACGCTTGGCCATTAGGGGCCAAAAGACTGTCACCCACTTGTTTAACAGACTTATAAATCGAACGAATCAACGGTATGCGACCGAGTAAGCGTTCCCATTGCTCAACGACTCTGCGACCTAAAAAGTTAGCCGCAAATAAACCCGTCAACGCCAGCACGGCCAACACGATCAACATGCGCAAGCCCGGTATGGGTATACCAAACAGTGCATTGGCAGAAAATGATTCTGGTATGAGATTTTCTAGCGTGGAAACTAACGTAATGAGCACCCACACCGTCACCAAAAGCGGTGCCCAAATTAATAACCCTGTGATGAAGTATTTTTTAAATGCGCGAATCAAGTGTATGAGGCCTTAAAAAAATTATGTGGAAGTTGAAGGCTTCGGTGCTGGAGAGGCTACAGCGGGTGCCGCGGGCCCAGAGGATGAGGGCGTTGCGGCTGCAGTGCTCGAACCCGTTGCATCTGGGCTACTAGCGGCTGAAGCGCTAGAAGCCTCGCCCGCGCTGGCAGAATCACTGCCATTAGCATCTTTTGATGACGAAGCGCCGCTCGCCGCCGCAGCGCCCGCGCTACCACCATTATTACGAAAATCAGTTACATACCAACCCGACCCCTTAAGCTGAAAACCTGCAGCGGTCACTTGTTTAACATAAGTTTCTTGGTGGCACACCGGACAAGTGGTCAACGGCGCAGCAGATAGTTTTTGTAGGCTGTCTTGAGCATGACCACAAGACGAACATTTATAGGCGTAAATCGGCACGACAAACCCCTTTGGGGAAATCAACAGAATAGTTAGAAAAGCCTTTGATTTTAACGGTTTTTACTTACAAAGCCTGAACAGGGGCGGTTTTTATTCAATTAGACGGAAAAACTTATCTAAAGCCAGTACAAAAGCCATTACATTTCAACCGATATTTACCACAACAGATCATTTTGATGGCCATTACAGGTCACTGTAATTAAAGCAAATCAGACCTTTCACGACACGATCGTAGCTGAATGTTAATGACAGTCAGTTAACAGCATTAGGGCTTATTGCTGCACCATCATCATTAATTGTGCCGCTTTTTCTGCAATCACTAAAGTAGGCGAGTTGGTATTGCCCGATGTAATGGTAGGCATAATTGACGCATCGGCCACGCGCAGACCCCTTAGACCAATCACGTTTAGTTCCGCATCAACCACAGCCGCCTCATCACGCCCCATTTTGCACGTACCCACCGGATGAAAAATAGTGGTGCCAATATCACCCGCTGCCCGCTCAAGTTCGGCATCGGTCACGATATGGGCGCCCGGCTTGAACTCTTCTGGCCTAAAAGCTGCCATCGCCGGAGCAGACAAAATACGGCGTGTCAGGTGAATACTTTCAACTGCAACCTGCCGATCTTCAGCGGTTGATAAATAATGGCAGTCAATTGAAGGCGCGTGGGTTGGGTCTGACGACATAATGTTGACTTGACCGCGACTGGTGGGCTGTAAATTGCAAACCGATGCTGTGATGGCCGGGAATGAATGCAAGTTTTCACCAAAGCGCTCGAGCGACAACGGTTGCACATGGTATTGCAGGTTGGCACGCACTTGGTTGGGGTTAGATTTAGTAAAAATACCCAACTGTGAGGGTGCCATACTCATGGGGCCACTGCGCTTCAAAGCGTATTCAAGCGCCATTTTGGCTTTACCCCAAACTGAATTTGCCATGGTGTTAAGGGTTTGTGTGCCCTGCACTTTAAATACGGTACGTATTTGCAAGTGGTCTTGCAAGTTCGCCCCTACCCCCGGTAACGCATGCACCACATTAATACCATGCTGGTTCAATAACGCGGGCGCACCAACGCCTGATAGCTGCAACAATTGAGGCGAACCGATGGCACCAGCAGCTAGAACCACTTCGCGATGGGCACGCGCTTGGCGCATCTGTTTGCCTTGGCTAAACTCAACCCCAACCACTTGTCGCCCCTCAAAAATCAATCGGTGTGTTTGAGCACCTGTCAACACCACTAAATTTTTTCGGTGCTTAATTGGGTTAAGAAAGGCTTTAGATGTGTTCCAACGCCAACCCTTCTTTTGGTTAACTTCAAAATAATCACTGCCCTCGTTATCGCCTTGATTAAAGTCATTCACCATTGGAATGCCCACTTCAAGGGCAGCTTGCCTAAAGGCGTCTAGCACTTCCCATGACAATCTTTGCTGATCAACCCGCCAAGCCCCACCGCTGCCATGAAAGGCACTCGACCCGGCATGATGGTCTTCCATGCCAATAAACAATGGCAACATATCTTGCCAGCCCCAGCCCGGGTTGCCCTGCGCGGCCCAGCCATCGTAATCAGCGCGCTGACCCCGCATGTAGATCATGCCGTTAATCGATGAGCAACCGCCGAGCACCCGACCACGCGGGTAGCCCAACGCCCGACCGTTTAAACCGGGGTCAGCCTGTGTTTTAAAACACCAGTCTGTTTTAGGGTTACCAATACAATATAAATACCCAACTGGAATGTGGATCCAGTGATAGCGGTCAGGCCCGCCCGCCTCAAGCAGCAAAACACGCTTTGACGCATCAGCCGATAAACGGTTTGCTAGCAAGCAGCCTGCTGTACCAGCACCTACAATGATGTAGTCAAATTGCAAGGCTTGGTCGGCTTGAAATGCACTGGCCATGTCGATTGTTCTCCCCTGATGGGCGCAAATTAGGTATAAAGACGTATTGCTATCATTTTTGCACCGTTTTTAATTGTTATTGATCATACGCACACATGTTGTATGCCAAAAACCTTTGTTTCTCAATCTGTTTTTTTAGCTGACGTCTATGACCGCCTCAAAACCACTCGATTTTCACATCACCCACACTTCACAGCCCACCGCACCTGACAAATTGGCACAGATTTTGTCAAACCCGGGCTTTGGTGTGCATTTTACTGATCATATGGTCACAATTGACTGGACAGTTGAAAAAGGTTGGTATGACGCACGTGTTACGCCCTACGGCAAACTTTCACTTGACCCCGCTGCGTCTGTTCTTCATTATGCACAAGAAATATTCGAAGGTTTAAAAGCCTACAAACATGCCGATGGCAGCATTTGGGGGTTCCGCCCTGAATCGAATGCGCGACGTATGCAACGATCAGCCCATCGCCTCGCATTACCCGAGTTACCGTCGGCTGACTTTCTTGAATCAATTAAATTGTTTGTGCAAGCTGATGCAGCGTGGGTGCCGAGCGCCCCTGAAACCAGTTTGTACTTGCGCCCTTTTATGATTTCAAATGAAAGCTTTTTAGGTGTGCGGGCCGCGAAAAAAGCCGCTTACTACGTCATTGGTTCACCTGCTGGCGCTTATTTTAGTCAAGGGGTTGCACCGGTTTCTATCTGGGTGTCACAAGATTATTCGCGTGCAGCGCGCGGCGGTACCGGCGCCGCCAAATGTGGTGGCAATTATTCTGCCTCATTGTTGCCACAACAAGAAGCTTCCGCACAAGGTTGTTCGCAAGTCTTATTTTTAGATTCACAAGAAAACAAATACATCGAAGAACTCGGTGGCATGAATGTGTTTTTAGTCACGCGTGATCAAACCCTGGTCACCCCTGAACTCACCGGCAGTATTTTAGAAGGCATCACGCGTGACAGCATTATCAAGCTCGCTAAAGACCGTGGCCTTAAAGTGATTGAGCGCAAAATTTCAATTGATGAATGGCGAGACGGCTTTGCATCGGGCGATATCAGTGAAGCCTTTGCTTGCGGCACAGCTGCTGTCGTCACACCAATTGGTGCACTTAAAGGCAAAGAATTCACCTCAGGCGATATCAACAAACCTGCCGGTGAACTCACCCTGTCTTTACGTCAAGCCTTAACCGACATTCAATATGGTCGCGCCCCTGATACACACGGTTGGTTAACGCGGTTGGCTTAATGATGAAACCTGCTATTTCTCGCTGGAACGAACGATTTGCTGCAACCGAAGATTATTTGTTTGGCAAAAACCCGAATGCTTTTTTAGTTAATCACGCGACGCCTTTAATTAAACCTGGCATGACGGTATTAGCAATTGCTGATGGCGAAGGCCGTAATGGCATTTGGTTAGCGGAACAAGGCTGCAAGGTCTGGTCAATTGACAGCGCCCCCGCAGCCTCTGCCAAGGCGCAACGCCTGGCTAAAGAACGTGGTGTAGATTTACACATTCAAACTGCAGACATTGTGCAATGGCCTTGGCATGCGCAACAATTTGATATGGTGGTGGGCATCTTTTTTCAGTTTGCCAACCCCAGTTTGCGGTCTGAAATTTTTGTCGGTATGGCTGCGGCGGTTAAACCCGGTGGCCACCTACTGATTGAAGGTTACGGTCTTAAGCAGCTTGAATACAAAACCGGGGGGCCCGACATACCCGAGCACCTTTACACACTTGAACTGATGCGCACTTCTTTTGCAAGTATGCGTATCAATGTGCTTGAAGAATATGACGCCGAGCTCGAAGAAGGCGATCGCCACAAAGGTACCTCAGCGTTGGTTGATTTGGTCGCGGTTAAAGTTTAAAGCTACAGCAGCATGTCGCACAGTGCATCATCGGTGTATGCGTTTAAGCGGCAATTAATGCCTTTTGTTTTTTGGGTCGACCACCCAGTTTCCCGTTCTCACGAGCCGCAGCGACTTTCGCCTCGGTAGATGCTTTACCACCGACCTTCCCAAGTTCAGCAGCCATCCACCGCTTCGAACCAAAGAAGCCCTCGACCAGTGCGGGTAAATAAAAAAAACACCAACCCGTAAATAAGCGATTGATGTTTTTATAATAAGTCAAAACAACCCTAATCACGGCGTAACCGTGATGAAACCTAATTAAAACGGTATATCGTCGTCTAAATCACCTAAGTTTGCGCCACCTGCTGCAGGTGCAGCCGGGCGAGAGGCTTGGTTAGGCCGGCTAGCAGGGGCGCTTGAACGACCACCCGAGCTACCACCTGAACCACCGCCTGAACTGCCTTCATAGTTTGATGGGGGTTCGCCGCTATCACCTGCTGCACCATCACGACCACCCAACATTTGCATTTGATCTGCAACCACTTCAGTGGTGAACTGATCAACACCTTCTTTGTTTTGCCATTTGCGGGTGCGTAGACGGCCCTCAACGTACATGGGGCGGCCTTTACGCATGTACTCACCCACCACCTCAGCTAAGCGACCGTAAAACACAATACGATGCCATTCTGTTTCTTCGCGACGCTCACCGCTGGTTTTATCTTTCCAGCTGCTAGTGGTTGCAATTGAAACGTTGCATAAAGCAGCCCCTTCTGGGCTGTAACGAACTTCGGGGTCACGCCCCAAGTTGCCGACTAAAATAACTTTATTGACCGATGCCATGCCGATCTCCGAAAAATGAAATAAATAAATTAAACGAGCCAATCGGCCCAACGGCTTGCCATGGTGCGCGAGAGTTTTGCGCTTGACTAGACGTATTGTTACGCATTGTCATAGTTTACGGCACGGCGCTCGGTTGAGCCACCGGCATTGACCGTTCGGGCATATTGACATGTAAACCCCAGGTCGCAATGAGCCAAACCGCTGATACAGCCGTCAACCCCCAAAACACCGTTTGCACCCCTTGGTGCTGAGAAACCCAACCACCCAATACGCCACCAAAAAACAAACCAAAGGCCTGAGTGGTGTTGTAAAGCCCTAAAGCGAGGCCTTTTAGATGGGGTGGCGCTGCCCGCGACACCAATGACGGCTGTAAAGCTTCCAGTACGTTAAAAAACACGAAAAAAAAGGTCAAACAAATTAACAAGGGCCACCACGTTTGCGCCGTTAAGGCAAAGCCCGCCCCCACTAAAACCAAGCCCAGAACAGCCCAACGTAATGTCTGAGTGTGTGAGCGACGTTTTTCTGTCACAAAGATAATCGGCACCATTAATAAAAACGATACAAAAATAACGGGCAAATATACCTTCCACAAATCTTCCGTAGACAGATTGCCGAGTTTAAGTAGCAACGGCGGCACCACCACAAACAACGCGACTTGGGTCAGGTGTAAACAAAACACACCGACATTTAACCGGAACAAACCACCATTTTTAATCACATCAATCGCGCGAGCAGACGACATACCCGCCTCTGCACGGGGCACGACGGGTATCACAAATGCCGCCACCACAATAGCCACCACACCAAGCGCTGCAATCACCCAAAACAAGCCCGACAAACCGCCCCAACCCACAATCAAGGGTGACATGACCAGTGACAATGCAAATGACAACCCAATCGACGCCCCCACCATTGCCATCGCGCGCGTACGCACCTCGGGGCGAGTGGCATCAGCCAACCAAGCGGTGACGGCAGCAGAAATCGCGCCCGCCCCCTGAACAGCGCGGCCAATTGTGACCCACTCAATCGTTGTCGCAAAGGCGCACATCACGCTGCCCAACACAAACAAGAGCAAGCCAAATAAAACCACTGGGCGACGCCCAAACTTGTCTGACGCCATACCAAAGGGTATTTGCATAAACGCTTGGGTTAAGCCGTACATACCCAAGGCCAGGCCAACTTTAGCGGGGTCATTGCCGCCTTGTAAGCTTTGAGCTGCCACCGCAAAAACCGGTAACAACAAAAATAAGCCCAACATACGGGCGGCAAATAGGCCTGCCAACGAGAAGCTGGCACGGCGCTCTGCCGGGTTTAAAGCAAGGCGAACATGGTTTGTCATAAGCAATAATTAAGGTTTAAAGCTGTTTAGGGCACTTGACCCGTCAAAATGATCAATTTACGCGCGTCGAAAAACCGACTTGGCGCGTTATAGTAACAAGTTACCCTTTTGCCGAGCAATTCAAAGCGTAACGGCCTTAAGGGCTGTTCGAACCTATAAATTGAACAACCCTAGACTAACCACACCCAGCAAACACCCAGCAGAGCCCATCAAACCGCCCCATGAATTTCATACGCATTCGAGGTGCCCGCACCCATAATCTGAAAGACTTGTCGCTTGATTTACCCAAGCACCAACTAGTGGTGCTCACGGGGTTATCTGGCTCTGGTAAATCGTCTTTAGCTTTTGACACCCTTTATGCCGAGGGTCAAAGACGTTATGTTGAAAGTTTGTCAGCTTACGCGCGTCAATTTCTTGATCAGATGGAAAAACCCGACGTCGATTTAATCGAGGGGCTTTCACCCGCCATTGCCATTGAACAAAAGTCAGCAGGTCACAACCCGCGTTCAACGGTGGGCACCAGCACAGAAATTCACGACTATCTACGTTTACTTTACGCCCGCGTCGGCATACCCGTTTGCCCCACTCATCACATTCCGCTTATCGCCCAAAGCGTGAGCCAAGTGGTTGACGCCTTGTTAGCATGGCCAGACCAAACACGCATTGCCATTTTGTCACCACTCGGACAAATACCTGCAGATGAGTTGAAATCTCGCTTTCAAAGCCTGCAATCACAAGGCTTTGTGAGATTGCGCGTCAATGGTGTCATGCACGATATTGATGCGCCTCTGACCTCACTCACGAGCGAAACGTTTGAAGTAGACGTTGTCATCGATCGTCTACGCATTCGCCCCGACAGCAAAAGCCGCTTAGCTGACAGCATTGAAACCGCCAACAAACTGTCTCATGGGCAAGTCAACGTGCTCAATATGGACAGCGATCAAACACAGCCTTTTTCAAGTCATTTTTCTTGCCCCATTTGCCATCACAGCGTACCTGACTTAGAGCCCAAGTTTTTTAGCTTCAACAGCCCAAGCGGTGCCTGTCAGAGCTGTGGCGGATTGGGTCATGTCGACATCTTTGACATCAACCGCGTGGTGGCGTTTCCTGAGCAAAGCCTAAAAGCAGGCGCCATCAAAGGGTGGGACGCGCGCAACGCTTTCACGTTTTCCATACTCAGCAGCTTAGCAACTCATTACGGGTTTGACCTTGAAACGCCTTGGCAAGCTCTACCCGAAGCCGTTCATGGCGTTATTTTGCAAGGTTCCGGTACGGTTGAAATACCTTTTTTCTATCTTCAGGAAAATGGTCAAAGCTCAGTCAAACGCCATGTCTTTGAAGGCGTGATGCCAAATTTAGAGCGACGTTATCGCGAGACTGAATTAGCCGCAGTGCGTGAAGAACTGAATAAACAGCGGGTACAAATTGTGTGCCCTGATTGCCAAGGGTCGCGCATTGGAAGCGTGGCACGTCACGTATTGATTCAAGACCGTGCCATTCATCAAGTCGAGGCCATGCCACTTTCAAAGTGCTTGCAATGGTTTGAAGCCCTTGCCTTAACGGGCGCGCGACAAGAAATCGCTGAACGCATTGTGAAAGAAATTAGTTCACGGCTTAAATTTCTAAATAACGTTGGTCTCACTTATCTTTCATTAGATCGACGCGCCGACACCATCTCGGGCGGTGAAGCGCAACGCATTCGGTTGGCCAGTCAAATTGGTTCAGGTTTGACGGGTGTCATGTACGTTTTAGACGAGCCCTCAATTGGGCTACACCAGCGCGACAACGATCGATTAATTCACACCCTGCAACATTTACGCGATTTAGGTAATAGCGTTATTGTGGTCGAACACGACGACGACATGATTCGGCATGCCGACTGGGTGGTTGATATGGGCCCCGGTGCAGGTGAGCACGGTGGCTATATCGTGGCGCAAGGCACCCCAGAAGAAATCTGTAACCACCCTGATTCCATTACAGGCCAGTACCTCAGCGGCAAGCGCAGCATACAAAGCGCGCAGTATCGCCCCGTCGCAGACGACACGGCACGACTTGAAGTACTGGGCTGCTCGGGCAACAACTTAAAAAATGTTGATTTACGCATACCCGTTGGTCGTTTTGTGTGTATTACAGGCGTTTCAGGCTCTGGTAAATCAACTTTAATTAACGACACCCTGGCCGTTGCCATGGCTCGCGCACTGCATCGTGCCCACGCCGAACCCGCCCCATTTATCGAGATGCGCGGTCTGAGTTTATTTGACAAAATTATCACTGTTGATCAAAGCCCAATCGGTCGCACGCCCCGCAGCAACCCAGCCACTTACACCGGTTTATTTACGCCGATGCGTGAACTTTTTGCAGAGGTGCCCGAAGCTAAAATTCGAGGCTATGACCCGGGGCGTTTTAGTTTTAACGTGAAAGGCGGTCGCTGCGAAAGCTGTCAAGGTGATAGCATGGTTAAAGTTGAAATGCATTTTTTACCTGATGTGTATGTCATGTGCGACGCCTGTCAAGGCAAGCGCTACAACCGCGAAACCCTTGAGATTCGTTACCGTGGGCTCAATATTCATGATGTACTTGAATTGAATGTTGAGCAAGCGCTCGCATTTTTTGAAGCCGTGCCCGCCATACAGCGCAAACTACAAACGTTACTTGATGTGGGCTTGTCTTACATACGTTTAGGGCAAAGCGCCACCACGTTATCAGGCGGAGAAGCGCAACGGGTCAAACTCTCGCTTGAGCTGTCTAAGCGTAGCACCGGGCAAACCCTTTTTATTCTTGATGAACCCACTACGGGGTTACATTTTCAAGACATCTCGATGTTGCTTGAAGTATTAAACCAACTCGTTTCGGCAGGCAATACTGTTGTGGTGATTGAACACAACCTCGATGTCATTAGAACCGCTGACTGGGTCATTGATTTGGGGCCAGAAGGTGGCGACGGTGGTGGTCAAATTATTGCGCAAGGCCCCCCTAAAAAGATTGCCAAGACTGCAGCCAGTTTTACAGGTCAGTATTTACTTAAAGCCAGCCAATCGCGCAGCCTCTGATGCTTGTGTTGAGCACGTTTTACTTGACGTAACCGGCACCGTACTTTGGCACGTTTGATATTGCTCAAACGAACGTAAATCATCCGCTTGGTTCAAAGGCAAAGTTGCCAGTACATCGTTTTTTTCAGACATAAAAGCCCATTTAGCGTCAATCTGGTTGGCTTGGGTGCACATGCCTAAATTTTGTTCATTACAAGCACGAACAACCGCCTTGAGCGCTGACGCCGCATCGGCATAACCACACACAACCGCCTCGCCTCGATTGACCCCACCTTGCTCAACCGTGCCTTGTTCAACCGACAAATAGGCTAACCAACCTGGGGCACAGGTTGAATGAATATTGCCCGCTAGTGTGCTTTGGTTCTGAGTGGGTACAAACTGTAATTTACAACCGCCCCCACGCGCCATCTTTGAACACACCTGAACAATCGAAAGCACTGTTATGGGTGGCCCTGACTGGTTTGTTGCTAAGGGCTGAGTATTTAGCGCCTGAGCAATTGTGGTTTGAGTGGTTAGGGTTTGAGTAGGCAACGGCTGTGTAGTGAATGATTGTGTAGAAACAGTTTGCGCCAAGACATTTAATGAAACCGTGGCACTTAAACCTAGCATTAATGCTGCCATCACAATGCACGAAGGAAACAACTGTAGCGAATAAATTGGTTTTTTAAATAACGTGAACGAAGTCAAAAAAGTGTATTTTTTGGTGTTCATAGCTTAAAACCCCTCTTCAATTTGAAACAAGCGACGGTACTCAAGAACGGCGTATCGATCGGTCATACCTGCCACATAATCTGCAATGGCTCTTGCTTGCTCTGTATGGCCTGCACGTCGGTAGTCTTCAGGCAATAAGCGTGGTTCATTCATGAACGCTTCAAATAATTTTCGCACAATATGCTGTGCTTTGGTCATCATGCGCAACACTCGATAATGGCGATACAGATTGTGTAACAAAAACTTTTTAAGCTGGTCAGCCTCTGCCCGCATTTCGGGGGAAAACTGCACCAGCGGCTCACATTGCCGCGCTGCATCTGCACTAGCCGGGTTGGCAGACAAAATGCGCTCGGTTGTGGTGCGCGTTAAATCAGTAATTAACGTGTTGATCATTTGACGTATCGTTTCAGACACCAGACGGCGCTCTTCAACCCCCGGCCAATGGTGCAAAACTGAATCATAATGGCGCGCAAAAAAAGGCACACTCATTAGTTGATTCAACGTAATAAAGCCCGACCTTAGACCATCATCAATATCGTGATTGTTGTAAGCAATTTCATCAGCTAAGTTTGCCAACTGCGCTTCAATTGAAGGTTGTGTGCGGTCAATAAACCGCTGCCCCACATCACCCAACTGTTTGGCATGGTTTAACGAGCAGTGCTTTAAGATGCCTTCGCGCGTTTCAAAAGTTAAGTTCAAACCATCAAACCCGGGGTAACGTTCTTCAAGGGTATCGACCACCCGCAAACTTTGTAAGTTATGCTCAAAACCACCCGCATCTGGGGCATGTTGATTCATGCAGGCATTCAGTTCATCTTGACCCGCATGGCCAAAAGGTGTGTGGCCTAAATCATGCGCCAAGGCAATGGCCTCGGTCAAGTCTTCGTCAAGCTGCAAACTGCGCGCCAAAACCCGAGCAATTTGTGCCACTTCAAGTGAGTGAGTCAGCCGAGTTCTAAACCAATCACCTTCGTGATTAATAAACACCTGGGTTTTATATTCCAGTCGCCTAAAAGCATTGGCATGAATAATACGATCACGATCGCGCTGATACTCACTACGATTTGAAGGGGGCACCTCGGGGTAAAGACGCCCATGTGTGTGCTCTGGGTTACTGGCATAAGGCGCGCGAAGAAGCATGGCGACTTTTCCTTAATCGTTTGTCGTGCAGTACATGTTGAGAACAGCCTTGACGTGCTCAAGATCTGCTGGGGTAACCCGTGCTTGCCCAATCTGTGGCATCACCACAAAATGAATCGTACCCGCTTGTGATTTTTTGTCGCCCTGCATATGGGTCAACCACTCGTCGATACCTGACAAACGGGGCGCTCTGATAGGACAACCAATAGCTGCAACAATTTTTTCAACACGCGTCACGTCTGCAGCATGAAAGCCCGCTACTTTAGTAGATAACGCAGCTGCCATAACCAAACCACAGCCCACTGCTTCACCATGCAACCACTGACCATACCCAAGACCTGCTTCAATGGCATGGCCAAAGGTGTGGCCAAGGTTTAGAGTGGCTCTTTGCCCTGCCTCACGTTCGTCTGCTGAAACCACCTGGGCTTTAAATGCACATGAACGTTTAATGGCTTCACCCAATAATAAAGGGTCACGGGCCTTCAGTGCCGTAGCGTGTTGTTCACACCACTCAAAAAAATCCGCATTCATAATCAGGCCGTACTTTACAACCTCGGCCAAGCCCGCAGTGATCTCTCGGTCAGGCAAAGTAGCCAACACATCGGTATCAATTTCAACAGCAATGGGTTGATAGAACGCACCAATCATATTTTTACCCAACGGGTGATTAACCGCTGTTTTACCGCCCACCGACGAGTCGACCTGTGCCAGCAGTGTTGTGGGCACTTGAACAAATCGAATGCCGCGCATATAAACCGCTGCCGCAAAACCCGCCATATCGCCAATCACGCCACCACCTAGCGCCACAATCACCGCGCGTCGATCAAGTTGTGCCGCCAACATTTGGTCAAAAATTAAGTTCAGCGTAGCCCAGTCTTTATAGGCCTCGCCATCTGGCAAAGTAATGGTTAGCGTTTTAAAACCGCGTGCTTGAATCGACTGGCGCACGCGGTCACCGAACAGCGCGTCAACCACTGGGTTGGTAACAACTGCCACCATCGTGGCATCAGCCGGTATGCTCTCGCCCACGAAATCAAGCCTGCCTGGGGCAATATGAATAGGGTAATGACCACCTGGCGTGGTGACTTTAACGGTATACATTGGCGAAGTTCCGTTTGAAAATATAGAGGGGGTTGAAGCAATTAAATCGGCTTGTGCGGGTCGTTTTAAACGTTGCGACGCTTGAGACAATTTAAATTCACGAACACGTACTATTAGCTCTTGCACGACCGCAGAAATAGTTGATGAACCCGTATCTAAAATGATATCAGCGACCGACTCATAAAAAGGCTCGCGCTCAATCAGTAAACGCTTTAGCGTTGCGCGCGCGTCACCTGTGGCCAGTAACGGCCGGTTACGGTCACGAGCCGTGCGCCGGTATAAGTCTTCTACCGAGGCACGTAAATAAACCACTAGACCACGTTGTTTTAAAACATCGCGATTTTCTGGGGCAATGATAGCGCCACCACCTGTAGCCAAAATGAGTTGAGGTAGCTGGCTCATTTCGTCTA
Source organism: Burkholderiaceae bacterium (assembly GCA_041688825.1). Classification (GTDB taxonomy): domain Bacteria; phylum Pseudomonadota; class Gammaproteobacteria; order Burkholderiales; family Burkholderiaceae_B; genus Algicoccus. The sequence goes on along the minus strand of JBDNHM010000376.1, from coordinate 15,148 downwards.
AAACCTGTGATTCACGCTTACGAAACCCTGCTTCGCCCTCGATTTCAAAGACGACGGGTATGCGCACCCCGCATCGCGCCTCGATTTCATGGTCTAGATCGACAAATGTTCTGTGTAGGGTACGCGCCAGGTTTTTACCAATTGTGGTCTTACCTGAGCCCATCATGCCAACAAGATATATTGAGGGTTCGTCATCATTCATAACAACATTATCCCATTGCTTGGCCGCTCAGCGTAAAATTATAGGCAATGAGCAAAACTACCCATCATCGCGCAACCGACGACAACGATTCGTCGCCCTCACACAGCCCTTGGTTTATAAGGCTGTTTTTTAAACTTTTTCTATTCGGCCTCGGCTTAGGTGCGGCAGGCCTATTGCTTGTCTCTATTGCCGTTTCAATTGCCTGGCCCAACTTGCCAGACCTAAATGCCATGACCGATTATCGGCCAAGGGTACCCCTACGCATTTTTACCGCTGACAAAGTATTAATCGGTGAGTTCGGTGAAGAACGTCGTAATGTCTTGCGTTATAGCGAGTTTCCCGATGTGTTGAAATCAGCCGTGTTGTCAGCTGAAGACGATCGCTTTTACCAACACGGTGGCATTGACTTCATGGGCGTTGCCCGCGCCGGTTTAGCCAATTTAATGGCCATGTCTAAAACGCAAGGCGCCAGCACCATCACCATGCAGGTTGCTCGAAACTTTTATTTATCGTCTGAAAAAACCTGGTCAAGAAAGTTCTATGAATTACTGCTGACCTTCAAAATTGAAGCCAGCTTAAGCAAAAATCAAATTTTAGAACTTTACCTCAACCAAATTTATCTCGGTCAACGGTCTTATGGTTTTTCTGCTGCAGCACGAACATATTTTGGTAAACCCGTCTCTGAACTCACAGCAGGCGAGGCCGCCATGTTGGCAGGTATTCCAAAAGCCCCATCACGCTTTAACCCCATTTCAAATATTCAGCGCGCAACCATTCGGCAACGCTATGTTTTAGGGCGCATGCAATCACTAGGCTACCTGACCGAGACTGAATATAAAGCAGCAATAGCGGCAGCTGTGGTATTGCGATCAGGTCAAGGCGGCATAAGGGGTGGTTACGCTGTTAATGGCGAGTACGCGTCTGAATTGGCACGTCAACTGATGTTTTCTTTGTATGGCGAAGACATCTATTCACGCGGCCTTAATGTTTACACCACTATTTTGGCTAAAGACCAAGAAGCTGCATGGTCGTCATTACGCGAAGGCGTGCTTGACTACACCCGTCGCGCCCGCTACCCCGGCCCTGAAGAGCGCGTCAAACTTGCTGCAGGTATTGAAAACAACCCTGCACAGTTTGAAGATATTTTTGATGAAGTACTTGATAAGCACCCCGATGTGGTGGGTTTCGTATCAGCTATTGTGTTGTCTGCCAGCCCAACTGAAGTTAAGTTAGCCCGTAGCCCAACAGAAATGATTACCATCACCGATAAAAAAGCCTTAGCGATTGTGGCACGCTCACTTAACCCTAAAGCTTCAGCCGCTGAACGTATAGATCGAGGCTCAGTGGTCTACCTTAATAGAAACGAAAACCAATGGGAAATTTTAAATCTACCCGAAGTACAAGCGGCGTTTATTGCGCTTACACCGCAAGACGGTGCCATTCGTGCCATGGTAGGTGGGTTTGACTTTTATCGCGGTAACTTTAACCGTGTCACGCAAGCATGGCGTCAACCTGGTTCAAGCTTTAAGCCGTTTATTTATGCCGCAGCACTCGAGCGCGGTATAACACCAAGCACCATTATTTCAGATCAACCTTTTTCTTTAACAGCCGCTCAAACGGGTTCAAATAAAGACTGGAACCCTAAAAACTACGGCGGTGATTACGAACAATCACTCACCATGCGCGAAGCCATTGCCCGTTCAAAAAACATGGTGTCAATTCGTATATTGCAGGCCATTACGCCACAATATGCGCAAGACTACATTACGCGTTTTGGTTTTGATCGTGCGAAACACCCTGCTTATTTACCCATGGCTCTTGGCTCTGGGGCTGTCACACCCATGCAATTAGCCGCCGGCTTTGCTGTATTTGCGAACGGCGGTTATCGCGTCACGCCCTTTCTTATTGATCGGGTCACCGACTCTGATGGCAAAGTAATCATGCAAGCGCGCCCCACAATTGCAGGTGATGTCACAGCACGTGCAATTGACCCTCGCACCGCCTACGTGATGGACGATTTGTTACGAGGGGTCGCCACAAGTGGCACTGCAGCCAAAGCCCGCCAAGTTCTTAAACGCGACGACATTGCTGGCAAAACAGGTACCACTAACGATTCAGTTGACGCCTGGTTTGCTGGCTACACGCCTAACTTAGTTGGGGTCGCTTGGTTGGGCTTTGATCAACCCAAGTCGCTTGGTACGCGCGAAACAGGCGGCGGGGCAGCACTGCCTATTTGGTTGGGCTACATGCAAGAAGCGCTTAAAGCTTTTCCCGTACAAAAACGCGGTATGCCCCCAAGCGGTCTGATGATCGAGGGCAACAACATGTTTTTCAGCGAATTCCCACCAGGCCAAGCAGTTACCCGCATCGGTATCGACGAAAAGCCTGTTTCAAAAGATGCCATTGGTGATTTAATCAATAACTTGAGTGGAAATAGGCCTAACTAGTATGGCTAAACTTAAAGAGCACCCCGTTTAGGTTCACAATAACGGGGTGTGCTAAGTTGCTGAATGCTAAAAAGCTTAATTTTGTAACTTAAATTTTAACTTTTACATCATGGCCGGTTGCAGCAGAAAAAATCTGTGACAACGCCTCATGCATCACTAAGCCGCCTCGCGTATCTTTCCAGTGTTGGCCATCAAAAGCGTAATGAAAACCGCCGCTTGGTGCCGCAACCCAAATTTGTTGCATAGGTGCTTGGCTATTGATGACCACAGGCGTTGTATTGTTAAACATTAAGTTTAAAACGTTTGCTTCGCGTTTGGCGTCAACATCAACATCTAAACGTTCAAACCAATCATCAACTTGCAGTTCTAATGCGTCTAAAATGCTTTTTACGCGGTTATCAAATTCTGTATCAGTCATTATGTTTTTCCTGTCATTTACCGGAGCTTGACGTGGGTTTCTCGAATCAAAAACGTATCGTGGGTTTTATCACGATATCAGTGCTAGGTTTAGCCATGCTAACTGGTTGCGGCTTTAAAGGGCCTTTATATTTACCGCCCCCACCCGACACCCTAGGTGGGAAGACTCAAAAACCGTCTGAACAATCAGCCTCGCCTACGTCTGGGCAAATGGGGGTTGAAGTGTCGCCTTACTCACCGTTTCTTGAACAAAACCCGTCGCTCGAGCCCGCACCTCGTACTATGCAATAAGCTATCTAACGACTCGTCATTTTAAAGAATAGAACATGTCTGCAACGTTTTCATCTACACAACCCACTACACCCGCTGGGTTTCCTCATTTTCATTATGCAAATGGTCATTTGCAGGCCGAAGGGGTTAATTTAGCTGAATTAGCGCAGCAGGTGGGCACACCCTGTTACGTTTATTCAAAGTCTGCCATGTGTAGTGCTTGGCAGTCGTATCAAGATGCAATCGGCACACGTCGTGTTTTAGTCTGTTATGGCATGAAAGCAAATTCTAATTTAGCTATTTTGAACACCTTTAGGGCTCTGGGTAGTGGTTTCGACATTGTATCTGGCGGTGAATTAGCGCGTGTTTTAAAAGTGGGTGCCGACCCCAAAAAAGTTGTTTTTTCAGGTGTAGGCAAACAAACGTGGGAAATTGAACAGGCTATAAAAGCTGGGGTGAAATGCTTTAACGTTGAATCAACGTCTGAACTCAAACGTATTTCTCAAGTTGCTTCAAACATGCATGCTACTGCCTTCATCTCATTACGTGTCAACCCCGATGTAGATGCACAAACACACCCTTACATTTCAACGGGCTTAAAAGAAAATAAGTTTGGTATTGCCATTGAACATGCCCTCGAGGCCTATCAGTTAGCTGCGACTTTACCCGGCCTTAATGTTGTTGGTGTTGACTGTCATATTGGCTCACAAATAACTGAAGTAGCACCCTATTTAGATGCATTAGATAAGCTTTTAGCATTAATTGATACTTTAAAAGAAAATGGTATTAACTTACGTCATCTAGATTTGGGGGGTGGTTTGGGTATTCGTTATGATGACGAAACACCCTTGGCCCCTAAATTATTATTAGATGCTATTTTTAATATAATTGATCAACGCGGTTACCAAAATCTTGAGCTGGTTTTTGAACCAGGCCGTTCGTTAGTGGGTAATGCGGGTGTATTACTCACAACGGTGCAATACCTTAAACACACAGAGGCGCGTAATTTTGCCATTGTTGATGCGGGCATGAACGATCTTATTAGACCCGCTTTGTACCAAGCGTGGCATGGCGTTTTACCGCTTAATGCACGCACGTCTTCAAACGCTACACAACACTATGATTTAGTCGGCCCAGTTTGCGAAAGCGCAGACTGGTTAGCCAAGCAGCGCCTGTTAACGTTGCATGAAGATCAAGTATTAGCAATAGATTCTGCGGGGGCTTACGGGTTTGTTATGGCATGCAACTACAACACCCGCGGTAAGCCTGCAGAAGTTCTGGTTGATGGCACATCATGGCATGTTGTTCGAACACGTGAAACGTTTGAAGACATGATACGAGGCGAAACGCTACCTTAGATCGGGTTTGTGTTCCAAATGTGTCGATTTGTCCAGAGCAGAATCAACACAACGAATGCTGGCACCAAAAGCAGGGTAAAGCTCACGCCATAGCTGTGAACGGTTGCTGCAACTAAGCCAAATAGGGGGGGGCCAAACAATACGCCCAAGAATGTGAAGCCAAGTGTGCCACCCGTTGCCATGCCGGCCAACCCTTTTGGTGCTTGTCGTGCTACCTCAGCCAGGTATACCCCATTCCAGCCCACAGCTGTGGCACCCATTACGATCAGCACAAAGTAAAGAAGTATATGCGGGGTGTTAGCCGTTAACGAGCCGGTTGCCACGGCACCTATCATTAAGCCCACTGCAATCACCATTAGCATTTTGCTTGAACCTAACCACGTGTCAGCAAGCCAGCCCCACACAATACGGCCCACGACACCGGCCCCTTGTGCCACGGTTAGTGCTACCCCTGCCGCTACCAAACCCCAGCCTAGATCTTCGTATAGATACGTCACGAGATAGGTCGTTAACGACACTTGCGTGACAGAAAACATAAACGACACAATCGCCAAAACACGTAAACTTTTATGTTGCCAAACCAGTTTAATCGGCTGAACCAAGCTATGTACAACCGACGCTCGCGCTGTTGGGTCACGGTCGTAATCAAGCGCTGCACGTAAAGGTTTGACAAGTACTGCACAAAGCAAGCAAGCCCCAGCCACAGAAATTGTGGCAACCTGCCATCCGAACCAACTTTCAATTCTGGGCACCAATAAGCCTGCCAACATGCCACCAACCGGAACACCGGTCTGTTTAATTGAAAAAACCAATGAAAGGCGTTCAGGTGGGGTCGATTTAACCAATAAATGAGAACTGGCTGGGGTAATAGGGCCATAACCCAGACCAATCAACATGGCCCCGATAACTATGGTTACCGGGTGAGCAACAGCACACATTAACAAACCAACCGAGGTAACGCCTAAGCAAACTTGGCTTAAACCCAATGCCCCCCATCGTTTAACAGCTGTTCCACCTAAAATCGTTGCAAACATTGCTGCAATATAAACAGCGGCAACATACAAACCTACAAATGCAGGAGACACGCCAATGGCATCTGCAACGACCGGCGCCATCACGGGCAAGGTAATAAGCGCCATCGAGCTAAGCGATTGAATAGTGAGTGTTGCGATCAGTACCCAGGTTGGGTTAGGTTGCTGACCTTGAGCTGCTGTTAGACTCAAAGTGCGCCGTAAGAATGTAGGCCTGACAAAAACATATTCACGCCTAAAAATGCAAAACCCGTAATCAGTAAACCCACTAAAGACCAATAGGCTGAAACCGTACCCCGCATACCTTTCATCAACCGTAGATGCAGCCAGGCTGCATAGTTTAGCCAAACGATTAATGCCCAGGTTTCTTTAGGGTCCCACTGCCAATAGGCACCCCAGGCATCAGCGGCCCACAGTGCACCTAAAATGGTTGCAATTGTAAAGAACGCAAAACCAATCGCTATGGCTCGATACATAATATCGTCAAGCACTTCAAACGATGGTAATTTGTCAGCAATAGGGCGACGAAAGAATAATATTGAGCCCACAACAACAGCACCAATACCAAAATAAATCATCCAGGTAGCAGACAAGCCATCTGAGCGAAACACCATCGGCTCAGCGGCCAACAACACACCCATAATAAATAACGGTATGAGTTTTGCCCAAGAGCGCGTATGACCATTTTCTTTAACTAGGTATGCAAAACCCACCATCGCAGCGATAGAAAATGTGCCATAACCAATAAAATTAGCGGGTACGTGTATTTTCATCCACCAGCTTTTTAAGGCAGGTACCAAAGGTTGAATTTGGTAAGCATCACGTGTGATGGAATACCACATCAAAAAAACAACTGTTGATGCCACGACAAGCATCACAAAACCACCTAAGGCGCGCGTGTTGTAACGCCGTTCGTAATACAAATAGAACAAAGATGTGATGAGGGCAAAAAGCACAAAGACTTCATACAAATTACTAACGGGTATATGGCCTAAATCAGGGCCTAACAGATGCCCTTCACGCCAGCGTACCAACAAACCAACGGTGCCTGCATAGACCGCACCCCAGGTCAGTGCCGTGCCAAGCCATGCCGCGGTTTTACTGAACAGACCCACCCAATAGCAAATCGTCGCAACAACAAAAAGCACACACATCCACAAAACAGCAGATTGTGACGACAATAGGTATTTCAACAAAAAGACTTCGTCAGCCCGAGCTAGATCTGCTTGGTATAACCAAATAGCAAATAATGCCGTGATGCCGCTGATAACTAAATAGGTTCTTAATGAACGCCACAGCCAACCTACCCAAACCACAAAAGGAACAGCCAAAACCAAAATGATTTTTTCGTAGTAATCCATCGAGTTGGGGTATTGCATGAACGAAAATGCCGCCCCCACTGAAAGCAAAAGAAAGAAGGCAACATCAGTCCAATCAAGTCGACGTTTAACTAGATGTGACTCACTGGGGCCGTTTAAATCGCCCCACTCAGAGGCCGCTGTTACAGTCGTTGTGTTCATGACGATTCCTTCTTCACATCTAGGCGATTCATCGCCTGCTGAAATTGGTCAAATTCTCGGTTGAAATCAAGTGTACGTTTTTGTGCCGTCATAGCGCCTAAAACATGTGTATTTTCACCGGGCTTTTGGCGCAACCAAACCCAAATACGGCGGTCACGCACATAAAACATAGAAAAAACACCAAAAATTAATAGTACACAGCCAATATACACAGTCACCATGCCGGGCGCACGACTAACCTGAAAAACACTTGCCTGCACATGGTTAAACGTTTTAAGCGTAAACAAAATAGGGGCTGGGTACAACGCTAAGTCAGACAGCGCGGCAATAGACATCTGTGTCCATTGGCTTTGCTGTGCATCAAGTGGGTCAAGCGCTGGACGACCGGCTTGAGCGCGAGATAATGCGCGTAACTCAGCTAAAGAGGCCCCCAATACTCGCACGACAACATCAGCGGCACGGGGCAACTCATTAACGGGTACATTTTTTTCAAGAAATGCTGAAACACCCTGTAAACCGCTTTGTGCAAAGGTGTCAAGCGTTCGTTCGGCTGACAGCTGTAACGCTTGTTGGTCAGCTATAGAGCTTGCATTATTGATGGCAAATTGACGAGCCGCAGTGTTTCTCAGGGCTGGGCTAGCTAGGGCCGCACGCAATTCCATAAACTCAACTGGGCCTGATTGGTCATCAACAGGTATACGCATATACCTGAAACCACCGCCTTGGTTTGGGTCTTCAACCCCAGCTAGCAAAACCCGGGCGCCATCGAGTTCGATGGGCAGCATGTAATTATGAAACCGTTTAGCTTGCCCACTTTCATCAATGACTCGGTATTCGACACTAGGGCCAATATTACGCAAGTCTGATGCTTTCTTTGACGCTGCACTACCTGTGACCGCAGCAACGTGCTCTCTGAGCACCTGAGGCTGGGGGTCGCCTGCACTAAGGTCTTCAACATTGATTGGGCGTAAACCCGTGACTTCAACTTGAACCTTGCGATCATTTTGACCTAAAGTGAGCTCAACGCTTTCACCTACCTTCTTTGTCATTGAAATCGGCTCAACTCTTGGCCCTTGCAGGGGGTACCCCTCAAGCACCACTTCACTGCCACCGTCATCAAAGCTTGACTGATATACCGTCACCCCTTTGTAGCGAAGTGGTTCGTTCACTTCGATCGTGACGTCAAATGTTTTACCTGTATCTGGGTCAGTCACTTGTACGTCGCTTGCAAAACGACTGGGCATGCCCGTTGAGTAATAATCAATGTGAAACTTATTGAGTTTTAGCTCAAATGGTAGTGGCTGCACTAAGGCGCCATTACCCACATTCACAATCGCATTGCTGCGTGTCGCACCCTCTGGAATCAAAACATTAGATCTGAAGCTAGGGTTGTCGATTGACAGGCGGCCCGAAGGGGGCACATCAGCAATTAACATGTTTTCAAGCAAAGGTTTTTTATCAAATAACCAGACCTGCAGTCGAACGGGCAATTCACTGTCAAGTAAACCACCAATGCAGATGATAACAATTGAAGCGTGTGCTGCAATGTAACCAAGGCGGTTGGCACTGCCTCTTTTAGCAGCAAGTAGAACGCCATTTTCTTCTTGTCGAGTTTTAAAACCATAGCCCTGTTTAGCCAACCATGCTGAAACAGCCTGCGTACTTGATTTCAGGTCACGAGCCGTATCAACTTCAACCCGGTGGTGAAAAGCGCGCAGGCTTGAACCCCGAACTGTTTCTCGGTAAGAACGCATATCTTTGATCATTTTGGGCGAGTTGCGCATCAAGCATAAGCTTGTTGACACCACTAAAAACGCCATAATCAGTAAGAACCACCAATTGTTATAAATTGACCAAACCGAAAATTTATTGAGTACATCAAACCAAAAAGGCCCGAATTGATCAATGTAAGTATTTTCGGCTCGATTTTGAGGCAAAACAGTGCCCACAACGCTGGCAACACAAATAATAGTTAACAGGCTAATTGAAAAGCGCATCGAACCTAACAGTTCGATGATGTCAGGAAATGAAATGCTGCGTAGCGTTGGTGCTGGGGGCAGCGATTCAGAGCTTGTCTGCGACATGACAACCCTTGAAAGTTGATGGGCTACTATAAGCCCTATCTTAATGTGACCGCATAACAAGCATAACGTTCATGCTTGAAACATCAAATAAAGGGCACCCTTATATGATGTATAAAGAACGAGATTTAACGCAAACCTGCTGCGTAATCTGAAACTGCCTTAATGTCTTCTTCAGTCATTCTACCGGCGATTTGGCTCATCATTGCGCTGTTACCGCGGTGACCTGCACGAAAGTACTTAAGCTGGTCTTCAATGTAGCTGGCGTATTGGCCACCTAATCGTGGGTTTTGAGAAGGAATACCGGCACCATTGGCAGAATGGCACGACGCGCAGGCAGGAACGCCGCGGTCTGCAATGCCACCGCGCCAAATTTCTTGGCCACGCTCAACTAATTTCAAATTTGAAGCGTTAGCTGGTGCTGTTAAAGCTTGCTCGGCAAGGTACAACGACACATTACGCATATCGGCTTCAGTAAGGGGTGTAGCCAACCCAGTCATGATAGAAGGCGCACCGTCAGCACCCCTACGCAAAGCCATCGTGGCACCCTCTTTGACTTTAAACTCAACAAGTTGCTTATAAATGTATTCGTGTGACTGTGCCGACAAGTTTGGGTTAGTGGGCAACGCACTGTTACCGCCAGGGCCGTGGCAAGCAATACAGGACACAATGCCACGGGCAGGGTCGCCTTGCTCATAGAGCATGGCGCCCAGCTTAACGTCAGGCATGATGGGCCCCGCGACAGCTTCAGAAGCTTGAACGGGCGAAAATAAAAGAGATGCAACTGCAGCAAAAGCTGCACATGCAAACGAAATTGAAGTGAAATGCAGGTGTTTCATGTATAACCTCGACAGATTCGGTCACTGCTTTGACCCGAGCGATTATACAATAGGGATTCATCGCTAGTTAGGGCTATTTTATCTTGTCTATTCTTCATCGTGCCTCATTCTCCATTTCAGCCGCTAGGCTTGACCAACTTCCGGCGCCTGGCGCACCAGAGGTCTGCTTTGTTGGGCGGTCAAACTCAGGTAAGTCGACTGCTATTAATGTACTCACAAATCAAAAAAGGTTGGCCTATTCCAGTAAAACGCCAGGGCGTACTCGGTTAATTAATATGTTTGGCTTACCCGACCCCCTTAACCCCTCCGATCCTGATGCCAAGTTAGGCTATGTGGTTGATCTACCGGGCTACGGCTATGCTGCCGTAGCACATGCTGCACGACTTGAATGGGCTGATGTAATGGGTGACTATTTAGCCACCCGTTCCAGCTTAGCAGGGGTTGTGCTACTAATTGACATCAGGCGGGGCGTGACTGAACTTGACCGACGTTTAGCCGATTGGTTAGCCCCTGCGCGTCGCCCAGTATTGGTTTTATTGACTAAAGCCGACAAACTACCTTATGGCCAGCGTATCAATGCTGTTTTTGCTGTAAAAAAACAGCTTGAAGATTTAGGTAACCTTCAAGCCATACCCTTTTCTGCCACCTCACGGTTTGGTCTCGAAGAAGCCACCCAACGCATCACTAACTGGATATCTCCACAGGTTGTGCCATGAACACTACTCATTTTAATTTTGCTGATTTTCCGGCTAACCGTCCACGACGCTTAAGGCGCGACGATTTTTCTCGTCGCCTCGTTCGTGAAAACCAACTGTCGCCTAATGATTTAATTTACCCCGTCTTTGTTTTAGAGGGGCAGGGCATAGAACAACCTGTGCAATCTATGCCAGGGGTATCTCGTTATTCACTTGATCATTTATTACATGTCGCAGAAGAAACATTAAAGCTCGGCATACCTGTCATAGCCCTATTTCCCGTTATTGAACCATCTCTTAAAAGTTTAGACGGTGCCGAAGCGCTGAATGAAAAAGGTTTAATACCTCGTGTGGTGCGAGCGCTGAAGTCTCAGTTCCCTGAGCTAGGCGTCATGACTGATGTGGCGCTTGACCCCTATACAAGCCATGGTCAAGATGGTGTGATCGACGACGCGGGTTATGTTGTTAACGATGTCACACTTGGTATTTTACAAAAACAAGCGCTTGTTCAAGCCGGTGCGGGCGTTGACATTGTGGCGCCTAGTGACATGATGGACGGGCGCATTGCTGCCATACGTCACTCACTTGAATCAAACGAATTTATACACACCCGCATCATGGCGTATTCAGCAAAATTTGCGAGTGCATTTTATGGGCCATTTCGCGATGCGGTGGGTTCTGCCAACAACCTTGGTAAGTCAAACAAAATGACCTACCAACTAGACCCCGCAAACATTGACGAGGCACTACGCGAAGCAGCTGCTGACCTACGTGAAGGTGCTGACATGATTATGGTTAAGCCTGGCATGCCTTACCTTGACGTGTTACGCCGCATTAAAGATACATTTCGTGCACCTACTTTTGCTTATCAAGTGAGCGGTGAATACGCCATGATTAAAGCCGCAGCCGCAAATGGTTGGTTAGACCATGACAACGTTATGCTCGAAGCATTACTCAGTTTTAAGCGGGCTGGGGCAGACGGTGTTTTAACTTACTTTGCGCTTGAAGCAGCGCGACTTATGCGACGCTGAACAAGCTTGCTAGCAAACCAAAATGCAACAATTGGCATGACAAATATCGCAAAAATAAACACACCGCTTAAACCCACTTGATCAACAATTTGCGCGCCAAGCGTTACACCTATCGCTTGGCCAGCAAACAAAAAAGATGCAAATAAAGCGACAGCTGTGCCGCGTCGCTCTGGCGCCATTTGGGTCGCGTTTGTTTGCAAAACAGAATGCATTAAGTAATAACCCAGCCCACACATTAAACTTGCAACCATTGCAAACTGCCAACTGGGTAGGAACAAAAAAATGATGTAGCTTAGAGCAACCGTTATGCCACCCGCTTGAACCATACGCGCTTCGCCAAATCGCTTAATCACCCACCTTGAAATCAGTACGTAAATTAAAGCGCCTGCGCTATATAACCCGGTTATGAGTCCCGCTGCCGTAGAAGTCACCTCATGCTTCATTTGTAAATAAGAAGGTACGAATGACAGGGCACCAAAAATTAAGGCGCCTTCAATGAGCACAACCAACAAAATTATTCTGGCCCACGGCACACTCGTTACGGCTTTAATCGGGGCTAGTAATGCAAAACCAACTTGATTTGAATTTTTCAAATCAGGCACACTGCCTTTTTGACTATAAAGTAATGTGCCCACTACCAAGTAAAGCGTGCCCAAAAAATAAAATGATGCACGCCACCCTAGGGTGTCTGCAAATACCCCGCCCAAAACTAAACCACTGCCCATACCCGTAACCATACCAATTGAAAATTTGGCTAATGTCTCTTGTCGCTTTTCATAAGGTACATGATCACCTATCCAGGCCATTGACATCGGTATGATGCCTGCTGCAGCCGCACCAGACAGGAAACGGCCAATAACTACAAGATTAAATGTAGGTGCTATGGCTACTAAATAGTTACCCACTGCACACGCTAAAGTTGCGATTGCAATGGTGCGGTATTTACCAAAACGATCACCGATTGGCCCATAAAAGAATTGCATCACGCCATAAGCTACTGCAAACCAGATGACTACCTTTGCTGCTTCACCGGTTGTTATTTGAAACTCTTGCGCCAGGCTCATCAATGCTGGGTCTAAGACCCTAAATGCACTTGTGCTTGCAAATGATGCAATGCCCAGCAAGAGTATTGCTCTTGAGGTAGATATGTTGGACATCTTAAGGCTTTGCTATTTGATTCACAACACGATCAAGAATTTGTGTAAATTTTTCTGCATTTTGAAAACCCACAACACGAATACTATTGATTTCACGGCCACCCGGTTCAAAAAATATAATGCCTGGCGGCCCAAACAGATTAAACTTTTTCAACAATGCCCGATCTTGAGGCGAGTTTTTAGTGACATCGGCCTTTAACAAAACCATCTGCTGCATACGTTCAATAACTTTTGGGTCAGTAAAGGTAAAGGCTTCCATTTCTTTACACGATACGCACCAATCAGCGTAAAAATCGAGCATGACCGGTTTTTTTGATTCCATTAAAGCAATTTGCAATGCTTCAACTGAATCAACAATTTGAAAAGTAGGCTTGGTGATTGACGACGCTCTTGAAGCGCCGCTTTGACCTGCTTGTATGTTGGTAGAACTGGTGTTTAAGTTTGAGAGCGTGATTTGACTGAGTGGATTTAGTAAAGATCTTGCACCCGTTAATGCACCAATCAACCAAAACAATGCAAATAACATCAACACAAAACCGACTGTCTTTTTAATGGCTTGAACGAGTATTGAATGATTTTGATCTTTAGTATCGAATGTTCCCAGTAACATACCGCTAAATATAGCTAATACAGCCCAGCCTATTAAATTCGTTTGAGTGGAAATAATGGGTGACAACATCCACCATGCTGTAGCTAAGAGCAAGACACCAAAAAATACTTTAACGCCTTCCATCCAAGCGCCCACTTTGGGCAACAAGGTGCCTGCTGACGCGCCGAGTGCTAGTAAAGGCAACCCCATGCCCCATGCCATTGCAAATAACGCGCCACCGCCTAGCCAGACGTCTTTAGTTTGCGATATGTATATGAGAGCGCCAGCTAAAGGTGCTGCTACACACGGGCCGACAATCAAGGCTGACACTGCACCCATAACAAATGCGATGAGCGCTTTGCCTCCCCGCATCGATGAGGCTTTATTTGAAAGTTTTGTTTGAATCGTTTGGGGCATTTCAAAACGCACCAAGTCAAACATGGCTAAACCCATTAATGCTAATAGTGTTGCAAAAATACCGAGCACCCAAGGTGTCTGTAACCATGCAGCCAGGCCAGCACCACTTAACCCAGCTAGAACACCTAAAGCGGTATAAATTAAAGACATACCAGCCACATAAGCTGCCGCCAAACCAAAACCACGTGCTCGGGTAACTACATTACCTTGACCCACTATTAAGACCGATAAAATCGGAATCATGGGCAACACACAAGGTGTTAATGACAACAGCGCGCCCAAAAGAAAGAAGAGCGCTATATTTCCCCAAAAGGAACCCATGCTCAACACTTTTGCAAATTGCGAATCGTCAGCACTGTTTACTAAGTTTGATAAGCTTACTTGGCTATCAGTGTTCAAACTTGTATCACTTGAATTATTACCAAACGATTGATTTGTATTTTGTGCAGTAATTAGTGCGCTTATTTTCAGGGCTGGTGCTCTAGCGGCTATATCATCATCAGTGTTGGCGGTAATACTTATAACGCGATAGCCCAGTTGGTCACCAAGTGATTCAATTTGTACTGCTGACGTTAAAGGTGGGTAACATATACCCTGCTCGGCACACCCTTGACTGACAACTTTTAATACAAAAGCTTGATTCGCTTGACCCAAAGGCCATTCACTTAATGCGACTGTAATATTTGTTTGCTTAAAATATAACCCCATATCTTTTTCAAATGTAGGGTCATATTTAATTTTAGCGGAAGGGAATGAAACGTTACTAATTGAAATTGGTACGTTTTCTAATGCGAATTCAAAACGCTCTTGGTACATATAGTACCCAGACGCAATATTAAAATTTACATTGATAATGTTTTTATTTGTAACCGCTGCATCGATGTAAAAAGCTTTTTCAGGTGCTAGAAATGATTGTGCAACACTTGACACGCCAAACAAGCTAACAAGCAAAGCTACCAAACAGTGAGAAAGGCGTTTTAACATTTGACTGACTCAATCATAATTCTGTTACCCCAATACTTTGAAACATCTGTAAATCGGTGCTTTAGTGCTTTAGTGCTTCGGTACTTTGGTACTTTGGTACTTTGGTACTT
>JBDNHM010000375.1:0-10088 GCA_041688825.1 Burkholderiaceae bacterium | reverse complement strand
AGGTAAAAAATATGAAACTCTTACGCTTCGGTCCGATCGGTCAAGAAAAGCCGGGTGCAATTGATGCACATGGCAATATTCGTGACTTATCATCTTTTTTACCCGATATCACCCCTGATTGGTTAACGCCACAACAGTTGGCCGTTTTGTCAGCTATTGATTTATCGACAATGCCATTGGTCGATGCAGGTGTTCGCATGGGCACACCTATAGCTGGCATTCGTCAGTTTGTAGCAATCGGTTTAAATTACAGAAAACACGCTGAAGAAGCGGGCTTAGGAATGCCTGAAGAGCCTGTCGTATTTAATAAAGCCATAACCTGTATCGTAGGGCCTAACGATGGCATTCAGTTGCCTAAAGACTCAACCGCCACCGACTGGGAAGTTGAACTTGCTTTTGTGATGGGTGCCACCACACATCAAGTGAGTGAAGACGACGCGTTGAACTATGTGGCGGGTTACTGTTTGGCTAACGATGTGTCAGAGCGCGACTGGCAAATCAAGCGTGGGCCAACTTGGTTTAAAGGTAAAAGCTTCCCCACCTTTGGCCCTTTAGGGCCTTGGCTGTTAACAGCCGACGAAGTGCCCGACCCGCAAAATATACCGCTATCGTTAAGTGTGAACGGTGTTGAAAAACAAAACAGTAATACAGTTGACATGATTTTTTCAGTCAAGCAAATTATCGCTTACCTCAGCCAAATCATGATCTTGTTACCGGGCGACGTGGTCATAACGGGCACACCATCAGGCGTCGCACTCGGTATGAAAACGCCCGAGTACCTAAAAAAAGGTGACATCGTGACCTTGAGTGCCGGTGGCCTGGGTACGCAAACGCAGTTGGTGCGTTGAAAGGGCATCAAGTTGTTTTATCTAAAAACTGCGCTCAATCGGGCTTGGCCACCTCAACCATGATTTCGTTGCGACGAAACATAGGTAAAGTCCAGGGTGGGTTGTAACGGGCCAGTTGCGGTGTGCCAATGACTTTCAAGCCTTGGCTTTTTGCCCAGTTTAGCGTTTCGGTTATGTATTCTTCAATGTTTGAGGTTGAGTTAAAACCCGAGTACCGTAGCACCACCACATACTTTGCGGGCACTTCGCGTAACTTCACGGCATCGTTGTTGGGCTTAGGAATATTGGCGAGCGTGTATTGACTTGGCATCACAAAATCTACCCGCCACGTGCCGTTTTGCTCGAAATTGGCATTACCCGTTGCGTTCGCCACGGGGTCAACTGTAACCGGTGCTGTCATGGCAATTTTTGAAGATTGCGGTTCTACTGTGACCGGTGCTGTCATAGCGATTTTGTCAGAGCCCTCGGCATTTGCAACTTGGTTATTGCCAAATATATAGTCGGCAATGAGCTTAAAACCCTGGCTTGAGGCGTCAGACATATCGCCTTCAACCAGCACCTCTGCAATCAGCTTAGGGGCGTACTCTCTAAGCTCAATCTCTTTATTGCTTTGATCTTGCTTCAAAACGGTATATTTAGGTTCTTCAGTTGCCATAACGTTTGTTGCCCATAGGCCTATTAAAAGGCTTGTCAAAAGTGAAGTAAGTTTTGTGCGCATAGCTGCCGTTTGCCCAAAAATAATGGTTTAAACCCTATATTAAGGCATAGCCACTAAACTGTTAAAACAGTTATAAAGTTAAGCCAAACTACAAGTTAAGGAACCTGATGAGATCAACTTCGCACCTACTACGTGAAACCGATTTTCCGCACATCAATCGTGATCATTTAAATACTTTACAGGTTAACTTGGGCTACAAGTGCAATCAAACCTGTCAGCATTGCCATGTCAATGCGGGCCCCAATCGCACTGAGGCCATGAATCAAGAAAATATTGATTTGGTTTTGGCTGTGCTCAAAAAACATCATATTGAATGTTTAGATTTGACCGGTGGTGCACCCGAGTTAAACCCTTTATTTAAGTATTTGGTTTCGGCCGCCCGCGAATTAGGCGTTCGGGTGATTGATCGTTGTAATCTCACTATTTTGTCTGAACCAGACCAAGAAGGTTTGGCCATCTTTTTAGCTGAACATCAGGTTGAAGTCACCGCCTCTTTGCCCTGTTATTCAGAGGCAAATGTTGATAAACAGCGTGGCAAAGGTGTATTTGAACGCAGCATTGACGGGTTGCAAACCTTGAATGCTTTGGGTTACGGTCAGCCCGATAGTGGCTTAGTATTAAATCTGGTCTACAACCCACAGGGGCCTAGTTTGCCGCCCTCGCAAGTTGAGCTTGAACTTGATTACAAGCGCGTGTTAAAAAAAGATTTTGGCATCACGTTTAATCAGCTCTTTACCATCACAAACATGCCGATTCAACGCTTCGGTAGCGTCTTGCTCAGCCAAGGTAAGTTTCACGATTACATGACGCTTCTGAAAGATGCTTACCGCCCAGAAAATCTTGAAACGGTCATGTGTCGCTCGTTGATCAGTGTTAATTGGCAGGGTTACTTGTACGACTGCGACTTCAATCAAATGTTAGATATGCCTGCTATGTTTGCAGACATTAATAAGCCGCATCTTAATGACTTACTTAACGATGTGTCATGGCAGCAACCGATCAAAATTGGTCAGCATTGTTATGGCTGTACAGCCGGGCAAGGCAGCAGTTGTGGTGGTGCTTTAAAAGAAAGCCTAGACGGTTTTGTAGACGAAATTGTTATCACTGAATCTGTGGTGCACTTCGCTCAGGTTAAGGCGGGTTGATGAAGTCAGCCCGCTTAGGGTTGCGCTGGCTCGCCTTTTTACTGGTTGTGGTGGGTATAGTTTGGGCATACAACGCCTTTGACTTAGGCCGACTGTTAACCCTTGAGCAGGTCAAGAGCAGTCGCGACGCGCTCGTTAATTTTTACGCAGCGCAACCATTGCTCACTATTTTTGTTTATTTTGTTGTCTACGTACTGGCAACTGCAGCCTCTATTCCAGGCGCCGTGATTTTGACCTTAGCAGCGGGTACGCTGTTTGGCTTTGGCTTAGGTCTTCTGTTGGTATCATTTGCGTCAAGCTTAGGTGCATTGTTGGCCTTCTTGGTGGCACGTTATCTGTTGCACTCCACAATTCAAGCCCGCTTTGGTAAGTCGCTCAAACCTATCAACGAAGGTATTGCGCGCGACGGTGTTTTTTACCTGTTAACGTTACGTTTGGTACCGTTATTTCCTTTCTGGTTAATTAACCTCTTAATGGGTCTCACCCCAATGAGTGGGGCGCGTTTTTATATTGTTAGTCAACTGGGCATGCTGCCTGGCACAGCTGTTTATGTGCTGGCCGGTACCCAATTGGCAACCATTGAATCGGTTGGCGATATTCTGTCACCTGCACTATTAGGAAGCTTATTATTGTTGGGCAGTTTTCCCCTTATCGCTCGAACACTAGTTAATTGGCTGGCACAACGCAAGGTGTATGCGGCATGGCAAAAACCTAAAAAGTTTGATCGAAATTTAATCGTCATTGGCGCAGGGGCAGGGGGCTTGGTCACCGCATATATTGGCGCGGCGGTCAAAGCCAAAGTAACGTTGGTTGAAGGCCACAAAATGGGTGGCGATTGTTTGAATTATGGTTGTGTACCCAGCAAGGCACTGATTCGCTCGGCTAAAGTGGCAAAACAACTTAAAACGGCCAAAGATTTTGGTGTAGAAAATGTAACGGGCCACGTTAACTTTCAAGCTGTCATGCAACGCATTCACGATGTCATTAAATTAATTGAACCACACGACTCAGTGCAACGCTATACCGACTTGGGTGTGGAAGTATTGCAAGGTCATGCTGTCATTCGTACCCCTTGGTCGGTTGATATCACCTTACCAGACGGTCAAACTCAAACCCTCACCACCCGTAATATTGTTATTGCAGCGGGTGCGCAACCATTTGTACCCCCCATACCCGGTTTGAAAGAAGCGGGCTACTTAACCAGTGATACCATTTGGAATTTGACCGAATTACCCCCGCGACTCGTGGTGCTGGGCGGCGGCCCCATCGGTTGCGAATTGTCGCAAAGCTTTGCCAGGCTTGGCAGCCAGGTCACGCAAGTTGAAATGGCGTCACAGCTTTTAGGTCGAGAAGACCCCGAGGTAAGTGATCAGGTCAAGCATGCGTTACAAAGTGATGGCGTCGAGGTGTTAACGGAACACAAAGCCTTACGAATTGAGATCGTAGCAGGTGAGAAACAGATAATTGTGCAGCACGGTGATGTTGAAAAAGCCATCGCGTTTGATCACATATTGTGTGCTGTTGGTCGTAGCCCTCGAGTGACCGGTTACGGCTTAGAGGCTTTAGGTATTCCATTAACATCAAAAAACACGATTGATACCAACGCTTACTTGCAAACCATTTACCCCAATATTTTTGCCGTTGGCGATGTGGCTGGGCCATTTCAACTGACCCATGCAGCCGCCCATCAGGCTTGGTACGCGGCCGTTAATGGTTTGTTTGGCACGTTTAAACGTTTTAAAGTTGACTATTCAGTCATGCCAGCTGCCACTTTTACTGACCCTGAAGTGGCCCGAGTGGGTTTGTCTGAAGCTGAAGCGAAAGCCAACTTAACGCCCTACGAAGTAACCCGTTACGACCTAGACGACTTAGATCGTGCCATTGCAGATGGCACGGCTAGAGGGTTTGTGAAAGTGCTGACCGTACCGGGCAAAGATCAAATTTTAGGGGCTACCATCGTTGGTGAGCATGCCGGTGATTTACTGGCTGAGTTTGTTCTAGCCATGAAATACGGCTTAGGTTTGAATAAAATTTTAGGAACCGTACACACCTACCCAACCATGTCTGAAGCCAATAAATATGCAGCCGGTCAATGGAAGCGAGCCCATGCGCCGAAACGCTTATTAGCCTGGGTAGAAAAGTACCATCGTTGGCAACGGTCAGAAAAGTCGTCATGAACGTATCGATCGTCATGCCTACCTTAAACGAAGCGGCAGGTATACTCGCCTCGATTCAGTCGTTACAAAGTTGGCGTCAAAACGGCGCAGAACTTGTCGTGGTTGATGGAGGCAGTACCGACAACACAATCGAACTTGTTAAGCCATGGGTAGATCAAGTCATCGTGACATTACCTGGTCGAGCCAGGCAGATGAATGCGGGTGCAAAGGTTTCTTCAAAAGACCTCTTATTATTCCTGCATGCCGATACAGCGTTACCTATTGGTGGCATTGAACAATTGAACCAAGCCATGAAACAGGGTGCACGCTGGGGGCGCTTTGATGTGCGCATTGAGGGTCAAGCTTTTATGCTGCGTATGATTTCATTTATGATGAACCAACGTTCAAAATTTACGGGCATTGCAACGGGTGATCAGGCTATTTTTGTTCGCCGCGATTTGTTTGAGTCAGTGGGTGGTTTTCCCAATCAGATATTGATGGAAGATATAGAACTGTCTAAAATTTTACGGCGCCAATCTAAACCCGCGTGCTTGTCTGGCCCTGTATTCACGTCGGGTCGGCGTTGGGAATTAAACGGTGTTTGGAAAACAATCTTTTTGATGTGGCGGCTTCGCTGGTTGTACTGGTATGGCGTTGAGCCAGCTAAGCTTAAAGAAATGTACAAATGACGAACACACAGCACAGTTCAAACTTTGCTGGTGCGCCGGTAGCTTCAAGCAAAACCTGCCATGCCCTCTCGACAATTGAAACAAATTCAATCAGTGCAAAAAAAACAACTGGTTTAACAAGTGCTTTAGTCATGATGGCTAAAGCCCCAGTGTTGGGGTTCGCCAAAACCAGGCTTATTCCTGCTTTAGGTGAAAAAGGTGCGGCTTTGTTAGCTGAGCGCTTATTGATGCATACCGTTGATACCTGCCTTCAAACACACGCTTTTACGTATATTGAACTGTGTGTTACACCTAATTGTCAGCATATTTCGTTTGAATCAATACGTGAAAAATACGGTTTAAGAATAAGTTGCAGCCCGCAAAGTGAAGGCAATCTAGGTCAACGCATGAGCCACACGTTTGAACGGTTATTGCAAAATTACGCTAATGTGATTTTGATCGGCACCGATGCCCCCGCCTTAACTGCACAAACCCTAGACCAGGCCGCTCAAGCATTGCAACAGCACGATGCAGTGTTCGTGCCCGCACACGATGGCGGTTACGCATTAATTGGGCTCAAACGACTACTGCCTACAATGTTTACCGATATGGCCTGGAGCACTGATGCAGTTATGCACACCTCACGCAGCCGTCTTCAACAAGCAGGTTGGTCAGTATATGAATTCGCCCCGGTGTTTGATATTGACGAACCTGCTGATTTGAAACACTTGCCGGTTGGGTGGTCAACATGACCCAAGCCACAACACGCATTATTTTAGTCGGGGCAGGGCACACGCACGCGCTATTTTTACAGTCACTTGTTGACGCGCCTTTAATTGACCCGCCCATTGCTGAACAACCGCTCGTTCAAAGACCAGCCAGTCAACAATCATTCGATCAGTCGCTACACACTCATTATCAGCCCGCCTACAACCTCTTTCAAAACATTGAAATTCTATTGATATCGCCTTTATCATTAGCGCCATACTCAGGCATGATTCCTGGGTGGCTAGCAGGTCAGTATAAGTTTAGTGAAACGGTTATTGATTTTGATGTGTTGTGCAAACGCGTGGGTGCGAAATGGATCAAAGCTGAAATAGTAGGGCTTGACCCTGATGCGCAAACCGTTAATCTGTCGACAGGTGAAACCTATTCTTATGATTGGTTATCAATCAACATTGGGTCAACGCTTCGCCCACCAAAAGGTTTAATACCCAACGTGCTAGCGCTGAGACCCTTATGGACATTACAACAACGTTACGATGCTTACCTTGACTCGTGGGCGCTTGATCAAAACAAAAACCCCTTAACGGTTATCACTGTTGGTGCTGGTGCAGCAGGTGTAGAAAGTTTATTATGTATTTTGCAACGCTTGCGCCAAATGCGACCTGATCGTCAAGTGCAAGGGCATTTAATCAGTCGATCTGAAGATATATTGCCTGGGTTCAGTGCAAAGGCTAAACGTCTTGCACACCAAGCCTTAAAAGACGCTCAAGTCACCATACACTGCAATGCTGATTGGCAAAACATCATTGCCGTAAGACTTGACGCATCAAGTAGCAATGAATCAAGTAGCAACGCATCAAGTAGCAACGCATCAAGTAGCAATGAATCAAGTACCGACTTAGTCATTTGGGCTACGGGCGCACAAGCCCATAATTGGCAACTTGACCCAGCCTGCCGTTTAACGCTACAAGTTTTAGCCGATGGTTTTATTCAAGTTGATGAAACCTTACGTTCAATATCTCACCCGAATATATTTGCTACGGGTGATTGCGCAAGCTTGCCCAGCTCTTTACCCAAAGCCGGTGTATATGCCGTGCGCATGGCTGGCACGCTTATTGCAAACCTGCATATAGCTATGAAGTATCAAACACCTTTTATAAATCAAGTGCAAGAAACGAAGCAAACACAGCAAGCTCATCAAGAACATCAATTACCGCCCACACAGCAAGTTCATCACATACAGCACGTTCATCACACACAGCAAACGCAAATATTTAAACGCTTTGAAACTCACCCATACGCGTTGGCTTTACTGAATACAGGTGATGGCCATGCTATTGCATCGTGGCGATCTTTTGGTTTTTCTGGAAAATCTGTATGGGTATTAAAAGACTATATTGATAAACGTTTTATAAGTCGTTTTAAGTAAGTATATCTTTGCTTTTTAAAAGGGGTTACCTTGTTAGCGATTATTGGTGGAACAGGTTTGTACGAGTTGGCAGGGCTTTCAGTTATTGAAAAGCAATCGGTCGAAACACCCTTCGGCGAAGCCTCGGGCGATATTATTCTGGGCAAAGTAGGGCACCATAAAATATTATTCTTGGCGCGCCATGGTCGTGGTCACCGCCTCTTACCGCACGAAATTAATTATCGGGCAAACATTTTTGCACTCAAACAAGCTGGTGCCACCATGGTGTTGGGTTTGTCTGCCGTGGGCAGTTTACGCATAGACCTTGAACCTGGCGACCTTGTCATGCCAGAGCAATATTTTGACTGGACTAAAGGCGATCGGGCACGCACTTTTTTTGGTAACGGTGTGGCTGCACACGTATCAACTGCAAAGCCGGTTAGTGCTGCATTGGTTAATGCCGTTGTGCAAGCGGGCATGCTTATTAACCAACCTGTTAAGTCAGGTGCGACCTATGCGTGCGTATCAGGGCCACGCTTGGGCACCCAGGCCGAAAGTAACTTTCTAAGGCAAGCGGGTTGCGATGTGGTGGGTATGACCAACGTGCCCGAAGCATTTTTAGCCCGTGAAGCACAAATAGCTTACGCCACTCTGGGCATGGTGACCGATTACGATTGTTGGTTAGAAGACCCCGCTTTGCATGTCAGCGCATTGGGCATATTTGAACTCTACGGTCAAACTTTAGCCAAAGGCCTACAGGTTGTAGAGGCCTTATTAAGAAACGATCTACCAGATCCTGAGCCCAGTATTAGAACCGCACTGGCACTCGCCGCCTTAACGCCAGACTCGGCACTGACACCAGAGCAACAAACTTTGATGGCAGTCTTAAGACGTTAATGAATGAACTAATGAACTATTGAAGCTGAACCAAGATTTGTTCCAGTGGTTCAACCTTAACTGCCTGAAAACCGGTAAAAGGGTTGGTGTGCACCACAACAATCAGTAGAATCATCCAGAAACTAAAGCAATACATCATTAAAGGTCGTCTGGCAGCCTTGGGGTTGGCTTTAAAGAGAATCATCAGAGCGATCAAAGCGTTTAAACCCAATACATTGCACAACGCATAACGAAAATACTCTGCACTTTCTTGACCAAACGCTAAGCGTTGGTCTCGTGCATCGCGAAGGTCATCAATGTATTGCCTGTGATTGTTAAACGTTAAAGTATCTAGGCAATTGAAGTTATTGGCTTGTACGCATTGTTTTCTATATGCTGAAATGTTGCCGATCAATAAGTTTAAAGCTTCTTCAACTTGCGGGTTGGCCTGTTTATTAAGGCCTTCTTTCCACTCTTGGTTAACGACGCTATCAAGGTAGCTTTTGATTAATGCAGTATTTTTTGCTTGTATCTCTGGTGGTAGATCTTGAGCATTTATGATTCTTTTAACCGCAATGATTTCTTGTATAACATTATTTTGCGCGTGATTAAAACGCGAATAATTATCTGAAGCCATAAAGGCTATAAAAAATACAAACATGACGTTTAAGCAAGTGACTAAAACATGTGGCAGGCGGTTTTCAATAAAGATATTAAACAGAGATGTCCTAAAAACCAAAGTGTGCGCGATTGTGCCCACAATAATAGTCCAGGCTAAGGTGGCCCAAACAGCGGCAAAGGGGGCATGCGAAAACAATTCAAATGGCATGGGCGTTTCTCGTTTAAATAGGTATGAACAGAATTGTTTATCAAGTTAGCGTTTTTACTTTGATGTTTTAATATTCAAGCATCTAACTGATGAGCAGTAAAAGACCTATGTTATCAGCCAACACCAACATAATATCTTACATTTTAGGCAGTTAATAGAATTAAGGGGCTAGACTGCTAACTGGTAAGCAGAATTCAAACAAAATGCAGTCATTTTTATATTTCAGTTTTTTTGTATATTCATGAGTCAAAATAAAGTAGAACTTTCTCAAATAAATACTTTGCCTCAAACCTCGGGTATTTATATTTTTTGGGGCGACAGTGCCCTGCCACTTTACATTGGTAAAAGTGTCAACATTCGCAGCCGTGTCATGTCACACATGCGGGCGGCTGATGAGGTCAAAATGATCGCCCAGTCACGCCAAGTTGAATATATTGAAACAGCGGGTGAAATGGGTGCTTTACTGCTTGAAGCATGGTGCATTAAGCAACAAAGCCCACTTTACAACGTTCGCCTGCGCCGCTTAAAAAGCCTATGTACGATTAAGTTGATCAACACCTCAGGCGCCTTGACCCCCCAAGTGATGACTCGCCAAGATCTAGAGGTTGGGCAAGAAGAAGGTATCTATGGCCTCTTTGGTTCAACTCATTCCGCTAAAAAAAAATTACGTGACCTTGCTAGCCAACATAACCTTTGTATGGGCCTGTTGGGGTT
>JBDNHM010000374.1:0-1446 GCA_041688825.1 Burkholderiaceae bacterium | reverse complement strand
TTTCCTAGATTTGCTAAAAAATCTTGTGCGAGTGCAACTTTAGGTTTAAAACTCATCTTAGAACCCCAGTGTATGTATCTGCTCTTTTACCAGAGGTTAGTAGTTCCTCAAGCACCTTTGTGTGCCAATCTTCCTCGGCAACAATTGATGTCCAGCCATTTTCTTGCCAAATTGGCATGTTGGGTGAGTGTTCAGGCATTAACAAAACTAATTTTTGATCAACCCATGCTAATTCTGCTTCTGCAATCACATCACCGTTACTCGCCAACTCATAACCCACCTCATCTGGTGGCGAAACACCAGACCCCATTAGAATTTGAAGCCCTATAGCTAAATCTTTCATCGATTGATTCATTACTTCACCCCAAGCCTCTGCATGCACAGCACCTTGAGCGTTAAAACCTGGTCGTGCAGTACTAGAAAAGGACAGCTGTGCATAATCACCCTCATCAAGACCGTCTTGTGTAGCTAACAAAAAGCCTGGTAGCGTTTGAAAAATATTAAATAACCACAACCACTTTCGCCATGTGACATGACGTTCAGGTTCACTTAGTTCTATGCGATTATCAAAAATCACAAAACCTGGGCTTAAAGGCATCTTTGAAGATGGAATGTTAGCTAGGGTTGCTAATTCGTTCGGCCATTTATAGCGTATTAGCAAAGTTGAGCTGTTGATATTGCCGCAAGCAACACTTTTTGTGGGGGGCTCTAAAGCCCAATCTTCAATACTTAACCAAAAAGAATTCAATTGGCTCCTTGTTTGCTCAAGCGCAACATCAGTGGGGTGTGGAATCATACGAAACGCAAAAGCACCTGCATGCTGCGCCAACTTAATAGAATAGGAGTCTTTGTTATCGTCGCAAGGTTTACCAAGCCAGTCTAACAAAATAGCTATTGGGTGGTTCAACCAGGCTGGGTCATAAACCATAGATCGTAATGACTGTGGCATAGCCGTTTTAGGGTTAAAGCACATTCCATCTAACTGATCACCGAGAGTCGTTTCAACATTGCCTTCCATCGCTGATTGCACATCTTCCCATGTTACTGACCAGACCCAAAATTTACCGCTAGCTACCAAGGCGCTTCTCTTAAGCGCATCATCTCTAGAAGAGTTTTGGTGAAAAGCCCATCCATCACAAAACACAGCTATAGGTTTACGGCTTGAACGACTTTGTGTAGGCCACAACACAAAATCAGGCCTTGATGCAACGACAACGCCTTCTTTAGAACCCAAATCAACTTGTGGTTCAACCCAATACCTTTGCTCACCGACCTCTAGTAAGTACCCAGATTTACCTTGAACAATATCTTGCACTAATTTAACGAAGGGCAAACCACCTTGGCCACTTAGCCTACGTAATGACTCAATAAAACGGGCTTCAAGTTCTGAGTCAAAGTTTGGGTTGATGTAAATATCAGATATAGATTTAACGCGCTCCATCTGAT
>JBDNHM010000066.1:0-8473 GCA_041688825.1 Burkholderiaceae bacterium | reverse complement strand
TTGTTCTGGGGCATAATTTTTTGTATGTTCTAAATACAATGAAATTATGACAAATACAACCATACTTATTGTTGCCCTACAACAAGAATTCAACCCAAGTCATTTGCCGACTGGTATACGGGTGTATTACTCTGGCATTGGTAAAATAAATGCCTGTATGGCAACGCTCAAAGCCATTCACGAGTGCAGCCCCCGTCAAATTATCAATTTTGGTACGGCCGGTTCAGTGCATGATGGTTTGAGCGGTTTATTACCCGTTTCTCGTGTTGTACAACGTGACGTGATCACCTCGCTCGCGCCTCGCGGTCAAATGCCGATGTGCCCACGACCCGTTCAGTACGAAACCCAAATAGATGGTTATACCTGCGGCACTGGCGACACTTTTGTAACAGAACAAGACCCATGGCTTGACGAAACCGGGGTTCATTTAGTCGACATGGAACTTTTTGCCATTGCAGCCGTTGCACACGAATATAAAATTCCCTGGCACGCTTATAAATACGTAACAGACAAAGCCAACGACAACTCTGTCACCGACTG
This sequence comes from Burkholderiaceae bacterium, assembly GCA_041688825.1. Lineage (GTDB taxonomy): Bacteria > Pseudomonadota > Gammaproteobacteria > Burkholderiales > Burkholderiaceae_B > Algicoccus. The sequence goes on along the minus strand of JBDNHM010000066.1, from coordinate 7,933 downwards.
GAAGTCTCAAATGCACTTAGGTGAACAACTTTATCTTGAAAAACTAAGGCAGCTTGGCCTTTGATTTAAGCTTTAAACGCAAGGCGGCTTGGGCCAACAAGTGCGCACCAACCGGTGCCGTCAAAAAGATAAAGATCGTGATGATGAGCTCGTGAATTAAAAAAGCATCATTCATCGCATATGCCATCGAGGCCAGCAAGACCCCCCCCACTCCAAGCGTTGAAGCTTTAGTCGGCGCATGCAGTCGCATGAAAAAATCAGGCAACCGTGCCAGGCCAATAGCACCCACCAAGATGAAGAACGCACCCACCAATAGAAAAAAAGAAATGATGATTTCAAGCATAATTAATTCCTTTTCTTAGTCCATCACATCGCCGCGAGCCAAATAGCGCGACAAGGCAACAGTTCCAACAAAACCCATCAGCGCAATCAGCAAAGCTGCTTCAAAATAAATAGAGGTACGATCTTGTATGCCCAGCAAAACCAGCAAAGCCACCGCGTTCACGTAGAGCGTGTCAAGCGCAAGAATACGGTCTGTCGCACTGGGGCCTTTTATCAAACGATATAGCGTTAGCACCATCGACACCGCGATCGCCGCAAAAACAATTTTGATTGAAATATCTAGCATCCGAAAATCTCTATTAGGGGTTTTTCGTAACGTTGTTTAATTTCAGCAATCAACGCATCAGGGTCGTCACAACTCAAGGCGTGCACCAAAAGCAGAGTATTGCCCTCTGACAAATCGGCTGACACCGTGCCCGGGGTCATGGTGATAATGCCTGCAAGTAAAGAAATAGATAGGGGTTGTGTTAATTCAAGCGGCACTTGAACAAATATGGGGTTCAAGCGTTCGGGGCGCCCTAATATCAGTTTCGCAACCGTTATGTTAGCCATCACAATGTCGTAAGTCACAACAAAAAAGAGGCGAATGGCGGCGATGGGGTTAAGCAACTTAGGCGTGCCCGCTAAAAACGGTTTACATAACAAAGGTATAACAACCGCCAAAAACAAAGCCAGTGTGACATGTGCAACAGAAATTTCAGCAACTAACAATAGCCAAGTGACGACTAGGAAAAAAGACAGTAGCGGGTAAGGCAGCCATTTTTTCATTACATGGCCTCTTTAGGCAACGCACGTGGTGCACGATCAGTGGTTTGACCCAACACTGTGGAAATGTATTGCTCGGGGGTCTTTAATTGCTGTGCCGTGGCATCAGTAAACTGTTTAAGTGGTGAAGCATAAATTACCATCATTATGCTGCAGCCAAATAAAAATATTACGGGTAGCCATTGCATGGCCACTGGCGCTTTTGCAGTAGCCGACACCTCGTATGTGGTTTTCCAAAACAACATGCTGCCGGCGCGCGACAAAGCAATCATGGTGATTAAGCTTGTACTTAAAATAATGCCCCACACCCACGGCATATTTATGCTTTGTGTTGTACTTTGCAAGATCATCAGCTTAGCCAAAAAGCCTGATGACAAAGGCAAACCACCCACGATGACAGCGCCCGCCATAAAAGCAATGCCCAGCATAACCGGCTGCAAAAGGGCTGGGCCCGAATGCAGGGTGTCTTGGGCCTCGCCACGCGATTGCGAAATCATTTCAGCTAATAAGAAAAGAGCCGCCACAATCAGCGTGCTATGTACAAGGTAAAACAAAGCAGCCGACAGACCCTCTGTACCGCCTGCTGCAAAAGCAATCAGTATTGTGCCCACTGAAGCAATGGTTAAATAAGCAATAAATTCTAACAACCGTTTTGCAGCCAGCGCGCCGAAAGCGGCCAACGTTAAGGTAACCAGTGCAACCGGCAAAAGCCATGGCGTTGTAATGTCTGCTGACGCACCTGAAGTGCCCCCAAAAGTTAGGGTCGTAAACCTAAAAATCGCATACACACCCACCTTAGTCATGATCGCAAATAATGCAGCCACTGGGGCAGAAGCACTGGCGTAAGCCGTGGGTAACCAAAAATATAGGGGAAACAATGCCGCCTTGACACCAAAAACCCCTAACAACATTAACCCTGCAGAGCGAATTAACGCAATATCGTCGGGTGACGACGTGGCCACTCGTTCGGCCAAATGAGCCATATTCAAGGTGCCCGTCACGCTATAAAGCACACTCACGGCAATCAAAAATATGGCAGAGCCAGTTAAATTAATGGCAACGTAATGCACGGAAGCTCTTAAACGCCTTTCACCAAAACCGTACATCAACAAGCAGTATGACGCGATCAACAACACCTCAAAAAACACAAATAGGTTAAATAAGTCGCCCGTCAAAAAGGCACCGTTAATACCCATGAGTTGAAATTGAAATAGCGCGTGAAAGTATTTACCGCGGTTGTCCCACCCTTGCATTGAGTAATAAAGTGCCGCAATCGACACCAGTGATGTCAATAGCACCATCAGGGCTGAAAGACGATCAAGCACCAACACAATACCAAACGGTGCCACCCAATCTCCGAGCGCATAGGTCTGAATGTCGCCCGTACTGGCTTGAGTAAACAAATGAATACACATTGCTAGTAAAACAAAAACCGAAGCGAAACTAATCACCCGTGTTAAACCAACGCGACCACCCAATAACAACAATAATGCGGCTGTTAGTGCAGGCAATACAATCGGCAAGACCAAAAAGTGGTTCATGCTGTCTTACCCACTTTTGAAGCCTGTAACGCAGCCTCTTTAACCGTTGATGTCTTTAAAGCATCATCTGTTTGACCCGGCTCTTGACCGTCAACATGATCAGATTTTGTATCGTTCCGTGTTCGCAAAGCCAACTCAACGATAAAGCCTGTCATGCCAAAACCAATCACAATCGCCGTTAACACCAGCGCCTGCGGAATCGGGTCTGCAAAAGCAACGGCTTGATCAACAATCACCGGTGGTTGCGATGACGTTAACCGGCCCATTGCAAAAATAAACAGGTTGACGGCGTACCCCAACAAAGACAGGCCCAACACCACTGAAAATGTACGACCACGTAGTATTAAATAAATACCGCAAGCGGTAACAATACCGAGGGCTGTTGAAAGTAATAGTTCCATTATGCGGCGATTCCTACAACAACTGGGTCACGTTTACTTGCCCCAGACAACGCTGAAATAGTCAGTAACGTCGCGCCGACCACAGTCAAAAACACACCTAGATCAAAGGCAGCGGCGCTGGCCAGCGGCAGTTCACCCATGAACGGTAAAGATGGGTGACCAAAAGTGCTGGTTAAAAACGCTGATCCAAACACAAAACTACCTAACCCTGTCAGGCCAGCGATCAACACACCACTACCTATTATTTTGGGGAAGTTCATTTGTAGTTTTTCAGAGGTGGCAACCAAACCGCCCGCCATGTATTGCATAACCAGTGCCACTGAAGTAACCAAGCCCGCAATAAAACCACCCCCCGGTAAATTATGGCCACGCAAGAAAATATAGACGCTAACTAATAAGGCAAAAGGCAACAGCGTGCGGGCTGCAACCGACAACAGCACAGGGTTCAAAAACGAAGTCGAAAGCTGACGATTCATTTTCAAGCCGTCCATCAAACTTAACGCACCAATCGCCGCTATGCCCAACACGATGATTTCACCAAAGGTATCAAAACCCCGGAAATCAACCAAAATAACGTTAACGACATTGCTGCCACCCCCCTCAGGCATACTTTGAGCTAAGTAGTACCAGGCAATTGACTCATGCGGTCGGGTTAACACCGCCCACATTAACGCCGTAACACCCGCACCCGCTAAAACAGACAAGGCAATGTCGCGGGCACGCCGCCCGTTACTAGACTCTTTAGGCCCCACTAAAGGTAAAAGCGCCAGAGCCATTAATAACAGAGCGGTACTGACCACTTCCACAGAAAGCTGTGTCAAAGCTAAATCAGGCGCAGAAAAGTATGCAAAAGTAAGCGCCGTTGCTAACCCCACAACGCCCACAAGAATGACGGCAATGAGTCGCTGTCGATGCATCACAACAGCAGCGAGCGCCGCAACCACTGCGAGCGCCCAAACAACCAAAGCGACACCGTTAGCTGGGGTGAGCGCCGCATTGCCAGTGCTGTAACCAAACTGTAAAAAGGGCCATGCGCCCAAAGCAATCACGCTGGCAATTAGAAACGCCAAGTAACGCTGAAGAGAGCCGTTTTGAAACAACTGGGTCAGCCACCCCGCAAAAGCTCGTAACGACTCGATGATGTGAACAAAAATACGATGGCCATTAAGCTCTTTAGGTGAATGAAGATGAAGATTGAAACGTTTTTGCAAAAGCCAAAAAAACACGAGACCACCCAACAACGCCACCGCACTCATCAACAAAGGTAAGTTAAAACCGTGCCAAATCGAAATCGTATATTGAGGTAAGGCGAGACCGTAAACATCAGTCGCCGCTAAGAAAACCAAAGGCGCAACCGTTAAGGCGGGCAATACACCCACTAATATACAAATCACCACCAACAGCTCAACCGGAATTTTCATAAACCGCGGTGGCTCATGTGGCGTGCGGGGTAAATCAGTCGGGGTACCATTAAAAAACACGTTATTTACAAAGCGCACAGAGTAAGCAACGCTACATATACCGCCAAATGTCACCACAAACGGTGCCACGTCGCCAAACCAACCTAAGTAAGCGAGAGACAGCGACTCAACGAAGAACATTTCTTTAGAAAGAAAACCACTAAAAAGCGGTATGCCCGCCATCGATGCGGCGGCCACCATGCCAAGCGTGGCGGTGTAGGGCATAAATTTAAACAAACCACGCAAACGCCGCATATCGCGCGTACCACACTCGTGATCAATAATGCCCGCCACCATAAATAACGAGGCTTTGAAAGTCGCGTGATTAATAATGTGAAAAATAGCCGCTACAGACGATAAAGGTGAGCTCAGGCCTATCAAAAATATAATCAGGCCCAGATGACTGATGGTTGAATACGCCAATAAGCCTTTTAAATCATGTTTGAAAATCGCAACGTACGCTGCGAATGCCATGGTGAATAAGCCCACAACCGAAACAATAATTTCAAAATCGTAAGTACCACCCAGCACGGGGTATAAACGAGCCAATATAAACACACCCGCTTTAACCATGGTGGCCGAGTGTAGATATGCCGACACAGGCGTAGGTGCCGCCATCGCTTGTGGCAACCAAAAATGAAACGGGAACTGCGCCGACTTGGTAAACGCACCCACCAAAATCAACAACAAAATAGGCATAAACAATGGGCTAGCCTGAACCGCTTCACGCGCAGCAAAAATGTGAGTGAGCTCATAACTGCCTGCTACGTGCCCGAGCAATAGAAAGCCTGCCAACATAGCCAGACCCCCACCACCCGTCACAATTAACGCCATGCGAGCACCGCGTCGTGATTCGGCTTTATGGTTCCAAAAACCAATCAATAAAAACGACGAAACGCTGGTGAGTTCCCAAAATACAAAGGTCAGCAAAATGTTTTCAGTTAATACGATGCCAAGCATGGCTGCCATAAACATCATCAACAAGGCATAGAACTTGCCCATTGAGTCTTTTTCAGACAAGTAATATTTGGCATACAAAATGATAAGTAAGCCCACGCACAAAATCAGCAAGGCAAACAAATAACCCAGACCATCAAGCCTAAAAGCAAAGTCGATGCCCAGCGCGGGCATCCAGGGGGTAATAGAAATGATTTTTTGGCCGCTAAACACGGCACTGCTAAAGCTAAGCAATAACGCCAAACTACTTAGGGTTACGCCTGCAACGGCCCATGCAGAGGCTACGCGGCTGATTCGTGCTACAAGCAACGCGAGCGTCGTGCCAGCGAGTAATGGCAGCAAAATAATCGTCAGTAGTGTCATAACGTGGGCTGTCACTTTGGCGTTAAGTATTTAAATGCGAACCGATTTCGCGCCGTAATCATGCCCCGACTTGCACCCAGATCATGCACCGGTTCTGCTTACTTGCAATGAATCATAACAAAAGTCTGGTTTTAGCGGTTTAAGCCCTTATTAGCGGAGGTAGGCCGTACGATACGCTGAGAAGCTCGCATACACTATCAAACTAACAACAACGCTATCAAGCAAGATAAAAGGTATTTTCATGGCTTCGACATCAATTGACAACCTTGCAAGCGCATCAAACCAACCCGACGCTCACGCCGACAAGTTACCGGGTATACGTCATATTATTGCTGTCGGTAGCGGTAAGGGCGGTGTGGGTAAATCAACTGTTAGCGTCAATTTGGCCCTTGCACTTCAGCAACTTGGTGCGCGCGTAGGCATTGTCGATGCCGACATACTCGGCCCCAGCATTCCCGGCATGCTGGGCATACCGACGGGTGTCATGCCCGAGTTAACCCCTGAAAACAAAATGATTCCCGCAGAGCGTCATGGTTTAAAGGCCGTTTCTATGGGCATGCTCACCCCAGACGACAAACCCGCCGTTTTACGCGGGCCGATGGTGGGTAAGTACCTAAAAATGTTTGTTGACGGTGTTGAATGGGGCAAGCTTGACTACCTCATACTTGACTTACCACCCGGTACCGGCGACACCCAGCTAACCTTGGCACAAAGCATGCCTTTGTCTGGTGTCGTGATTGTGACTACACCCCAGACCGTTAGCTTAAAAATTGCGCGTCGCGGCTTGCGTATGTTTGAAAAAGTACAAGTCAAAATTTTGGGTATCATCGAAAATATGCGCACCTTCACGTGCCCGCATTGTGGTGAAACCACCGATATTTTCAAGCATGGTGGTGGCGAACGCATGGCTCAAGAGCTTGGCGTACCCCTTTTAGGTGCCTTACCGATCGACCCCAACGTGGTTGCTTGCGGCGATGAAGGCAACCCAATCGTAGCCGATCAGCCTAAATCGGTTAGTGCAAAAATTTATATCACCATTGCCCAGGCGCTGGTTGAGCAAATGCAAACAGCAGTTACTGTGCTCAAACCCTTTAGTTGGAATTGGGAAAGTAACGCAGGCGCCCCCGCTTGGGTCGAAAACGCAGCCAAACCAACCGGGGCACGCAACACCCCAATTGGTTTTATGCGCCGCGACCCCCGCACCCTTTCTATTTTGTGGGAAGACGGCCATCGCGACGACCTTGACGTGCGCGAGCTTCGCTTGGCCTGCCACTGCGCCCTATGCATAGAAGAAATGACCGGGCGCAAGTTGCTTGACCCGAAATCAATTCGCGCTGACATCAGCCCCCAAAAAATCACGAGCATCGGCAACTACGCTATTCTTTTCGACTGGAGCGATGGTCACAACAGCGGCATTTATTCGTTTAAAGATTTGCGCGCCTTAGGCGCTCGCGCTGCAGAAAACGGCGCTGAAGATGTCTAATATTGCCCAGGTGAGTCAGCCCGTCAGCATTCGCGCAGAAATTTCTGTTGCCGATGCTGACACGTGTCGATTCATCGTGAGTGCTAGTGTGCACCCGGGTGGCCCCTTTTTGTTTGCAAATCAAAAGCAAACCGTCGGCTCACCCTTAGGTGAACGCCTGTTTGCAATACCCGGTGTGGCTACCGTATTGGTTGCAGAAAACATCGTCACGGTTGGCAAAACATCAACTGCTTTATGGTCAGACATGAAAGCCGCTATTGGTGCCACCATTCGAACGCAAGTGCAAAGCGCCGTGCCAGCTATTTTAGAAACGTATGTCTTCACCGAAAACGAAGCTCGGCCAGACCATGAACTTCACGCTATTATTCAAGAACTATTAGACCAAGACATCAACCGCTCAATCGCCAGTCATGGCGGCAAAATATCGATTGCGAATATTAATCAAGGTAAACTCTACATCACCATGAGTGGCGGCTGTCAAGGTTGCGCCTCGTCGCAAGTAACCCTGCGGCAAGGTTTCGAAGTGATGGTTAAAAAAATCGCCCCCGAAATTATAGAAATTATCGACACAACCGACCATGCTGCGGGAAAAAAACCGTTTTACCCAAAACATGAATAATA
>JBDNHM010000065.1:0-5894 GCA_041688825.1 Burkholderiaceae bacterium | reverse complement strand
TTGCCGTCGAAGCCCGGGCGTACTTGAGTAAATAAAACAGGCGAACCAAGTTTTTTACGCACCAAAAACGCCAATACAGCGAGCGGAATGGCGAGCAGCACGAGCGACAAAAACGAAACCAAGATGTCAAATAAACGTTTCATGTTTTGGGTTTGCTTGAGTTGTCTGGTTTGTCTGATTTGTCTGGGTGATTGGCGGTGCTTGGGTTGCTTGGATGATTTGAGCCGATTAGTTTAGTTTGCTTTGTGAGTGATTGGTAAAAGCTCACCAACACGCTTAGGTAGTCTTCGCGCTCGAACAACTTTTGAACACGTTTGCGGGCGGCCAAGCCCATTTTTAGCCTTTGATCTATAGTCGTTTGCATAGCCTGCACCATGGCCTGCTTAAGGGCCCCAGCATTTTTAGCTGCAACCAACCAACCTGTTTCACCAGCTAAAACAATTTCATTACTGCCGTTAATGTCAGTGGCAATTACTGGTTTTTGCATCGCCCCAGCTTGCAGAAGCACATTTGGAAAACCTTCGCGATAGCTGGGTAACACCAGAACATTGCACCGAGCCAACACACCACGCACGTCATGTAAAAACCCCATTTGTTTGATACGCGGGTGTTTTTTTAAAGTATCAAGCGTGTTTGCGTCGGGGGGGGCGGTTGGGTCTAAGCTGCCGACTAGCCACAACACGGCCTGCTCATCAAGCTCAACGAAAGCTTGGGCTAGTTCTTTTAAACCTTTGTCGCGGTTTAAACGACCGACAAATAGAAAGATAAAGGCATCAGTTGATTGGGTAAATGATGCATGGTTTTCTAGGTTTGTTGCTAGATTGCGATCGAGATTGTTATCAAGATCAGTCACCGCATGTTTGACCACGGGTAAGCTCGGGTCAAAGTAAGTTGAATCAAGCCCAGCAATGTTGCCATGGCCAATGATATGAATCAGTTTGCTCGTCACCTTAAAGCGCGCTAAGTCACGTTTGACGCCTGCACCCTCAGCCACCACCATGGTGGCACACGCGCAGATTAAGGCGTCTACTTGCTTTAAAACAAAATGCTTCCAGCGGTTAAGGGTAGTGGGAAAGATTAAGCCTGTAAAGGTGTGTATGCGCACACTGACACGGCATAAAAAACCCGCCACCATACACACCAAATCCGCTTTAGGGGTGTAAGAATGAATGATGTCTGGTTTAAATGTACGTATGACCTTGACCATGGCAATGATTGACTTTAAATCAGCTATCGGGCTAATGCCACGATGCATGTTGACGGTAAACCTGGCCTCTTTTGGCATATCAAGGGTTTGCTCGCCTGCACTGGTAACCCCCGCGGTTTCAAAATATTTTGATAAATACTGAGGTTGCCCTTGCAAAATGGTTGCAAGGGTCTCGGGAACGGTTGTAGCGATGAGAAGTTTGGGTTTTGAATAGACCATTTACTTGAAGTTATTGAACATTGCCAATTGTTGTGCGTGATTGAGTCACGACTTGGCGCATTAATTTTTCTAATTTTGGCGCGGTCACTTTTAAGCAATATTCACTTTCAACCCGTTTTCTACCCGCATGCCCCATTTTTGTCGCCAGTTCAGGTTGAGTCAATAACTGCTCTAAAGTATTGACCCAAGTGGAAGCGTCATGGGCCAAAAAGCCATTGATACCTTCTTGCACAATTTCGGTATTAACCCCGATTGGGCTGGCGACAACAGGCAAACTGCAAGCCATATATTGAATTAACTTATAGCCACATTTGCCTCTTTCCCAAAGTGAGTCAGACAGGGGCATAACACCGACATGGCCAGATGCGATCGACGCCACTTCGCTGTCTTCTGCCCAGTCTATGGTTTCAACGTGTATGCCTGGCATATCAATTTGCCCACCAATCACCCGCAATACAAACGGAACGCGTTGAGCCAATTGTTGTAAAGACTCTTGCAGTAATTTTAAATAACGCACGGTATAGGGCGAACCGATCCATACGATACGCGGTAGGCCATCGGTAGATATTTTTTTTGGTGAAGAAATTAACGGGTAGCGTTCTAAATCGATCACAGTGGGTAACAACTCAACCCAAGGCGCACCTGCATGGCGAGCTCGATCACAAAGGTATGCATTACCCCCAACCACCAATGCAGCTTTGGCCATTAAACCGTCAATTCGTTGCCCATACAGTTGACGTACCCATTTTGAACCGTGTTGATCATAATTGTGAAAGACGGCATCATCAAAATCAAGAATAAAAGGCACCCTGCTGAGCATGGCAAGCTCTGACCAAAGCGGAAACCAAGGCAGGGCTTCTTTTTCTATCCAGAGTAGATCAAAACGACCTTTCTTTAACAACACTTTAATGCGAGAAGCATAGCTTTGTATAAGCTGAAGGTGTGAATAATCACCCGTCTGGTAACGTGATCGCAGCGCGCCGTCACTCAGTAAAGAACTTTGCTCGATAACGAGCCCAGCTACACGCAATGGGGCGAAGTAGTGTAAAAAACGTAACCGACTTGCCGAGCCAAGCGGGCCGTATTTAGGTAAAGCTAATACACGTATGGGTTTCAACGCGTGCACCCTTTTAAAACCCAGCTGGGCAACCACTGCCACAGCATCGCATAGCAAGACCAGGTTTCTTTAAAGGTTGACCAAGAGCGCCGCGAGAGTGCAAAAATAGAGCGTGACACAGGTTCAATGAACAAGGTTGAAAGTAAAACCATGACCGCGCCTACGAAGCTGAATTGCTTAAATGCGTAAAGAATACGGCTTCGTAATAAATAGAAAAGTCGGCGTGCCTTGACTTGATTTGAGGTTCCCCCACCGGCATGAAATGCTTGCACATGAGCTAAATAAAAACTTTGCCAACCAGCCTTGTTCGCCCGAAGTGAAAAGTCGAGGTCTTCTAAATAAACAAAATAACGTTCATCAAAACCGTTTAATGATTCAAAAACGGTACGACGCACCAGAAAAAAAGCACCTATCACATGGTCTACCTGGCGCGTTTGGCTATGGTTCCATTCGCTCATAAAGTGACCAAGTTTAGGCAGAAAAAGATCTAAACCGATGGCATGTAAAACAAAACCTTTAGCAGACGGAAAACGCGTGCAACTTCTTGATATGTGGTTGCTTTCATTTAACAACTGAACACCACAAATGCCTACATGAGCGTTACTAGGGTCTTGCATAAATGCCATGGCTTGACTTAACGTATTAGGGTAAAGCGTGGCATCTGGGTTGAGGAACAACAGGTAATCGCTTTTGGCGTGTTTCGCACCTAGGTTGCAAGCTTTACCAAAACCAAGATTTTGTTCTGCGCTGATCACCTCAACATTAGGAAGATTTTTAACCGTGATTTCAGAGCCATCTGTTGACCCGTTATCAACAACAATCGTACGGTTAACGAATGGCATACCGTATTGTTGAATGGAATGAATGCACGCAAGCAGTTGATGGCCTGCATTCCAGTTCACAACGATGATGTCTACACTTTTAATACAAGCCATGCAAAGCCTCAGTAAAGCTACTATTAATTGAATACGGTACAAGAAGCCCAGATCGAATGATAATTGCAGTATTCAAAATAATATAAGCGATACTGGCTATGAGGGTTAATTTTTTTGGATTAGAGCGAAGGCCTGTCAAAATGATAAAAATACTGAATGCACTAAACATCTCATAGACTCGCCAAGCAAAAACTTCCGAGGTGTAAAGCATTATAAAAAGGAAAAGGATGCCACCTATATAAAGCAACATAGATACTTTGGCGATCTCTTGATCAAATGACTGTTTTAACTGATGAGTTGTGCTTAAGTAGGTTGTAATGATTAAAATGGCATTTAAAGTGATTGCTGTTATTGCCGAAAGCTTTAAACCTGTTGCCCCGAGGTAATAAACTGATCGTGATGGGGTTATATTTAGAAAAAAATCAAAACCTGCAAGTAACAAGCCAGAAACGACTATCGATATTAAAATTAGAAGATGTTTATATTTTAATTGGGTCAACAGCGGTAGTGTGGCAACAACAAAAAAAACAGTTTGAGCATGAAAGCCTACTGCCACAACACAGAAAAAAACATACCAAACTCGATGTTCTTTTAACAACAAGACTAAAGCCAAAAAGCAGCATGATAAAGCTATTGCTATGCGAATTTGTGTAAAGTCATGCACAAAGTAATACGTAAAAAAATATAGACTTAGCCCTAAGATGGCGTTTCCAAAAGCGTATCTAAAAACTGCAAATTTAATGCCGATACTTAACGCTGCTGAAACCAATAAAAATGTGGTTACACTTAAATTAAGTGATGACTTAATGATCACCATGAACCCAAAAAGTATGTCTTTGGCTTTTAATGCCTGATGCAATAGCGATTTATGTGCTGCAGCATCTACTGTAGTAAAAATTCCTTGATAACCCATATGGTCAACGTCAGCGCTACGTAGCCCGGCAAAAATGATAAGCGCCAAGGCTAATGCCAAATCAAAATATATAGGCAACTGAATAGATTTTTTATATGCGTAAAAATTTAACGCAAGGAAAACCAAAACGATTAACGTTATCAGTACATAGGGGTAATACATTTGCATCAATATTTGCACCACAACTCACATAAAAATTAAATTAATAATGACTATTAAACGTTTAAGAGCGTAAAGTTTTCGAACACCAAGCTAATGCTACTGCGTCAAATACCATTCGCCCAACCCAAGCCCAAGCTACGCCTACGATACCAAATTTGTGTAATAGAAAAAATAGAGCCGCTAAAAAAATGGGTAACTCAATCATATGAAGTTTAGCGGTTATGTCAGCCCGACCTTTGGCATGAAGCAAAGCGTAGTACATTGAACCTATTGAGTTTGCAAAAACGCCTAAGCAAAGAATTTGCCCAACAATAATGCTAATGGGTTGAAGTTCAGTTTTAAGCCATAGGCTGAGTACGGTAGGTAACAAAATAGCCAGCATGCTACACACCACGAGCATCATGCCCGCAACAATATAAAGCCAACGCTGAAAATAGGCTTGCCATTGATCGGGTTGCTCATGTATGAGTTTACTTAAATTTGGGAAAATGACAGAAGAAATAGCCCCAACTAGAATTAAACTTTGCACAACAACTTCATAGGGCAACACATAATAAGTAACCGCAGCGGCTGACAAAATAGCCCCGATCATAAACCGGTCGGCCTGCATCATAACGGGGCTAACAACATTGCTCATAGCCACCCAGCCCCCAAACGAAAACAGTGACCTTGCCGTGCTGCTTGAGTATTTAGCCTCAGCTATGATCACACCGCTTTTTTCAAGACAAGAATGAGCAAGCCAGCGATACACGAACAACGCCAACAGACGGCTAGCGACTAAAGTCATGACTAACCAGGGTAGTTCCAACGAGTAGAAAGTCACCAGGTAGGGGCCACCAAAGCCAACCATGCCCAGCGCAACCCGTAACAGGCTGACGCCTTTAAAGTTCATAAAGGCTTCGTTAACACCTCGGTAAGTGGCACTGATGGCCTGAGCTGGCAAGGCAATTGCCAATAAAAGCATGGCTTGGGTGATTTCGATGGGTGCAATGGTTACCGCTTTGACCCATGACCCTAGCCCGGCGAGTGCAGCCAGCGCAATTAACACGCCGCCCAACAAACCTGCGACAAGTGTGATGCGGTTTGCGGTTGCTAAAATACCGCTAATCGGTAATAGGTTGCCTTCGCCTCGAAGTCGCGCCACCCACTGCGTGAGCGCTCGACCAATGCCTAAATCTAGCGCGCCTGCATACCCAATTAACCCCCATGCTAAGGCAAGCAAACCAAAACGCTCGTTGCCAAGTTTACTAATGAGTTGCGGTACGGTAACGACTGCAATCAATAATGGCAGCGATAAGCCTGCAAGATTCCAACCAATATGGCTTAAACGCATAAATTAAC
>JBDNHM010000373.1:0-8752 GCA_041688825.1 Burkholderiaceae bacterium | reverse complement strand
GATAATTTTGACACTTGCATGGGTTGCCCCAAGGGTTCAGTTGAACAAGCTCTTAAAAAAAATAGTGTCATTAGCATCTTAATGTGGCGATTGTAACTAACCCAGGTGCATCATTACATCTAGCGTTACTTTCAAAATACTGTTTTAATATAAATTGTATACAATTTTAAAAGTCACCTTGCATGAAGCAACCCACCAACCATCAATCATCTTTAACAAAAACGCATTAAAGCCAGATCAGTTGGCCGCGAGTCAACGAATTGAACAATATTTTTTAGGTCACGCACATGACGATGTGGCACACATGCGCGAGGCTTTTTTACCAACAGCTCATATTGATCAATACGTGACGGTGTACTGACTTCATGGTCGTTAGATTTTTATTGTGAGCGTTTTAAGCAACAACCTGCAGCTGACGAAGCGACACGCAAGCTCACAATTGATTGGTTAGAAGTGGCAGGCAACGCAGCCTGCGCACGCATCACTCTGATTCATGGCGTCAATACTTTTATTGATTACTTTGTTTTACTCAACACAGCTGATGGTTGGAAAATCGCTAACAAAGTATTTCAAGCTCAGCTGACTTAAAACGAGCTAAAAAGAGGGGTTGGGCGAACTTGGGTCAACGGTGCAGAACCCAACGGAACGACCGCTTGCTCTGTATACCAATGCACTTCCAAGCCAGAAATTGTCAATAATCTAGGTCGATACGTTACCCACAGCACTTCGGTTTGACCGCCCTTGCCTGGTTCGAAATCATGTACGTGCCAAAAATCACTGTTTGGTGAGATAAATGCTTGTGTATTTTTTGCAGCCTCAATGGGCACAGGCCATGCTTTTGCCAATTTTTGTAAACAACTTTGATTGATTGGTTTAACGTTGATTGTGGGCATATAAGCTCGTCAACATAAAAATTGCTTAAAAAAATGGGTTGAATAACAATTCAAATTTTTGATTATGCAACCTCAGGTAAACTTTTTACATGGTACTGATGTTGAAGATTACGGCCTAAAACAGGGTCAGTTATCGTCATATAAAAGGCTTCGCTTGGGCGAATACTACCCTGTGTGCCTATTGTGCCACAGCTCATTGCAAAGCCGTCTTGCATAGTTGTTGCAGAAAAATATTTTTGCATCAGATCGGTTGGTGGCAATAACGCTGCTAAGTTGCCATCTTGATATGTTACGCGCTGGCCATGCTCTATAACAAAAGACTGTATTTGTAAATCGTCACAATGTGTCGCAACATCATCGAAGCGCCAAGCTTGACGACCCATTGGTTTTGGGCAAACTTGTTTAGAGTATGCAACGCTAACCGTTTCGAGGCCACGATCAGTGTGGTCAGATGTTAACGTTAAGTAAGTTTGGCCATTATGCGCAAACAACAACACTTCAATTTCACCTGAACTTTTTTCACCGATGACTTCAATATCAGCCTCTTGGGTTAGCAAGAGTGATGAGACTCGGTAAAACAAGGGTACCTGACTGGGTCGGGGTACGCCAATTGCTGCCAGTTCTTCAATGTGGTGCTCAATCGCTTCATGATTTCGACCCGCCCAACCAGCAATGATCATGCTGTGAATCTCAGCGCTCAACAATGTTACAGAACCATCACGTTCCAAGACTTCAAAATTAAATTGCATAAGTATCTCGCGCTTAAACGCTAAGCCTCTCTATCGTTAATCAGAAAAAAAATGGGGAAGCCAAAGGGCTAGGTCAGGAAATATAATGAGTAGGACTAGCAATACAAACATTGCAAAAACAAAAGGTAACGAACCAATAATGACTGGCGTCATCGACCCCTCGTTCCGTAAACTCTGAACAACAAATAAGTTAAGGCCGACAGGCGGAGTGATTAACGCCGCTTCAACTAATACAATAATTAAAATACCAAGCCAAATCGGATCAAAACCCAACGCAATCATGACTGGCGCCACGATCGGTATAGTTGTAATCATCATAGATAACGTTTCCATGAAGCAACCCAAAATAATATAAAAAATAATTAATGCGACTAACATCCAACCTGGTGACATACCCAAGCTTTTTATGCCATCAGTTAACGCCGAAGTTAAGCCTGTTGCAGACATGACAAAATTTAAAAAGCCAGCTCCGAGCACAATTAACATGATCATGGCCGAGGCACGCATCGCATTCTCAACAGATTCGCGCATCATGCGCCATGACAGCCGTTTATATAAAAGTGCAAGAATTATGGCGCCCATAACGCCCAAGGCGGCAGCCTCAGTTGGCGTCGCAACACCCGCATATATGGAACCGACTACCAGTAAAAAAATACCTACTGGTGGCACGAGATGCACGAGCGATTCAATACGATGACGCCATGAGGCGTAAATACGTTTGCCACCCCAAGCAGGTCGAGCGATGCAAGCACCTGCGATCAATGCCATAAACAAAAATGCAAGCAATAAGCCTGGCAAAATGCCTGCTAAATACAGCTTCGGTACTGAAGTGTTTGATAAAACAGCGTAAATAACTAAATTAATTGATGGAGGTATCAAAATACCTAACGTTCCACCCGCTGCAATACTACCCAAAAATAATGGTTCGTTATAGCCATTTCGTTTAATTTGTGGCAAAGCGACAGTACCAACCGTAGCAGCCGTTGCAACACTTGAGCCAGAGGTAGCCGCAAATAGGGCTGACGCACCAATATTTGCATGCATCAAACCACCCGGCAACCAAGATAACCATAAGCTCAAAGCCGAATACATTTTTTCTGCAAAACCGGCACGTAACAAGAGCTCACCAAGCAAAATGAAAAGTGGAATCGCCACCAACAAGAACTCTGTGTTCGTACTCCATGCCAACTCACCGATTGCTTTGCTCAAAGGCAACATTGAAAATGCAGAATCAAGTATCAGGCCCAAAACGCCGAGCGCAGCACCAACGGGTATGCTGATACCAATTAACAAAATCAGTAAAGTGAGGGCTGTGCTAATCATCGAAGACGATCTTCTTCTACCCTGCGTTGCCCAATGATGGCTTCTTCGCGAGCCTCATCAATTGAAAACTTTATACCTGCTATTTTGCGAACGGTAGCTAAATCACCTTTTACTAAAGCAATGCTAGAACGAACCAACATAAAAATTAACACAACGGACATCCATAAAAGACCAATTAACCAAAGGCCTTGAGGAATCCATAATGGTGTTGCTAAGGGGGTGTTAGCCGTTGAATTTTGTACCCATGAAGTGGCCAATACCTCATATGCATACCTGGTCATCACACCTAAAAAAGTAGCTAATGCAACAAGCGATAGCCAATCAATAAAACCAGCTATACGAACAGAGAAATATTGGTAAAGAATGTCAACACGAACATTTGCACGCTCTAACACGACAAATGCAAACGCCCATGTTGTACTGATTGCAAAAGCGTAACCTGACAACTCATCAGCACCACCCAGGGACCAATTAAACAATTTACGCATAATGACATCAAACGAAATCAAAGCGACGCTGGCCAGTGTCATGGCACCCGCCACCCACACCCCTATTCGAGATAGCTGGTGCGCGCGTTTTAACCCATAACTCTGACCAGACATAAGCAAGATTCTTTGATATGTTTAAGACATTACTTTTGAGCTGTTAAGCCGACAACTTTACCGATCGTAGAATTAAAGTCAGTCACGCATTGCTCTGAACAACGGGCTGCCCATTTACGTAAAATAACGTCTTGGGTAAGTTTTTTAAGCAAAGCTTGGTCTTGTGCAGAAGGCGTTACCAAAATCATTTTTCCTTTAACAGGAAGTGGGCATTCTGACGAACCTGTGTTGCACAAATAACCTAACGTGGTTTGCGCATCAGCCTCATTCCACATTGTGTTCATTAGTTCGCTAATATTTTTTTGTAAAAAAGTTTGAACTTTTGGGTCGAGCTTATTCCAAGCTTGCTGATTCACCGCGTGTATTTGTTGGTTCCAATTAATTGGCAAAGCCAACAAATGGGTTGACACTTCATACCACTTTGCGGAATAACCCGATAATGAACCGGTAATGGCACAGTTGACCACACCATTTTGTAAAGCAGGCACAACTTCACCAAACGCAAGCGTCACACTTGTGCCACCCAATGCTTCAATAAACTCAGCCTGTGTACGACTACTGGTACGAACTTTCTTATCTTTAATGTCAGTCAAACTATTAATGGGTGCATTACAAAATAAAACCTGTGCTGGATAAGGTGACAAACCCAAAATTTTGACATTATTTGTACCGCCATAAAACTTTGCGTAAATAGGTTCAAAAGCATTGGTTACAGCGCGTGCCGATTTAACGTTTGGTGCTAAGCCTGGCAAATCAATTGCTTCGTTAATTGCGTTGTCACCTGCAAAGTATGACAACGTGGCGGTTCCAAACTCAATCACGCCTTGGCTGACTAAACGTAAGATTTCTGGGCCTTTTAAACCCATTTGATTGAAACCTTTAATATCAGCAGTCACTTGTCCATTCGATTTTTCAGGAATGGTTTTGGTCCAGAAGGGTTCTTCAAAGTCTTTATATGCTGTTAGATTACTTAGGCCACCAACCACATTAAGTTTAGTCTTAGGTAATTCTTGCGCATAAGCCCCGCTCGTTAAAAGCGTAGCAGCACTTATCGCGATCAAAATCATTTTTTTCATGTCAGCCTCTCTTCGTGAACGGGAATAATTTTATTTGCTGACCCCCCGCTAGTCGTCAGCACTGTTAAATTTATTTAAAATACTGCTAACTCAGAATTTCTGTGATCAGTCACTAACATACACCCTGGTGCATGTGTCAAGCAAAAATCTGGCCGGCTTGCCATCAATACAGATTGTGGTGTTACACCACAGGCCCAAAAAACAGGTATCTCATTCGGCTTAATATCAACTGCCTGTCCGTAATCAGGTTTTTGCAAATCAGTTATACCAATGAGTGCTGGGTCACCAATGTGCACGGGTGCACCATGAACAGACGGAAAACGGCTGGTTACTTGAATGGCACGTATTGCATCTGCCGCCAAAAAAGGTCTCATTGTGACAACAAGCTTGCCATGAAAAGGCCCTGCCGATTGCGTATCAATGTTGGTTCGAAACATGGGTACATTACGGCCTTGGCTAATGTGCCGTATATCAAGGCCTTGATCAATTAAGGCTTCTTCAAATGAAAACGAACACCCCAGTGCGAAACTAACTAAGTCGTCGCGCCACAGATGCGCTACATCTGTACATTCTTCAACCATCTCACCATTTTTCCAAACACGATAACGTGGAATGTCAGTGGCAATATCTAAGTCTTCACCTAATAGGTCAAAAGTTCGTGAGCCGGGTGAGCTCACGCCGAGCAGTGGGCAAGGTTTAGGGTTGCGTTGGCAAAAAAGCAAGAAGTCACTTGCTAGTGCTTGAGGTAATACAACTAAATTTGCTTGCACATGCCCTGGCGCTAAGCCTGCTGTCGGGCCATTCAATTCGCCACTTCTAGCACGTAATCTGGTTTGTCGAGATGTTTGCATTGTTTATTTGAAGCCTTTTAAACAGATAGTTCATTCTGCGTTAGGTCATAAATGACTGTCCAATCGTGGTTTTGAATAACCTCTGATTAGTAATTCTTATCACTGATGTGCAGCAGCGACTTCAAGTGCCATGTTGGCAAGCGTTTTTGCAACATGCTCATCAGCCCCACGTGCCCAAGATGCAGTAAAAACTAATGGCGTTAAGGGGTCAGCAGAAACATGCAAAAGTTTTAAGTCACCACTGTCTATTTCACGCTTAAGAAATATTGGTGTAATGGCAGCTACACCGATGGCATCAATTGTCATTCGAACAGCAACAGACATCGAGCCGCACCCATAAAGACGAGGAGACGGAATATCGGCACGCACAAATAGGTCTCGCAGATGTTGATAAGGTTGACTCGTTGAAGGGTAGGTAATAATCGGGTGCTCTGCAAGGTCGTGTAATGTTAAAACCCCCTGCGGTAGCTTAAGCCGGGGGCTACTTAACCAGGCTTGTTCATATTTACACAACCTTAAATTTTCAATGCCCGCATGTTGAATAGGCCCCATTAAAAATGCAAGATTTAATTGATGTGAAATCACCTGCTCTCGTAAAATTGGGCTTGTATCAACGTTAAGCTCAATTGAAACGGCTGGGTGTTGAGTGTGCACACGTTCCATGAACTTGGGCAACCAAGTATGAACAATCGTTTCTGAAACCCCTATTCGAATACGACCCTCTATTGAGCGTGAGGCTTGCGCTGATTGAAGCATGCCTTGACGAAGATCAAGAATTCTTTGAGCATAGTCTAGTAATTCAACCCCTTTACTCGTTAGCGCGACACTTCTGCGATCGCGCTCGAAAAGCTTGACACCCAAACTGCCTTCAAGAGAAGCAACACGCTGCGAAACAGACGGCTGCGTTGTATTAAGCTTTTCAGCTGCCGCACGAAAACTACGCAATGTGGCGACCCAAACAAAAGTTTCAAGATTTTTAATATCGATCATACTTGAAGCATATCAGCCATCGCGCCAATTAACTATTAATTAAAATTCAAATTTAAATTCAAATCACCCTCAATTTTCAGCGCTTAAACCCACCACATTTAAAACAGAGCTATCTTTTACCCAAACCACCCAAATTCATTAGGGTTGTCCCGGGCTGTCTGCCAGTCAACCATCATGATAATTTGATTATTCATTTGTTCGTCTAATAAAAAAACATTTTGCCTTACCCACCAATCAAGTCACGCCGCGCTAGCGCTTGAATTTTTCGGTATTAGAAATAACTCGCGCTTTAATCAAGCCATAATTATCTAAAGGGAACATCATGCTTGACACAACCAACGAAACAAAGATTCAACAGATTTTAAACACCTTTAATCAATCGCTACCAAAGTCTGAATTTAAACGGGTCGCTGATCTGTTTCATGATGATTGTTACTGGCGTGATCTTGTTTCTTTTACATGGAACATTAAAACACTTGAGGGTAAAGCACAAATTTTAGAGATGCTTGAGCACCAAGGCAAACTGATTGAAGCCACAAAATGGGCGCTTGACCCACGTGAGACCGTGACTGCCGATGACGGCGTATTAACCGCTTGGTTAACCTTTGAAACGAAACTTGCACGCGGCAGTGGTTTGATGCGAGTCAAAGAAGGCAAGATCTGGACGCTGCTCACCACGATGGTTGAGCTCAAGGGTTTTGAAGAAGAAGTTGGTGAGAACCGACCTCAGGGCGTTGAACACGGGGCACACGTAGGCCGAAAAACCTGGCGCGAAGGTCGCGATGAAGAGGCTCAAACCCTTGGCTACACCACGCAACCCTTCGTGGTGATTGTGGGTGGTGGTCAAGCAGGCATTATTTTAGGTGCACGGCTTCGCAAATTAGGTGTACCCGCCATCATCATTGAAAAGAACGCAAAGGCGGGTGATTCTTGGCGAAATCGCTACAAAAACCTATGCCTACACGACCCCGTTTGGTATGACCATTTGCCGTATTTACCCTTTCCAAATGACTGGCCGGTTTTTACACCCAAAGACAAAATGGGTGATTGGCTTGAAATGTATACCAAAGTTATGGAACTTAATTACTGGCATTCAACCTCTTGCAAAAAGATTCACTTTAACGAAGCACGCCAAGAGTGGGAAGTGACCGTCGAACGTGAAGGCCGAGAGCTCACCATTAAGCCCAAAGAGCTGGTAATTGCACTAGGTGTTTCAGGTTATCAAAGTGTGCCTAAGATTCAAGGCCATGAAAGCTTTTTAGGTGACCAGTTTCATTCGAGTAAGTTTGCCAGTGCCGAACATTACCGCGGTAAAAAAGCAGTGGTACTGGGCTCAAACAATTCTGCCCATGACATATGCGCCGCCATGATTGAAGACGGTGTTGATGTCACCATGATTCAACGCTCTTCAACACACATTTCACCTTCTAAAACATTAATGGACGTGGTGTTGGGTGGTCTTTACTCTGAGCAGGCTATTAAAAACGGTATTGATCATCACAAGGCTGATCTAATCTTTGCCAGTATTCCTTATAAAGTGTTGCCTGCTTTTCAAATTCCGTTATTTGAGGAAATGAAAATTCGCGATGCCGATCTTTTTGCTCGACTCGAAAAGGCAGGGTTTTTATTAGATTTTGGGGTTGATGGCTCGGGCTTATTTATGAAATATCTACGCCGCGGCTCTGGTTATTATATTGATGTTGGTGCGTCAGAGTTGGTCGCTAACGGTAGTGTTAAATTAAAAAGTGGCGTCAATATTAAAGAGATTAAACCGCGTTCGGTGGTGCTGACTGATGGCACTGAACTTGAAGCTGATGTGATCGTCTACGCCACCGGTTATGGCTCAATGAACCAATGGCTAGCCGACTTAATATCACCAGAGGTTGCCCAACGTCTAGGTAAAGTCTGGGGCTTAGGTTCAGACACACCAAAAGACCCCGGCCCCTGGGAAGGCGAATTAAGAAACATGTGGAAACCCACCCAAGTACCCCACCTGTGGGTGCAGGGCGGCAATCTGCATCAAAATAGACACTATTCCCAATTCTTAGGCCTACAACTGAAAGCGAGGTACGAAGGCCTACCAACCCCTGTTTATGGTGCTGCAGATGTGCACCATTTGTCTTGAACCATTAACCATTAACCTTAACCCTTAGACCTAACACCATTCACAAAAGGAACAATATTTTAATGACTCGTTCTGCCATTCAGTCTGTTGTTGGGCGTCAAATTCTTGATTCACGTGGTCGACCCACTGTTGAAGTTGATGTT
>JBDNHM010000372.1:0-3853 GCA_041688825.1 Burkholderiaceae bacterium | reverse complement strand
TTGGCGGTTTACTTGCACAGCCTAGCATTAGAGGATAAGGCGCGGGGCAAGATACTGATTCTGGACACCATGAAAAAGTTTACGGACATCATGGACAAGCGCAAGGGTACTGAGTTTGGCAAACAGATTAGAGCGTTCGTATCTCACGGTGGCTCTATGGTTATGTTGGCGCACGTTAACAAACACCGTGATGCTGATCAAAAACTGCAATATTCAGGCACAACAGATATGGTCGATGATTGCGATTGTGCCTATATGCTTGATGAAATTGCTGTAATAACAGACGGTATGAAAACCGTAAAGTTTGAAAACATCAAATCGCGTGGCGATGTTGCGAGTACCGCAACGTATCGTTATGACGCAGCAGACGGAACAATCTACAAAGCGCGGCTAGAGTCGGTAATCAGCGTATCAGACGAACAGGTAAAGAGCATTGAGCAAAACAAAGCCATTGAGGCGATGTGTGCAAAGCACGCTGAAGCAAGGGCTGCTTTACTAGATGTTATGAAAGGTGGGTTAAGTGTTCAGACAGAAATTATTAAAGCGGCACACGAACGATCAAATTTAAGCATGAATAAGTTAATGAAGGCACTTAAAGACCACACGGGCGATAACCACACTCAAGGTAAGTATTGGTCTGTAACTGTTGGTGACAAGAACACCCACACATATAAGGTGAACTGGCCTTATGGCCTGATTGAAACAGCAGAAAACAGCATGGGGGCAAATAACTGAATAACATGAATAACTGAATAACAGGATTAGAGATTTAGCCCTGCTTGGTGTGTGTTGTTAGAAGCAAAACCCGCATGGCTATTGAGTTCTACGAGTTATTCAGTTTATCTAGTTATATAAGTTATTCATGTTATGTATATATCTGTGTGTCACATAGTTTTGAATAACAGGATTCAGTTATTCAGTCTAAAAGTGAAAAACAGGGCAATGATGACTGACACACACACAAGATTGGCTAAGGATTTGCAGACGACATACGACTGTTAGCAATAAATAGTTTATCTAGGTAGCACTCGCTTAATGAGGTTTGAAACTTAAATAAAATCGAGATACACCACAGCAACTATGGGACCTAATTTCCCGCGATGTAATTTGAGCAATCAGGGGTACCTATTTTTAGGGGGCGACTGATGGGACTCATGGCTTGATGCTGCGTGACCGTGACCGTGACCCTGGCGACAACCGCCGGGCTTGTGCTGAGTGTGGTAATTGGTTTGCTGGCCGATGCAAGGTAAGGCGCTACCCTTGTGGCGATTCAGATGTTTTTACGCTACACCGGTGCGAGGGGTTTGCCGGTTAGTGACCGTGCGCACCCTCTGGGACCTTGCAAAACATCTCGATAAAAGAGATTACCCGCTCGCCTCGCGTCATTTAAGAATGCGCAAGCGAGGGATTAAGTCAGAATCCAGCCCTGCAATGATCTCATTCGTCGCAGAGTTTTTTACGCCCGTCGCGTTCAACGTCCTGGGATCCGAGTCGCTCTGATTCAAACTCATCGATCTGATCACTGTCATCTGCTGGCGCGTTAGTGTGTCGATCACGCGAGCCAATGGGTTTTCAATCGGAGTGCCACGGTCATTAAACATCACCACACCCTCAATATCTAGCTGCAATTGGTGCTTGCGTAGACGCGCCTCGATCTTCACAATCTTTGACAGCAGCAGCAAATCAAACTCGCGCCATGAATCCTTTGATCGCGTCGCCGTCATCTGGGACCAAACAATGCGCTCCACCTCATCATCGAGCGTGATCCCCGCAGGAAGCTGCACAGTATCACCCGCCTGAGCGAAACTCTTGACATCATCTGAAATACTATCCGATCTTTTCTTTCTCATAGTATATAATCCCGTGCGCACATGCACGCGCCTCCGCGCACGTGAGCGGAGTTCCGTAATAGCGTTAAATAAACACTGTGCATCCGGTCTAGAAACACTTGGTTTTTTGACTTTTCACCCACCCTACCCCCCTTTCTTGTACCAATGAGATGCTCGATCTGTTGGATTGCCATCGGTATCGCCGCCTTTGAAACTGTCATGTCGTCGCCAGATAAAGTAAACTTTTAAATCGTGCTAAAGAAGCTGGCTTTCATGTCGTACTTTGGGCGAGCGCAAGGATGCCCCAAAAACAAGTACACTGTTCAAAATTAAACAAAGCTCAAAGCTGTCCAATGCGACCCCGAGCATGGTCTGCTGATTCCGACTCTGCAGTGCGGTAGCCTGCCCAAACACATTGATTCGGTACATCTTCAAAACAATGTCAACAAAACCCTCGATTCAAGAAGACACCCATTTTCGCGTCCTCAAACTCTTGCATGGCAACCCGCACCTGACCCAGCGTGATCTGGCCGACGCGCTGGGCGTCAGTCTTGGCAAGGTCAACTACCTGCTCAACGCCCTGGTTGAAAAAGGGCTGGTCAAAATATCATCCTTTCGCCGCACCGGCGACAAACTCAACAAGATTGCCTACTTGCTGACCGCAAAAGGCATCAAAAACCGCCTGGCACTGACCCGCTCCTACCTGGAGCGCAAGACCCGCGAATACGTCGCCTTAAAAGACGAAATCGCGTCCCTGCAGGCCGAAGTCACACAAGCTGACGGCCCCGCCCCTTGAATCTTGAACCTTGCCCCTTGGACCTGAAGCAATGAACATCACCATCATCGGCACCGGCTACGCAGGCCTGTCTAACGCTGTGCAGAGTCTTTAAACCATGACAGACCAACTCTTGCCCCCTGCAGGCGAATTCTTGCTTTACCAAACCGAAGACGGTCGTACCCGTGTGGAATGCCGGTTTTCCAACGAAACACTGTGGCTATCACAAGCGGGCATTGCTGAGCTGTTTCAAACCAGCAAACAAAATATTGCCAAACACCTGAAGGCGATTTTTGCTGAGGGCGAATTGGTGGCTGATGCAGTTGTCAACTACTGGTTGACAACTGCCGCCGATGGCAAAATCTACCGTGTTGCCCACTACAACATCGAGGCCATTGTGGCTGTGGGCTACCGGGTGCGCTCCAGTCGGGGCACCCAGTTTCGCCGCTGGGCTACGGAGCGCTTGGGGGAGTACCTGCTCAAGGGCTTCACCATGGACGATGAGCGGCTGAAGAGCCCCACCACTGGCGTGTACTTTGAAGAGTTGTTGGAGCGCATTCGCGACATCCGCTCATCCGAAAAAGTGTTTTGGCGCAAGGTGCTCGACATTTACGCCACCAGCATTGACTACGAAGCCTCTGCCGAAGCCTCGCAGCGATTCTTTGCCGGCATCCAAAACAAAATGCACTGGGCGGCACATGGACAAACTGCTGCCGAGGTGATTGCCCACCGTGCCGACGCATCATTGCCCAAAATGGGGTTGACCAGTTTTGCCGGTTCACATCCACGTCGCTCAGAAGTTGCCATTGCCAAGAATTATTTAAATGCGAATGAACTGGAGACGCTTAACCGCATCGTTATGTCTTACCTTGAATTTGCCGAACTGCAAGCCAGTGGACGCCGTGCCATGACCATGGCGAACTGGAGCAGCAAACTCGATGACTTTCTGAAACTCAGCGACCGCGAGGTCTTGACCCACGCTGGCCACATATCCGCCGAAGCAGCCAAGCAAAAGGCTGAAGCGGAGTACGCCAATTACCGCCTGCAGCTTGACGCATTGCCCTCGCCTATTGAACTTGACATGAGCCGGGCGCTCGAGGCCGCTGCCAAGGCATTGCCCAAGGGGAAGAAGCCATGAACATCACCATCATCGGCACCGGCTACGTAGGCCTTGTCACAGGCGCTTGCCTGGCCGACCTGCAATACGTGCTGGCCGCCGCCCGCAACATCGGCCGCCACATGCTAGAGG
>JBDNHM010000371.1:0-1155 GCA_041688825.1 Burkholderiaceae bacterium | reverse complement strand
CCATCTACCAGTAAGGCAAAGTCAATGTCTTGACCTTGTGTGCCGTATTTTTTAGATTCGTTTTGTAGAGCGGCCAGTTGGTCGTCAAACAGCTGTTGGGCTTCCCAAAGCAGACGGCCGATAAGGGTGCTTTTGCCATCATCAACGCTACCGCAGGTAATAAAGCGAAGTAGGTCTTGTTGGTGCTGCTCAGCTAAGAACGCATCTATGGTTGTGGGTCGATCAACGGTCGCAGGTGTTTGTATGGGTTTGTTACGCTTATGTTGAGTAACCATTAGAAATACCCCTCTTGTTTTTTCTTTTCCATGCTCGCTGAGGCATCGCTGTCAATGGCGCGACCTTGGCGCTCTGAGTTGCGGGCATGAATGAGCTCTAAAATAATTTCTGGCAGGTTCGAAGCGGTTGACTCAATGGCACCTGTCAGTGGGTAGCAGCCTAGGGTTCTAAAGCGTACGGTTTTTTCCACAATATCTTCGTTAGGTAGTAAACGAAACCGGCTGTCGTCAACCATTAATATCATGCCATTGCGCACCACTACGGGGCGTTTTTTTGCAAAATATAACGGTACGACGGGTATCTGTTCGTGATGAATATATTGCCAAATATCGAGCTCAGTCCAGTTTGAAAGGGGGAACACGCGCAGGCTTTCGCCTTTGTTTTTCTTGGTGTTGTATAAGTTCCACAGTTCTGGCCGTTGTTGTTTAGGGTCCCACCGGTGGTTGGCCGTTCTGAACGAAAAAATACGCTCTTTGGCACGTGACTTTTCTTCATCGCGTCGCGCCCCGCCAAAAATAACATCAAACTGGTGTTCATTTAGTAACTGTTTTAACCCCTCAGTTTTGGTGATGTCAGTGTGCAGGGCTGAACCGTGGTCAAAGGGGTTAATGTCTTTTGCAATGGCTTCGGGGTTGATGTGCACCATCAGTTCCATGCCACTGACTTGGGCCATGTGGTTTCTAAAAAGATACATCTCTTGAAACTTCCACCGGGTGTCAATATGCGCGAGTGGAAATGGGGGTGGGGCAGGGTAGAACGCCTTACGGGCCAAATGCAACATCACCGAACTGTCTTTGCCCAGTGAATACAGCATGACGGGGTGTTCTGCATCAGCAATAGCTTCACGAATAATGTGAATGCTCTCGGCTTCTAGGCGCT
>JBDNHM010000370.1:0-6664 GCA_041688825.1 Burkholderiaceae bacterium | reverse complement strand
GTTATCATTACGTAAATTTACGTTTTGAAAAGGGTAAGTATGAAGAATCAAGTTTCAGCACTCAAACGCCGGCTTAACCGGGGTGGGCAACTTAAGCTCAAGGGTGCCGTTCAGCCATCATTAAGCATTTTAGCTTTGGCAATGTTGTCTCTAGGGGT
This sequence comes from Burkholderiaceae bacterium, assembly GCA_041688825.1. Lineage (GTDB taxonomy): Bacteria > Pseudomonadota > Gammaproteobacteria > Burkholderiales > Burkholderiaceae_B > Algicoccus. Next base: position 6,506 of record JBDNHM010000370.1, on the reverse strand, counting down.
TGCGCAGGCGCAATCGGTTGTCGCATCTATTAGTCAATCTGAATCAGCGCGGGTAAAAGTGGCACAAACCGAAATGCCGCGTACAGAAGTGTCTCAAATTAAAGCATCACAAACTGATACGCCACAAACTGATGCGCCACAAACCGTGTTGCAAACGTTTGATGCCATCACGGTTATGGGTGAAAAACTCAATCAAGCAACGCCTTGGGCAACCCAAACAGAGCGTCAAACGCTTGATGCGTTACAGATTTTAAATTGGTCTGAATTTGGAAGCCGGGCAGAGCCTGGTGTGAATTACAACGCCAGCAACCGTAGCATCAATATTCGTGGTCTTGACCAAAATCGCGTGCTCACACGTATTGACGGTATTCGCCAATCGTACCTAAAAGATATTCGGGGTGATATGGGTGGGGTAAAAGGGGGCTTAAACACCATCGACTTTAATACGTTGTCATCCATTGATATTGTGCGGGGTAGCGATTCAAGTACGGTTGGCTCGGGGGCATTGGGTGGCGTAGTTGACGTGCAAACCCTCAACCCATCTGATTTGTTGGTAGGTGGCAAAACATTCGGTGCTTTGGGTAAAACATCGTATCAGTCAGTTGATAACAGTTGGTTAGTCAACGCTGCTGTTGCAGGCCAAGGCAGCAATCGTTTTCAGTGGCTATTTCAAGCAGGCACACAGCAAGGCAATCAAACCATCAATCAGGGTACGGTGGGGGGGTACGGTATTGGGCGCACCGAACCCAACCCAGACGATTACACACAACAAAACTACATGCTTAAGTTGCAACAGCAATTTGATGGTGGGCATAAATTAGGCCTAACCGGTGTTTACTTCGAGCGACAAGACAATGTTAATGATTTGACCGCATCACCCACGACTTATGCACCAGGTAAAAGCGATTTAACAGAACAATCAACGCGTGAAAGCATCGCTCTTGATTATGCATGGGCTGCCCAAGGTCAAAAAGCGTTACTCGATTCATTCGCTGCCCAAGTTTATTGGCAAAAGGTCGAGCTTTCTAGCAACCTCAATGCAACCCGTATAGCATCACCTCGTGGGGCTTATCAACGCAAAAACACCATACAAGAATCAACCTATGGTCTTGAACTCGAGGCGGCAAAGTCTATTAATGGTCAAGTCAATCAGCTCTGGCAATCAGGGTTTGAATGGTTCGGTACACAAACTCAGCAATACGTTAGCGGTCAAGATACATGCACGTCATACCGTTTTCCACCATGCTCATTTTTACACGCCAATCAAGCTGATGTGCCCACCACAAATGGTGATCAATATGGGGCTTGGTTACAAAACACCCTAGACTTTGCGCAAGGTCAGTTTTCTTTACAGCCTGCTATTCGTTATGACTCATACAGCCAACGGCCCGATAACAGTTCATTTGGAAAAAACCCCGCTCATGCGCCGCTCCAGTCTTCAAGTGGCGAAGCATGGTCGCCTAAGTTATTGGCAACATGGCGTCCGCTTGAAACCTTAAGCCTGTTTGTGCAGTACGCCCAAGGTTTTAATGCCCCAACGGCAACTCAGTTATACAGCCGCTATGGCGCACCGGGTACATACCTAGTGCAAGGTAACCCAAATTTAAAAGCTGAAACCAGTGAAGGGTGGGAAATAGGTACCAAATTTGGTACATCACAAGCCAATGGCGCTTTAACTTATTTTGATAATCGTTACAAAAACTTTATTGAAAATGTTACGGCATCTGGAACTAGACAATACCCCTATTTCATTCAGTCTTACGAAAATTTAGATAACGTTCGTATCTATGGTCTTGAAGCGAAAGGTGAGTGGTATGTCACCAAAGGTTGGCGCACATACGGTTCGATGGCATGGGCAGTGGGGCAAAACCAAAATACAAAGCAAAACCTCAATTCAGTTGCACCGCTTACCGGTATTTTTGGCGTTGAATACAGCCAATCGTCTTGGTCCGTGCGCTCTCAGTTAACAGCCGCAGCTGCGCGCACACAAGTGGCGTACCCCAACGCAACGGTCAAAGCACCGAACCCAGACTTTCAAGCGCCAGGCTACGGCATAGTCGATTTGATGGCAACGTGGCGTCCTGAGCAGTTCAAAGGCCTAACCCTACAAGCTGGCATTTTTAATTTGTTTGACAAAACCTATTGGAATGCGCTCGATATACCGACAGCGGGTGTCACACCGATTTCTAGACCACTCGATGCGTATAGCCAACCTGGCCGCAATTTTTCAATTTCGTTGAGTTACTTATATTAATAAATGCAAGCGAATGGGTCGATTCCATTCTATCAATTCGCTTATCTAAAATTTTCAAATACAAAAATTTAAATTTTTTTGTCATCACATATTGGAGAGCCTAATGCTCGACTTGATTGATATTCCAAACAATAATTTATTCGATTCACAAGAGCTGTCTTTGAAATCGCAGCTCAAGCAAAAATATGATGCCTTAAGTGGTGTTGATCAAAAAAAACGTGCTCGCGATTTAGCGAACTTATTAAACGTGACTGAAGCACAATGGGTTGCATCATCGCTGGGTTCGCTTCAAAGCATTCGGTTGGAAGGCGATGGGCGTGAGGTATTCAAAGCGATTGGGTCACTGGGCTCAGTCATGGCGCTCACGCGAAACCAAAGTTGCGTTCATGAACGCCATGGTGAATATCTTGATATTCAAGCAAAGGGGCCAGTGGGTTTGGTGATGGGGTCCGATATTGATTTACGAATCTTTTTTTCTCGTTGGACAAATGTTTGGGCCGTACAAGATCACGGCCATTTGAGCTTGCAATTTTTTGATCAAACTGGGGTGGCAATTCATAAGGTATTTTGTACCGAAGAAACTGATACTGAGGCCTATTTGGTGTTGGTTCAGCGTTTTGCTGCTGCGCCTCACTGGCCTGTTGCGCAAGATACGCCAAAGCGCCTTCGTCAAGCGCATGTTGCAGATCGTGTTGCATTACGCCAAGCGTGGTTAGACCTAAAAGACACACATGATTTTTTTACAATGTTGCAAAAATTTGATGTCGAACGTTTAGGTGCATTAAGTGATGTGGGTTCAGATCTGGCGCAACAAATTAGTGTAGATTACATCGACACCATGCTGCGGGCTGCCGCTCATGCTCGAATACCCATTATGTGCTTTGTCGGCAACCCCGGCATGATTCAAATTCATTCGGGCATCGTTGAAAAAATAGTTCAACAGGGCCCTTGGCTGAATGTACTCGATGAAAAGTTTAACCTTCATCTTAATCTTGATGATATCCAAAACGTTTGGGTCGTTAATAAACCCACAACCGATGGTTGGGTCACGTCAATTGAGGTTTTTGGTGATGCGGGTGAGATGATCGTTCAATTCTTTGGGGCACGTAAGCCGGGTGTTTCAGAGTTGCCTGCTTGGCGTGATCTTTTGGTGTCGCTTTGTTCTGAAAAGTTGGCCGCATGAAGCTGAAAATTATTCGGTGTTTACAGCTAAGTATTATGCTGACATTGATGTTTTATTTAGAGTCAATGGTATGGGCGCAGCAAGCTGAAACAGCGGCCTCTAGCGTCAAACAAGTGCCTAAGCAGCGCTTGGTGACGTTGGGTGGCAGTGTGACTGAAATTGTATATGCCCTAGGTGCCGGCGATTTAATCGTTGCCACAGATCAATCAAGTCTATATCCAAAGCAAGCTCAACAACTGCCAAGTGTTGGCTATTACAGAAGCGTACCAGCAGAAGGTATAGCCGCTATGAAACCGAGTTTGGTGTTGGCCTCTGATCATGCTGGGCCACCTTTAGCGATTCAGCAATTAAAAGCGCTGGCTATTCATGTTGAAAGCGTGTCAGACGAGCCCACTATGGCCTCATTGCAATCACGTATTCGCCAAATTGCACATGCTTTAAATAAAGAGCAAGCAGGTGAAGATTTAATTATGCAGGTTAATGAGCATGTTGTCGCTGCCTTAAAAATGCCTGTGCGATCTCAACCGACTATGTTGATTGTGATGCGTGGTGGCAAACTATTGGGTGCAGGGGGTGACACCGCTGCCAATGTGGTGATTGAACAATCGGGCTTGCATAATGTACTGAGTGCACTGAAAAGTTATCAACCCATCACGCCCGAGGCTGTTAGTGTGGCTGCACCTGAGGTCATTATTGTTACGCAAAGCTCCGTGACTGCATTGGGTGGGCTTGAAAAGGTTAAAACCCAGCCTGCATTAATGCACACCCCAGCGGTAAAAAATAACCAAGTCATTGTTTTAGACGATTTGTTAGCGCAAGGCTTTGGGCCGCGTGTTGGTTTAGCGATTCAGTTAATACGCGGGGCTTTAGGGTCATGAGTGTTGAACCATTCGCATCGACTTCAAAGTTAACTTTTGCATTGCTTATCTTAATGCTGGTTTCTGCAATAGGGGTAACCGCTGTTCAAGGTGCTTACCCCATTTCATTATTGACGCTTATCAATAGTGTGTTGGGGCAACGCTCGCTTGACGTGGTCAGTCAGCATGTACTGCTCGATATTCGCTTACCACGCATTGCATTGGCGGTCGTTGCGGGGGCGGCGTTGGGGGTCACAGGGGCCGCTATGCAAGCTTTGTTTCGCAACCCCTTGGCTGAGCCGGGCTTGGTGGGCTTGTCGTCTGGGGCGAGTTTGGGTGCGGTGTTGGCTATTGTTTTGACTTCAGGTGGTTTGCTCATTATTGGTGGTTTTGCTTTTTTAGGGGCGTTGGCTGCAACTTATTTAGCGTATTTGTTGGGTATGCGCTCGAAAAGTGTGTCGGGCTTGCTGCTTGCAGGTATTGCTATTAACACTATTGTGTTTAGCCTAATGGGGCTCATGATTGTGCAAGCCAGCGACGTGCAATTACGTGATATTACTTTCTGGAATATGGGTAGTTTGGCTAGCGCCACCTGGCCTGTCTTAGGGGTGCTTTCCCCTTTGGTTTTAATCGGAATGGGTTTGTTGATGTCACGTTGGCGGGTACTTAACGCTTTGTTGTTGGGTGATCAAGCCGCCTTCCATTTAGGCTACAACTTAAAAAAAATTCGCTGGCAATTACTGACTTTGGTGGCCCTCACGGCAGGCCCGTTGGTTGCTGTTACAGGCGGTATTGGTTTCGTGGGGCTTGTGGTGCCACACTTGGTGCGTATGGTCTTGGGTGCTGACCACCGATGGGTGATGCCGGCATCAGCGTTGACCGGAGCCTTAGCATTGGTTTTGTCTGATGGGGTCGCTAGGGTTGCCATGGCGCCGGCAGAATTACCCATTGGTTTGGTAACCAGCTTAGTGGGTGGGCCATTTTTCATTTGGTTGTTACTTAAAGGTCGGGCGTGATGAAAAAAATCTGTGCACAGACCTATGAATCAATAAGGCAGCCATCACTCCATCAAACCAAAAAAAACAATGGCAAGCCGTCTTTACGCGTTCAATCATTATGCATGCGCTTAGGGTCAAACCAACATACAAAAATGATTTTGAACGATATATCATTTGATTTGCCTGTTGGTCAGGTCATGGCTGTATTGGGCCCCAATGGTGCGGGTAAGTCATCATTACTTCATAGCTTAAGTGGTGACATAAAACCTTATTATGGGCAGATTTTTTTTGATGAACAATCGATTACAGATCTTTCATCTAAAACCCTAGCCACAATACGAGCCGTGTTGCCACAACAGCAATCAATGTCATTCAATATGACGGTTGCTACAGTGGTGGCAATGGGGGCTTATCCGTTTATTCAGGCCACCCCTAATGATGTGAGCCAATGGGTTGTGCAAGCATTGCAGGCAGTCGATCTTGAGGCGCTACAAAATAGAGATTACTTGGCGCTATCAGGGGGTGAGCAGCAACGCGTTCAGTTTGCGCGTTTGTTAGTGCAGGCTTATGCCATCATTCAGCAAAGAAAGCATGTATATATTTTTCTTGATGAACCCACAGCAAGTTTAGACCCTAAGCATCAAGTTTTACTGATGCGTGTGGTGCGGGCATTAGCTGGATCACGGTGTGCGGCAGTGTTGGTGGTGATGCATGATTTGAACTTGGCCGCACGGTGGTGCGATAAGGTTTTATTGCTTAACCAAGGTCAAGTGGTTACATGTGATCATCCGTCAAAGGCCTTGACATCAGACCGACTTGAATCTGTTTACGGCATACCTATGGCCGTCATGCGTAACCCACATCATGCACAAAGCGTCTGGGTAGTCAGTCATGGTTGAGTGGGTTCTAGCACCTCAGTTTTTGAATTTGCGTAGAGGCCTACTCATGGCAACTGTTATCGGTATACATGCTGGAATAGTCGGGGTATGGGCTCAAGATTCACAAGTGAACATTTCGTTTGGTCAACCCGCAATTGAAATGGCACTTGACTTTTCAAGTGCTGAATCAAATACATCAGAAGAGCCAATAGCAGAACAGCCGACATCAGAACAGCCGACATCAGAAGAGCCAATAGCAGAACAGCCGACATCAGAACAGCCGACATCAGAACAGCCGATCGATACCTCTACGCATCAGTTTGTTGAACCTGAACC
>JBDNHM010000369.1:0-7798 GCA_041688825.1 Burkholderiaceae bacterium | reverse complement strand
CGTTTAACGTTAAGGGCGGGTTCCAACCCAGTAAACGTCGTGTTTTTTCAATATCTACTTGAAGTGAGCCACAAAGGCGTTGAGCAACGTCACCTTTACCTAAAATATTGGCAACAAATTTTATCAAACCTGCTGGAACGGGAACAAGGTGCGCAGGTTTGCCCATTGCCTGCCCGATACGACTTAATAGCTCGGTTGTCGAAACATCTTCACCATCAGACACTAAAAAGATTTGATTCGCAGCTGCTGGGTGCGTGAGGCATGTCAGAATTAGGTCTACTAAATTATCAAGCGCTACAAAACTACGCTTATTGTGAATGGCACCAAAAGGTAAAGGTATTCCGCGAGAAAGCCACCTCATCATCGCAGCAAAGTTAGCTTTCACGCCTGACCCATACACTAAGGGTGGGCGAATAATGACCACTTCCATTCCCGTTTCTGCTGCAAGAGCACGCAAACCTTGTTCCGCCTCCATTTTTGAAACACCGTAAGCATCTTGGGGGGCTGGGTCATCATCTGCATGAAATGGTGAACCGAGCTGGGTTGACTCGCCATTCACTTTAATTGAACTGACGAATATAAAACGACGAACACCTGCTTGCGCTGCTTGCTGTGCAAGGTTTAAAGTACCTTGTATGTTCACCCGACGAAATTCAGCAAGCGGGTCAGTAGCTGCTTCTTGCATAACATGCACTCTAGCAGCGCAATGGATGACGCAGCTAATACTGACCAAAGCTGTCGACCAGTCGGTTGAAGGTGTTTGATCACCTACGTTAATTAGGTCAACATTTGATGGCCATAAATTAGTACTAGAGCGAACAGCAACCGACACACGGTTAAACGTTTCACTTTTCAAAATAGCCCTCAAGATAGAACCGCCTAAGAAGCCTGTTGCGCCAGTCAAAAGAACTGACTTGTTGTTCATTTTTTGTTCCTAAAAGTCACAACAGCCTCATTCAATAAGCTCTCTAACTTGTTTATCAACGCCCCACGATCAAACTCTTTTACAGCATAATTTCTACCATTAGACCCTAACGATAGGCGCTCGTCATCGCTCAAAGCCTGCATTTTCAAAACTTGCTTTGCCAAGCCCTTGCCATCACCCGCAGGGCATACCATTCCTGCATTTGCATCTTTAATAACCTTTGCGCCCTCTCCATCGAGCATGCCTATAATAGGAAGCCCAGACATCAAGTAAGACTGAACTTTGCCAGGTATTGTCATGCTAAACACAGGGTCTCGCTTTAAAGAAACCAGAAGCACATCTGCATGTGCGTAAAAAGAAGGCATTCGTTCAACAGGGAAGCGGCCTAATAAAAATACTTTTTCTTTGAGCCCTCTTCGAACGACCTCTTCTTGAAGCCACTCAAACTTTCTTCCATCTCCAACCACTACCCATCGAATTGAATCATGGTCTTTTAATCGTTCGGCAGCATCTAGAACAGCAGGCATATCTTGTGCTTCCCCGATATTGCCAGCAAAAACGATAGTGAACAAAGTCTTATTTAATACGACTTCGTTAGCAGGTAGAACATCAGCTGATGCAAATATATCTTCAGCCCAACTCGGGAAGTAACGAATTTTTTGTCTATCAGTGCAATATTTTGCAATGCTTTCAAGGAAACTATGTGATTGTCCCAACACCAAGGTGCAACGGTCGTAAATATAACGAACCATGCGCCCGATCGAACTCAAAACAAGCTGTGAACGAACCGCACCCGTTGCTACCAAAGTTTCTGGCCATAGATCTAAAGCCCAGAAGACGACTGGTGCTTTTTTTATCTTTCCTAGTAACACTGCGGGTAACCCAACCGTGACGGGTGACGGTTCAAAAACAAAAATTACATCTGCAGAAATTCCCCGTAACCGCCAAGGCCCCCACAAAGTAGCACCCATAACAAAACTTGCATAGTTTATTAAAAGTTTCTTGCCGCCATTACCTCTAGGCATCATAGGCACTCGAATGACTTTGGCACCTTCATAGTTCTCAAATTTTTTCGGGTTGTGACCATACTCTTCGAACACACGACCTGACGGGTAGTTTGGAATACCGGTAAGAACTGTCACCTTATGGCCACGACTTATTAACTCTTTAGTTAAATCATTAATTCTAAAGTTTTCTGGCCAATAATACTGACTAACAATAAGAATATTCATAGGCTAAGATCAGTACTTCTTCCAAACCACTCGATTCACATAATCGGTATAGCTATGAATAATTCTCACCACTTTTTCTGAAACGTTAGGCATGCTGTAATCACCTACTAAACGTATACCGTGCAAAGCATTCCTATCTTCACCACGCGTCTGATTTTCTAAAATCGCAAGCCCTTGGCGCACTCGATCAACTTCTAGGCCAACCATCATCACCACGGCTTCTTCCATACCCTCTGGGCGCTCGTGGGCTTCGCGTAAGTTTAAGGCTGGGAAATTCAATATTGAGGCCTCTTCATTAATTGTGCCGCTATCAGACAACACAGCTTTAGCATTCATCTGCAAATTCACGTAATCGTGAAACCCTAAAGGCTTGAGCAAACGCACTTGTGGGTGAAACTTAGCACCCGTGGCATCAACCCTTTTTTGAGTTCTAGGGTGTGTTGACACCACAACTGGCAAATCATAATCTTCAGCTAAAGCATTAAGCACTTGCACCAATTTAGAAAAGTTACGATCAGACTCTATATTTTCTTCGCGATGCGCACTCACCACAAAGTACTGTTCAGCCTCTAACCCTAAACGCATAAGCGCATCAGATGATTTGATTTGCGGCAAGTAATGGTGCAATACCTCATACATGGGGCTACCCGTTTTAATCACTTGGTCGGGTGGCAAACCTTCACGTAATAGGTAATCACGCGCAATGGTGCTGTAAGTCAAGTTGATGTCTGCAGTATGGTCAACGATGCGGCGGTTGGTTTCTTCAGGTACGCGTTGGTCAAAACAACGGTTACCTGCTTCCATATGAAATATAGGCACTTTACGTCTTTTAGCAGGAATAACTGACAGACAGCTATTGGTATCACCCAGCACTAACATCGCTTCAGGCTGTACCTCAGCCAATACGCCATCAACAGCCGTAATTAAATTACCAATCGTGTTGGCAGCACTCGCACTACCTTCGGCACTATTTAAAAAGAAATCAGGTTTGCGTATGCCTAAGTCATCAAAGAATACTTGATTCAACTCATAGTCATAGTTTTGGCCAGTATGCACCAATACATGTTCACAATGATGGTCTAAGGCAGCTAACACTCGAGATAAACGAATAATCTCTGGTCGCGTACCAACAACAGACATGACTTTAAGTTTTTTCATTGTTTAGTCTTTTATTTATTAAACTTTGCTGGCAAAGGTATCAGGTCGATCTCGATCAAATATTTCATTTGCCCACAACATAACGATCATCTCATCCTCACCAACATTGGTAATGTCATGCGTCCACCCTGGCACGGTCTCAACCACCTGAGGTTTTGCGCCATCAGTTTTAATTGCAAATGATTCGTTAGTTAGCATATGCCTAAAGCCAAATTTTGCCTGACCTTTAATCACTAAAAATTTCTCTGTTTTGCTGTGATGATAGTGCCCACCACGAGTAACCCCTGGGTGCGCAGTGAAAAAAGAAAACTGCCCAGAATCAGGCGTTTTAAGCATTTCAACAAATACGCCTCGAGCATCACCGTGCACAGGAAGGTCGTAAACAAATTTATCTTTAGGAAGGTAACTTAAATAAGTTGAGTACAAGGCCCGCACAAAACCTGTACCGACTTGCTCTGAGACCAAACTGGTTCGACAGTTTTGAAACGCCTTAATCTGCTCGGCTAACTCACCCAAAGAAATACTGTAGGCAGGTTTAACATTATTAGCCTGATTAGATTTTTGCGTGCTACACATAACATGCATTGTGTTTATAAACGAAGTAACTACATCATCAACATACACCAAGTTTATAACTGCAGAAGAGTCGTTAATTTTTAGTGATAAATCGTTGGCCACGTTATGACAAAACGTAGCGACAACTGAGTTGTAATTTGGTCTGCACCATTTACCAAATACGCCAGGTAGGCGATAAACTGCAATAGGGTTTTTGTTAGATTCAGCTAAAGTTTTGACTGCATTTTCAGCTGATTTTTTACTTTTTCCGTAGGGGTTTTCTAATGCTGCCTGAGCAGACGAAGCAAGAATTAAAGGTGTTTTTTTATTATTTCTTGTTAAGGCTTCGCATAAATGCTGAGTTAAACCAAAGTTAACTTGCTCGAAAGCCCGAACATCTGCTGGGCGATTTTCACCTGCCAAATGAAATATTCCATCAACATTGACAACTGCTTCTTCTAAAAAAGCCAAATCATCATTGCGCACGAAGGGAACAACTTCATGCCCTTGCTCTTTAAGCTGTAGTTCTAAGTTTTTACCTATAAAGCCATTTGCGCCTGTCACCAGAAACTTCATTATTTATTCCTCTGGCTGCGCGTTTTCACCGCGAGCAATGGCTTTTATAAAGCTAAGCTTACCTAACAATTCTTGCATACCCGCAACATCTAAACGTGTTGTATTGTGCGAATTATATTCTTGTGCCTCTGTAATTTTTACTTCACCTTGCTCGACAAATTTACCGTAGTTTAAGTCTCGTAAATCAGGCGGCACACAAAAATAACCCCCTAAATCATGCGCTGCAGCCATTTCTTCACGGCTTAAAAGTGCTTCATAAAGTTTTTCACCATGCCGAGTACCTATTACCCGCACGTCATGTTCAGGTTTACCCATCAAACCTGTCAATGCTTTAACTAAAATATCAACAGTTGCTGCCGGCGCCTTTTGAACAAAAATATCACCTGACTTGCCGTGCTCGAAAGCATATAAAACCAAGTCGACGGCATCATCAAGCGTCATCATGAAGCGTGTCATGTTGGGGTCTGTAATTGTTATGGGTTGCCCAGTTCTAATTTGATCTACAAAAAGCGGTATAACTGACCCACGAGAAGCCATAACGTTACCGTAACGGGTGACACAAATTACCGTACCGTTACTACTGCGAGATTTAGCTACCGCTACCTTTTCCATCATAGCCTTGCTGATTCCCATCGCATTAATGGGGTAAACCGCCTTGTCTGTACTTAAACAAACAACTCGCTTAACACCACACTGAATCGCGGCTTCAAGAACGTTTTCTGTGCCCAACACATTGGTTTTAACAGCCTCTAATGGGTGGAACTCACAAGAGGGCACTTGCTTTAATGCCGCAGCATGGTAAATGTAGTCGACACCCCGCACCGCGTTCAACACTGACTGAGGGTCTCGTACATCACCGATGTAAAACTTTAATTTAGCGCTGTTGTACTTCTTACGCATATCGTCTTGTTTTTTTTCATCGCGGCTAAGTATGCGAATTTCGTTGAAATCAGAATCGAGAAAACGGCGAAGTATGGCGTTGCCGAATGATCCTGTGCCGCCAGTGATTAAAAGTTTTTTTGCTTTGAACATAGTTTTATTTAAAAAAATTTTTAGATCTATAAAACTCAACAAGACTTGCAACTGAGCTTATAAATATGGAAATAAATGAGGTCGGTAACAAATACATCAAATAAAAAATAAATTTATAGATTTTACTCTGGTATTTCGTAATTTTACTTAAATTATTCCAATAGAATACTAAATCTGTTCTACTCAAATGTCGTGCATAACGCATACCTGAGACACTACGAAAATTAAATTCTTTATAAAATGATCGAGAAAATTCACTACCCAAACTACTTGCTAAAGAGTCGACAACTTTAAAAAGCCGTTTTACAAAATTTAAATTTGAGTGAATAGAAGATCTATCAACTAATTCAATATCACCGTTTGAAGCTGAATTAGCACCGAAACCATTTTCACCATCTCCACCTATAACAACCCCTGGACCCGAAATGTACATCGAACCATGCTTGTTCATTAACGTGCAAAAGATTGCAACTTGAATATAAATTGAATCTAAGTATGCATCATACTTATTACTTGAATTAACAACATCTAATCTTCTAAAAACTAAACCAGAAAATAATATAGCGTTATAAACCATTGAACCATCTCTTGAAATTGATCTAGGTAAAAAATTTTGGCTCTCAGACCAGAATCTTCTATACTTACCATGTGATTGATCACCTGGATTATTTTTCATAGTTTCCAAAAAACTTACGAATGCAACTGAAAATGGTTGGTTTTTAAGTGAAGATATAACAGAACTCAAAGCGCCCCTTTCGAGCGAGTCATCATCACTCAGCAAAAAAACATAATCCCCATCAGCTAACATAATAGATCTAAGCAGATTTCGATCATAGCCAATATTAATAGTATTTTTTATTAATTTAAAATTATTATTTATAATAATAAAATCATTGATTGAGTTTTCAATTTCACTAATTTTCGGTGAACAATCATCAAAAATCAAAACATTAACATTTTCTGGTAAAGGTAACAACGATTTTAAACACCTCAAAAGCTCCTTGGGTCGGTTATAGGACAAAACACTAACTGTAAGCTTAATCATAATTTTTGCCCAAACTTAATAAAAAAATCTGCTTTGAACTGTTGAAGATAAAATCCAATAATAAATTTAATTATTAATGCAGAATCTACAAACTGATTAATTCTAATAAGGCTACGTAATAATTTGAAGTGTGCACTATAAAACTCACACCTTCTTTCTTTTTTATATGTCTTTATCTTCTGTTTTGAAAATAATATTGACCATTCCTCATAACCTTGACCACAAACATGATCAATACCTTCAATTACATGTAACTGAACCGCGCACCCTTCATTATGGCTTGCTGCACAAAGGGCAAGGTCAACTGCATCTACAAAGTAATCATTAAGTATTTCAATGTTGCGAATAAGAAAATTAATATTAAATATAGATCCTGAATTTATAACGAACCTATAATTTAATTTATTATTTTTTTTTGATGTAAAATGTATAATATTTATATCGTTAGTTAAAAAATCAACTTTATTTTTAATTAAATTATATATTCTTTTTTCTAAGTAAGTATCTTGATCGAAAAAGATAAAGTTATTAATTTTAGATAACTTTGATTGCTTTATCATCCATAAAATTGCACCCGTAATACCATCATTTTTTCCTGACTTATTATAATTTAAAAAAATTTCACTATACTCATTATTTTTGGTTGGAGTATTATCATATACATGAAGATATGAATTTTTTTGGATTTCAAGCAATCTAAATATAGTTTCTTTGTCTGGATAATATAAAACTACTAGTAACGGAACAAGCATAATCTTCCTTGATGGAAATTTTTTAACTATTTACTTAAATTTATTAAACATAAATTAAATTAGGTTAATAATATTTAATTTAATTTTATTGATTTTATTATTTCACTAATTAAACCTGAGTAAGCTAAAGACGCCAAACGACATAATTATATAAATAATGACTTTTATATTTTTAATAAAATTTATTTCAAATAATACTTTTACAATAAAGTAAGCGTATAAAAAAATCATAAGCCAAGCTGCTCTACCTAAAAAGAATAAATTAAATGAATAAAGCGCCATTACTAATGATGCTTGTAAATATATGAACGTATCGTATTCAGAAAAGTGTTCTTTAAAAAAGCTAATTAAAAGTCCTACGCTAAGCCATATTAAAGATAAATAGTCGAACCTGAAATATTCATATTAAGCCAACAACGCAATATTTCTGTCGCGTCTCATGGCTTCAGCTCGAATGAATTCCGTAACTTTAGCCAACAACCCGCCCAAACCGAGCACTTTTATTAAGGCCAAATAAAGGCCG
>JBDNHM010000064.1:0-15651 GCA_041688825.1 Burkholderiaceae bacterium | reverse complement strand
GTTAAGTGGTTAAGTGGTTAAGTGGTTAAGCCACGCCATATTGAAAGCGTCGGTTCGATTTGATTGAGGGTGTAAAAATGCAAACCGGGTGCATCGTTTTCAAGCAAAGTTTGACACATTTCAGTGACCACTTCGGTACCAAAAGCGCGAATCGATTCGCGGTCATCGCCAAACTCTGCTAAACGCAAGCGTATCCAGCGAGGCACCTCGGCGCCACACATTTCAGAAAAGCGCATGAGCTGATTATGATTGGTAATAGGCATAATACCTGGCACGATTGGCACTGTTACACCGAGCTGAATCGCTCGGTCAACAAAATCAAAATAAGCGTCGGCATTGTAGAAATACTGGGTAATGGCCGCGTTTGCACCGGCATTCACCTTATTAACAAAATGAAGCATATCTTGCGTAGGCTTCGATGATTGAGGGTGCATTTCGGGGTAGGCTGCAACTTCAATATGAAACCAATCGCCGCTATGTTGGCGAATTAATGCAACCAAGTCATTTGCGTGCGATAGCGTATCAACACCCGACAGCACACCCATGCCAGAAGGTAAATCGCCACGTAGTGCCACAATTCGACGAACACCCTGTTCACGGTAATGATCAAGCAAAGCGGCAAGCTCAGCCCGCGTTGTACCCATACAAGACAAATGTGGGGCCGCCTCAAAGCCAAGACCTTTAAGTGCAGAAACGGTCTCAATGGTTCCGTCACGCGTTGAGCCACCCGCACCAAACGTCACACTCACATACGCGGGTTTCATCACCGAGAGTGACTGTACAGTATGGGCTAAACGACTTTGACCTTCAGCGTCTCTAGGGGGAAAAAACTCGAGGCTAAAAGGTTGCTCGTGACGCACACGAGTCGCTTGAACCGAGTTGGAAGCGGTCATAATTAAACAATTAAGCTTGAGAAAAAAGCTGAAATCACGCTGTAAAGTATGGCGCCAATAACAGCCCACCAAAACCCTTCAACTTTAAAGCCACTCAAAATTGAACCTGCCAACCAAAAAACCAATGCATTCAGCACTAATAAAAACAGGCCCAGTGTCACGATGGTGATCGGTAACGTCAACAAAATCAATACCGGCTTAACCAATGCGTTGAGCAAACCTAATACCACGGCTGCAATCATGGCTGAACCAAAACTGGCCACCACAATACCGGGTAATAGATATGCCACTGCAAGTAAAGCCACTGCATTTAAAATCCAGACGACGATCAACATCATGACAAAGTTCCTGGTTTAACAGTAAAACTAAAAATTAATAACGGTAGGTCTCAGGCTTATAAGGGCCTTCTTTTTGCACGCTAATGTAAGCCGCTTGTTGAGCAGTCAGCTCAGTCAAGTTTGCACTGATTTTCTTCAAGTGCAGACGCGCCACTTTTTCATCAAGGTGCTTAGGCAATACATAGACGTTACCAAGTGTGTACGCTTCATTACGTGTGAACAATTCAATCTGTGCAATAGTCTGGTTGGTAAACGAGGAAGACATCACAAATGATGGGTGACCTGTACCGCAACCTAAGTTCACCAAACGACCGCGGGCCAACAAAATAATACGTTTGCCGTCAGGGAAGATCACGTGATCAACTTGTGGCTTGATCTCTTCCCATTTAAAGTCTTCAAGGCCAACGACATCAATTTCGTTATCAAAGTGGCCGATGTTGCAAACGATGGCCTGGTCTTTCATGCGCATCATGTGGTCTTTAGTGATCACATGATAGTTGCCTGTTGCGGTGACAAAAATGTCAGCCTTGTCGCACGCTTCTTCCATCGTGACAACTTTGAAGCCTTCCATGGCTGCTTGCAATGCACAAATTGGGTCAACTTCAGTCACCCAAACTTGCGCGCGCAGGGCGGCTAACGCTTGTGCTGAACCCTTACCCACGTCACCATAGCCACATACCACGGCCACTTTGCCGGCAATCATGACATCGGTTGCGCGTTTGATCGCGTCAACCAATGATTCACGGCAACCGTACAAGTTATCAAACTTTGATTTGGTCACCGCATCATTGACGTTAATGGCTGCAAACGCGAGTTCGCCACGCTTTGACATTTGATACAAGCGATGCACGCCGGTGGTGGTTTCTTCGGTTACGCCTTTAATTTGTGCCAAACGAACCGAGTACCACTTAGGGTCACGCTTTAGCGTTGCTTTTATAGCTGTAAATAACGAAATTTCTTCTTCTGATGTAGGGGTATCTAAAACACTGATATCGCTTTCAGCTTTGGTACCGAGGTGTAAGAGTAGGGTTGCATCGCCACCGTCATCTAAAATCATGTTGGTGAAGTGCCCATTAGGCCATTCAAAAATACGGTGGGTGTAGTCCCAATACTCATCAAGCGATTCGCCTTTTTTGGCAAATACAGCGGTGCCTTCAGCAGCAATGGCAGCGGCGGCATGGTCTTGGGTTGAGTAAATATTGCATGACGCCCAACGCACTTCTGCACCCAAAGCCTGTAAGGTTTGAATGAGCACTGCGGTTTGAATGGTCATATGCAAGCTACCCGTAATGCGGGCACCCTTAAGAGGCTGCTTTAACGCAAACTCTTCACGAATGGCTATCAGGCCAGGCATTTCTGTTTCAGCAATAGCAATTTCACGACGACCAAATTCAGCTTGGCTGATGTCGGCGACGACGAAATCTGCAAATTTATCTTTAACTGCGTTCATATCGGTAGGCTCCGTAAAGTAACAAGCCAACGACAATACATCGGTGAATAACGTCACCGCAATCGCCATTTGGCACGACTGGGTGAGCGCGGTTGTGTTCCGGTAAACCGGGTTCACGAACGCCTTATGAGCCTGGCAAACCGTAATGTGGGCGCAGTGGCTCACAGAGATTTGTCGCAACGCTCCTCAATAGGCGGTTACTAACAAATAATATTGTAACGTTTTTTATCTTTTTGGAAAGCCCTGACTCAAAATACGGTCCCAGCAACTGTCTTTTTCTTCAGGCGTCATAAACACCCAATTCGAGACTTCCATGACGGTGCGGCCACAACCCCGGCACACATCATCAAACAAGGTCGAACAAATCGCCACGCAGGGCGAATCTGCCGTACCGCGCTGTGGTAGGTCTGGCTTGGGGGATTGCTGGCGAGCAAATTGATCGTTTTCCATATTTGATAGCGTAGCACCCACTTGGGGTGCTACGCTTATTTACACTGCTTTCTTTAGGGTTGCTACTTTATCGGTTAATTCCCATGAAAACTCAGGCTCATTGCGACCAAAGTGGCCATAAGCAGCTGTTTTAGTGTAAATGGGGCGCAACAGGTCAAGCATGTTGACAATGCCACGTGGGCGCAAGTCAAAATGCTCTCGCACCAATTTAGCCAACTGGTCATCAGGCACAACGCCTGTGCCTTCGGTGTAGACCGTAATGTTGATGGGTTCAGCCACGCCAATGGCATAGCTCACCTGAACTTGGCACTGTGTAGCCAACCCTGCAGCCACAATGTTTTTAGCCACGTAGCGGGCTGCATAAGCTGCAGAACGGTCAACTTTTGAGGGGTCTTTACCTGAGAAAGCACCACCACCGTGAGGGCAAGCGCCACCATAGGTGTCAACAATAATCTTACGGCCGGTTAAACCGCAATCGCCCTGCGGACCACCAATAACAAATCGACCCGTTGGGTTGACCAAAAATTTAGTTTGGGGCGTGATCAAACCATTTGGAAAGCTGGGACGAATAATGTCTTCAATAACGGCTTCGCGAATAGCGGCCTGTGATATTTCAGGCGCATGCTGAGTCGACAAAACGACCGTATCGACCTCAACTGGCTTACCGTTCACGTAGCGAAAAGTCACCTGCGACTTGGCGTCTGGGCGCAACCACGGCAGGCGGCCGTCTTTACGTAACTCACTTTGACGCTGCACCAAACGATGCGAAAACCAAATGGGGGCAGGCATTAAGTCGGGCGTTTCATCGCACGCGAAACCAAACATCAACCCTTGATCGCCCGCACCTTGATTTAAAAATTCTTCAGAGCTACGGTCAACGCCCTGAGCAATATCGGGTGACTGTTTGTCATAGGCGACTAAAACTGCGCAGCCTTTGTAATCAATACCGTAGTCAGTATTGTCGTAACCAATTCGCTTGATGGTGTCACGCGCGACTTGAATGTAGTCAACGTTTGCGGTAGTGGTAATTTCACCCGCCAAAACAACTAGGCCGGTGTTGCAAAGGGTTTCAGCCGCAACACGTGCTGTGGGGTCTTGCGCCAAAATAGCGTCAAGTATGGCATCAGAGATTTGGTCAGAGACCTTGTCTGGGTGACCTTCAGAGACCGATTCAGAGGTAAAAAGAAAATCGTTTGATTTAGCTGACATCACAAAACACCTTTATGGCAAAGCCAAAGTAAGTTAATAAGGGTGCGCTGCACCCCTTAACCGACCCGAAAAAAAAGATGTTGGATATGGGCGCGACGCTTTAGCGGAAAACTGATTGTTCTTAGCCGCCCCGCAAGTTGTCGAGTAACTCAGCAGCTTTTAATAGTTTAAGCCAAAATGCAAACCATGTTGAAAACTTTTTTTGTTTGTGGGTGATTTGGGCTGATTTAAAGGCATAAACCCTCTTAAGCAAGCGCATCATGTCGCGCAGAGCAACATATATTGAAAAACGATAAGTACGATCTGCTCTAATATGAACGATGCAAATTCTCTTTAATCGCGACTTATTTCGTTGCCCACCCTTTAATCAATGCCCGAAAATAAAATTGATCGGGCCATTGCGGTGACTATCACCCCCCACGCCTCACCCCTACACTCGTTGCCCAACCGCTGTTCATATACGCTATGAACAGCCCCACCGCGCCCGATCGCTTAACCCCTGAGGCAGTTGCGCAACTAAAACAACGCTCAATTAAAAGTTGGCTTCTGGTCAGTACGTTTCAATTATTAGCAATCACACCACACGCCATCAGACAAGGGTTAGGTCGTTTTTTGGGGTTAATGGGGCGTATTTTTATTCGACGTCGACGAAAAATTGTGCAGCAAAATTTAGCATTATGTTTTCCTGAAAAACCGGTCGCTCAACGCGAACAACTTCTGGTGCTGCACTTTAGAGCTTTGGCGCAAAGCGTTGTTGATCGGAGCGTTTTATGGTTTGGTACGCCCGCACAAATTCGGGCCTTGGTGCATGTGAAAGGTCGACACCACGTAGATGAAGCGCTTAAAAATAAAAATCGTTTAATGTTGTTAGCGCCGCATTTTGTGGGGCTTGACGCTGCTGCTTCACGTTTAACTCTAGACGGGCCAAGAGGGGCCACGCTGTATTCGGCGCAGTCTGACCCAGACGTTGACGCGCTGGTGCGCTTAGGTCGCGGTCGATTTCATGAGGTGAACCTGATTCATCGTCGTGGTGGCGTGCGCACCTTACTGCGCGAAATTGAGCAGGGTGCCCCCATCTACTACCTACCCGACATGGATTTTGGTATGCGCGGCGCCGTGTTTGCTCCATTTTTTGGCATGATGGCCGCTACGCAAACCGCACCGGCATATTTGGCAAAGCAATTTAATATGACCGTACTGCCCGTACTGTGTTTTTGGAACGCTAAAACGGGGCACTACCTTGCTGAGTTCCTACCTGCACTAGTTGATTTTCCTGGCCAAGATGACATTTCCTCGGCCACTGCCCGTCTCAATACACTGCTTGAGCAATGGGTCAGACGGCAGCCAGAACAGTATTACTGGGTACACCGTCGTTTTAAAACACGCCCCGCTGGCGAGAAAAACCCTTACACCCCATAAATTAGCGATAATACGCAACATGATCTGGTCTTTCACAAAAATGCATGGCGCAGGCAACGATTTTGTTGTACTTGATGGCATGCGCCAACCCATCACGCTTTCGCCTGAACAAGCGCGAGCCATTGCGCATCGCCAGTTTGGTATTGGTTGCGATCAAATTTTATGGGTTGCCCCGCCCAGCCACCCTGAGGCTGATTTTCGATATCGCGTTTTTAATAGCGATGGCAGTGAAGTTGAACACTGTGGAAATGGTGCGCGTTGTTTTGTTCGCTTCGTTCATGAACAAGGGCTGTCATCACGCAACCCTCTGCGCGCCGAAATCAGCACCGGCCTCATTACGCTTGAATCTCTCGCCAACGGCGATGTTCGGGTTGAAATGGGGCAAGTTAAAACCGAAACGCAAGATGCCGGGTTTGATGTGGCAGGGTTAATAACCTCTACTCAAGGTGAGCAAACGCTTTATAAGCTTGCGCTCAAACTGGCTGACAACAGCTCAGTCACGGTTGACCTCGCACCGATTGCCATTTCAAACCCACACGCGGTTCAAGTGGTTGAACACGTTGATCAAACGAACGTCGCATTAATTGGCGCAGCCATCGAGTCACACCCGCGCTTTTTACAACGCGTTAATGCGGGCTTTATGGAAGTGGTCGACGCTCACACCATTAAGCTTCGCGTCTACGAGCGCGGTGCTGGCGAAACCTTAGCCTGCGGAACAGGTGCATGTGCTGCCGTGATCACCGGCATACGTCGAGGGCTTCTAGTTTCACCCGTTCGCGTTCAAACACGTGGCGGGTGGCTTACTATTGAATGGTTAAATAACCATGTGTTCATGACTGGCCCAGCCACCACAACTTACAACGGCACCTTTGACATTGACAAATTGGTTGCATCGATTCCTACTTTTTGAGCTCAATTATGACTGACGCGCTAAGCGCCTTAACGGTTGCCCGATTTTTACAAGACAACCCTGATTTTTTCTCCGAGCATGCTGAACTATTTGCTGGGTTAACGGTTCCACACCCCAATCAACCTCGCGCCATCTCACTGGGCGAACGTCAAATCATGACGCTACGTGAACGTGTCAAAGAGTTTGAACAGCGTTTGGCTGACTTAAGTCGTAATGCAAACGCCAATCAAAATATTGCAGAAAAACTCAACGCATGGTCTCAAAGCATGCTGAGCGAAGCCGATGCGCACCACCTACCTGGCCGCATTATTGCGGGTCTTGCCCAACACTTTGGCATTAAAGATGTTTCGATGCGTCTTTGGGGGCTTGAAATGCCCGCAGCAGGCGTAGGTGAAGAGGTCAGTGCAGAGGTCAAAGCATTTGCAGACAGCTTGCCCAACCCTTACTGTGGCCCTAACAAGCAGTTCGAAGCCGCCACGTGGCTACTTCACGAACCCGCATCGTTATCTATGATTCCGCTGCGCCATGACGCTGAGACCCCTGCCTTTGGCTTGTTGATCTTAGGCTCGGGTGACCCACAACGGTTTAGCTTTGATATGGGCACTGATTTTCTAGTCACCATAGGGCTATTAGCAAGCGCATCATTAGGTCGTATTCCCCATGCCGAGCAGCCACACAACGCCACCTAATTACGTTGCGCAATGGTTAGCTTTTTTGGCTAACCAACGCCGCTATTCACGTCACACGGTGTTGGCGTATCAGCGAGATATTCAACATCTTATCGAATTAATGAGCAACCCATCTAAAGGGTTCGCGACGACACCAATAGAAAATGTTGGCGTACAGCATATTCGCCAATGCTTAGCTAAGCTGCACGCGCAAGGGTATCAACCCCGAAGTTTGGCGCGTATGTTGGCAGCGTGGCGTGGCTTTTACGAATGGTTGGGCACGCAAATCAATTTGGCTACCAACCCTGCCGCTGATGTTAAAGCGCCCAAGGTTACGCGCAGTTTACCGAAAGCATTATCTGTTGATCAAACACAAGGCTTACTTGATCAAACCACCCCCAACACCCCCGCCTATGTTCGCGATCGTGCCATGTTTGAATTACTGTATTCAAGTGGTCTGCGCCTCAGTGAACTGGTGTCACTTGATATACATTACGTGAAACAACCCGAGCACACCAGCCTAAGCTGGGTTGATTTACCGAGCGCCGATGTGCACGTAACAGGCAAGGGCAATAAGCCTCGCACCGTGCCGATTGGTGCGCAAGCAATTAAAGCCATTCAAGCCTGGTTAACGGTGAGGCCAAGCATGACAAGTGACAGCCTAAATGACCCTGATCATTTTGCTTTGTTTGTCGGTGAACGCGGTAAACGCATACACCCTCGTGTGGTGCAACAACGCCTGCGCAACTGGTCGGTGCTGGCCGGCTCGCACACACCCGTACACCCACACGTTTTAAGGCATAGCTTTGCCAGCCACGTTTTACAGTCGGCGCAAGATTTACGCGCTGTTCAAGATATGTTGGGTCATGCCAGCATTTCCACGACGCAGGTCTACACCCAACTCGACTTTCAGCACTTAGCTAAGGTGTATGACACCGCCCACCCTAGGGCTGCTCGTAAGCCTGAACTGAATAGCAAAAAAGCTGACGTTTAATTTAAACCCCTTCCCCGATAAAGTCCCTGAATCAAAAAATTGCTCAACCAAGCAAACCGCTTCGAACTGTCTGAGAAATAAACACGCGAAGGTGATTTTGAGGTAGTTGGTGGCCCGGGGCGGAATCGACCAAGACTGAGGATACCCGACTCTACCCTTGACTACTTCCAGCTAAGATTCAATTTTTTATGCGTGGCGGCACAATCTCGTAAGTAGAGATTAATAAGGCTTTGATAAGGAATGCCAACCTCTTCCGACACTGATTTGAAGTAGCTTACCGAATCTTCATCCAAACGGATCGTAATGGGCTTCTTCAGCATAGAAGCATAAGGATTTTTACGAGATTTTGAAAAATCATATTCTTTACGCATATTCATCACCTTTAATAATTCTTTGACTCTTTAGCGGTTGCCTTACGAGCCGAGATAATACGAATAACATTACCCTCACTGCGATAACAATGGCATACCAAAACTACGCAAAGAGAATGGCTTAGCCCTAATAGGATAAATCGCTCTTCATTCTCAAAATGCTCGGGGTCATCAATTAACTTAGCACTTTCATCATAAAACACTGATTTAGCTTCTTCAAATGAAACGCCCTGCTTTTTTAGATTAGCCGAAGCTTTGCGGGGTTCCCATTCAAATCTCAGTGAAGTCATATGTACATTGTACATATGTAAATTAAGGGATGCGATCTCATCCGCCAGCTCAAAAAGAAAATAGCCCAACCAGTGGGCTATTCCAAGTTATTGGTGGACCGGGGCGGAATCGAACCACCGACACAAAGATTTTCAATCAATGCTGAGGTTATCCGTGCGGTTAAACGATGGAAAGAAGTCGCTGCATCAGCTGATGTGGGTATGACAACTAACGAGCTAGAGACGTTCAAACCTGCGTTTGAGCCTGCGTTTAAACAGGCGCTTTAAACACACTGCCCATCACCTCTACAAACCACCTCGCTTTAATTACCGTAACGCTTTCAAAATAGTTTCCACATTTAGCGCAAACATTTTTAAATAGGTGTCGGCAGGTGTGCCGGGTGCGGTTAAGGCGTCAGCATAAAGAGTGCCGCCTAGCTTGGCACCGGTTTCATCGGCAATGCGTTCAATCAGTCGCGGGTCAGCTAGATGCTCGATGAACAAAGCCTTAATACGGTCTTGCCGTATTTGTCGAATTAACTTCCCCACTTGCGCAGCCGAAGGCTCACGATCAGTTGACCAGCCTTGAATCGATAAAAACTCAACTTGATAGCTTGCCGCAAAATACCCAAACGCATCGTGCGTGGTCATGACTCGACGATTGGCAAGTGGAATTTGGTTCATGGCTTGATGCGTGTATTGGTCAAGCGCATCAATACGCGCTTGGTAATCACTTGCTCGTTGATCGATTGCTGCGCGAGACTCAGGCAACAACTGAATCAACCCGACCCGAATATTTTCCACATAAATTTTTGCATTGCTTAAACTTTGCCAAGCGTGTGGGTCTTGTGCATCATGGTGATCATGCGAATGACCTTTCACGTGGGCGCTTGTATTTAGCGTTGAACTGGGCATTGCGTTGCTCGTTGCGCTGCTCGTTGCATTGCTCTTTTCCTTATGCTTTGTGTGCGCGTCAACCGTCTCAACCGATTCGTGGTCTTCAACCAAGGCTGCCACGCCCTGTGATGCCACCAACACCGGCCCTTTGTAACCCGAAGCGGTAATGAGTCGGTTGACCCAACCTTCAAAACCCAAGCCATTGGTCACCACCCACTGCGCTTGCGCGATTTGACGCACATCGGCCGGGGTCGGTGAAAATACATGCGCATCAGCGCCATAGCCCACAATTGACACCACTTCAACAGCGTCACCACCAACTTGCTTAACCATGTCAGCCAATATTGAAAAGCTTGCAACCACTTTTATTTTTTTTGTTTTAACTTCAATTGTTTGCGGACTTTTTTGCTGTACCGTTTGCGACCACACGGTTGAATTGATGCCCAATACCATCATCAAGGGCAACCAAATTTTAAAATGAATGTGCATAGTTATTCCAAAAAAAAATTACGATAATTTGTGACGGGTATTACGTCGTAACGACACCCATACGCTTTCTCTTGCACCAATTAATAGCGACAACATATACAACGCACCCGCTACCAAAACAATTGCGGGGCCTGACGGTATATGCACATGAAATGAAATCAATAACCCAGCAACACCACTGATTGCTGCGAGCAGCGCGGCAACCAAACATAACGCCACAATATCTTTTGTCCAGAATCGAGCTGCGGTAGCGGGTAACATCAACAAGCCAACCGCCATTAAAGTACCCAAGGTTTGAAACGAGGCCACAAACGCCAACACCACTAACAGCATAAAGATCAAACTTGATAACCGTCCTAGCTTGCCGTATTGAGATAAAAACGAGGGGTCAAAACCCGACATTAATAAAGGCCGCCAAATGACAGCCAAAGTTATTAAACTAACTGATGTGACCGACACCACCAACAACAAGCCACCATCATCAACGGCTAAAACACTTCCAAATAGCAAATGTATGAGATCAACGCTTGTGCCTTGCATTGAAATCAATGCCACACCAAGTGCCAGCGCCATAATGTAGAAAGCAGCCAAACTGGCGTCTTCTTTTTGTGAGGTGTATTGCGACACGGCACCTGACAGCAACGCCACTATGGTTGCACTCACAAACGCCCCCAAACCCAACGCTGGCAATGACATACCTGCGATCATGTAGGCAATGGCTGCACCCGGTAACACCGCATGCGATATGGCATCACCCGCCAAGCTTAAACGTCGCATCACCAACAACACACCGATGGGGCCACTCATGAGGCCCAACGCAATGCACGCTAACAATGCACGTCGCATAAATGCAAATTCTGTAAAAGGCGCGACCACCACATTAAAAATTGAATCAATGAGCATGATGTGAGTGATCTTGCTTGTGATCTTGCTTGTGATCGTGCTTGTGATCTTGCTTGTGATCGTGCTTGTCCGATGTCACCCCGCTAAGATGCTCGGGCTGGTAACACCATGGGGCAGTCTCTTGCCAAGCTAACGAAGCGTGCTCAGCCTTATCTACTGATTGACTGCTGACGACCTGTGCTGTTTCACCCCACGCGATCAATTCACGGGCTATTAAGAGCGTTTGTGGAAAATGTTGTTTCACTGTGTTTAGATCGTGAAGTACAGCCACGACTAAACGCCCTTGCGCATGCCAAGTGTGAATAATTTTTAATAAATCGCGAACCGTGGCAGTATCAAGTGCGTTAAAGGGTTCGTCTAATAAAATGACGGGGGCGTCTTGCATAATGAGTCGAGCAAACAAAACACGCTGTAATTGGCCTACAGACAACTCATCAACCATACGCGACTCAAAGTTTGCCAGCCCCACTTGTTGCAGTGCAGTCTGCAGTTTTTCTAAAACTGCATGTGTTATCGACCCTGTTGCGCCAATTGTTTGCCACGCACCCATGGCTACCACGTCAATTACGCGCAATGCGAAGTCTGGGTTGAGCCCAGCAATTTGTGGCAAGTAAGCCATTGCACCAGATTGATTGGGTGCAATACCCCGATAAAGCACATGACCCTGAGTGGGCCGAACTTGTCTTGCCATGGCACGTAGTAAAGTTGATTTACCTGCACCGTTTGGACCGATTAAAGCGGTCAGTGAACCGGGTGCAAACACCCCAGATATGTGGTGAACGGCAGGGTGCCCCCTATAAGCCATGGTAACGTCTTGTAGCTCAATTGACACCGCGTGTTGAGTAGCGGCTTTAGTTTTTACGCCCGATGTGACTTGCATGGTTTTAATGACCCGCCTGTAATACCGCCCAAACGGCCCACCAAAGCGGTAGCAGCAACACGGCTATGAAGGCTAATCGACGGCCTAAACCCCACAACAATACATTGCGTTGAATGAGGGGTTTAATCAAATTGGTTTGAAGTGTCATGTATAAACTTAGATGGGTTTCAGACTGCTTATGCAGTAATGATAACTCATTATCAATAAATATGCTACCCTATCGCCTCACTTAAGGAATTGGTAATGGAACGATCTACTCGGCAACGTACCGCTATTCGTGAAGTGTTAGCTAACTCTGACCGCCCATTACTGGCAGATGAAGTATTGACTCACGCTCAGGCCAACGTGCCGGGCCTAGGCATAGCAACGGTATATCGCAACCTTAAAATTTTAGTTAATGAAGAATCTTTGCAGGTGGTGAATTTACCGGGTGACAAACCTCGTTTTGAATTTACTCACCACCACCACCATCACTTTTGCTGCGAACAATGTAAGCGTGTGTTTGACATACACGCCTGCCCAGGCGATTTGTCACGCCTAGTACCTGAAGGGTTTACCGTTTTGAAGCATGAACTTAATCTTTACGGTTTATGTGCTCAATGTGCATTAAACTTAGAAGAAACTAAATTAACCTAAGTATTTGTCAATTTAATTTGTTTAATCAGGTAAAACCCTTGCCTATGTTTTACCCCTATTTCTTCAGTGTGTGCTGTAATCATTCGCTTAGTTGAAAACTCGGTTTTTTAGATTGTTTAGATTTTGCGTTATTTTTGCGTGTTTTTTTGAGTATTTTTAGAGTGTTGAAACGTTATGAACCAACCTATTAAAATTGAAGACATGGTGCCAGTCACCATTCTCACAGGCTTTCTGGGGGCGGGTAAAACCACCCTTTTAAAAAGAATATTGACTGAATATCACGGCAACCGAATTGCCGTTATTGAAAATGAATTCGGTCCAGAGAGTATTGACAACGAGTTGCTTATTCAAGACAGCGACGAACAAATTATTGAACTCTCGAACGGTTGCATTTGCTGCACTGTTCGGGGCGACCTCATGCGAACCCTCAATGACTTACGCGAACGCCGCGAAGCCGGCACCATTAAATTTGAACGCATCATCATTGAAACAACTGGCATGGCTAACCCCGGGCCTGTTTGTCAAACGTTTTTTATGGACGATGAAATCGCGGAATACTACAGGCTTGATGCGGTCATTACTGTCGTTGACGCCAAGCACGGTATGCAAACACTTGACGACCAAGAAGAGGCGCAAAAACAGGTAGGCTTTGCTGATCGTATTTTAATTTCCAAAAAAGACCTGGTTACCGATAATGAATACGAAACGCTGCGCCGTCGCCTAGTACAAATTAACCCGCGGGTTGCGATTGACGCAGTCCATTTTGGTGAAACTGACATCACCAAACTTCTAGAAATGAGCGGTTTTAACCTCAATACAATTTTAGATATTGACCCCGCCTTTTTATCGGCTGATCACCCCGATGCTGCGCAGGCGCATGATCACCAGGCACATGGTCACGATCACGGTCATGATCATGACCACGATCACGACCACAGTCACGACCATGACCACCACCATGCAGCCCACGATGATTCCATTGGGGCTTTTGTATTCAAATCAAATAAGCCATTTGACCCTGAAAGACTTGAAGAGTTTTTAGGGGGTGTGGTACAAGTCTATGGCCCAGATTTATTGCGTTATAAAGGCATACTTTATATGAAGGGTCTTAATCGTCGTATGCTCTTTCAGGGTGTGCATATGATGATGGGGGCTGAACCGGGTAAACCGTGGGCAGCAACCGAAAAGAAGTCAACCAAAATGGTCTTTATCGGTCGTAAATTACCGCAAGAGATTTTTACGCAGGGCTTGGAACAATGCCTTGCCCGCTAAATTGACCCGCAAGCATTAATTAAGAGTTTCGGCTCGAACGGAGTAACCACATGGCAACAAAATCAACTAAAGAAGCACCGGAAACATCGGCAGAAACCGTGATTAAAAAAACGGTTACAGCAAAAGCGGCTCCTAAAACGGCTAAACCTGTTGACGACAACACACCGCTGACTGAAGAACAGTTGCTTAAAATGCCTGAGTCAGACTATATGAATGCCGCTCAAATTGCATTCTTTCGCGCCCGTCTTCGTGTGCTTGAGCAAGATCTATTGAGTAATGCGGGTGCAACCACTGAAAACTTGCGCGAAACCCAATTTGTGCCAGACCCAGCAGACCGTGCCACCATAGAAGAAGAGCATGCCATTGAGTTGCGTACCCGTGATCGTGAACGCAAACTGTTAAAAAAAGTGCAACAGTGCATTTCGCGTCTCGATTCAGGTGAATATGGTTGGTGCGAAGAAACCGGTGAACCCATCAGTCTTCGTCGTCTGTTGGCACGCCCGACCGCTACACTGTCTCTTGAAGCCCAAGAGCGTCGCGAAATGCGTCAAAAAATGTTTGGTGATTAAAGTTTACAAGTTAGCGGCTTGAATCATTCTCAAGCCGCCGCCACAAGGAAGTTATGGAATCGTTTCACGCAACCACCATCGTCTGCGTTCGCCGTGGGCAAAACGTAGCGCTTGGTGGTGATGGGCAAGTCACCCTAGGCAATATTGTTATTAAAGCCACTGCGCGCAAAATTCGCCGGCTTTATCACAACCGAGTTTTAGCGGGTTTCGCGGGTGCAACGTCTGACGCCTTCACATTACAAGAACGGTTTGAAGCCAAACTTGAAAAACATCAAGGCCACCTCATGCGATCGGCTGTAGAATTGTCTCGCGATTGGCGAACTGACCGTATGTTGCGTCGCTTAGAGGCGATGTTAATTGTGGCTGACCGCGATCACACACTGGTTTTGACAGGGAATGGTGATGTGCTTGAACCCGAGCACGGCATTGCGGCAATTGGCTCTGGTGGTGTTTACGCGCAGTCTGCAGCGCTGGGTTTAATTCGGCATACTGAACTTGAGCCCGCTGCAATTGTCAAAGCCTCACTCGAAATTGCGGGTGATTTGTGTATTTATACCAATCAACAACACGTTATAGAAACTCTTTAACATCATGAATGCATCACACATGACCCCCGGCGAGATCGTCTCTGAACTCGACAAATTTATTGTTGGGCAAGACCGTGCCAAACGCGCAGTCGCTGTTGCCCTGCGAAACCGCTGGCGTCGTCAGCACGTTGCAGAGCCACTGCGTCACGAAATTCACCCAAAAAATATTTTAATGATTGGCCCCACCGGTGTGGGTAAAACTGAAATCGCGCGGCGGTTAGCGCGTTTAGCGCAGGCCCCTTTTATTAAAATTGAAGCCACTAAATTCACTGAAGTGGGTTATGTCGGGCGCGACGTTGAAACCATTATTCGAGACTTAGTCGATATTGGTATCAAACAAATGCGCGAAGTTGAAATGCGTCGGGTCAGGTCATTAGCGCAAGACGATGCCGAAGACCGCATCTTAGACGCGCTGTTACCACCCCCTCGCGCAGCTGACGGCTCGCC
>JBDNHM010000368.1:0-3269 GCA_041688825.1 Burkholderiaceae bacterium | reverse complement strand
CGCAGTGTGGCGCCACACCCGTGCCGGTTGAGCCCGATGAAGCCACCTACAACATAGACCCAACCTTAATCGAAGCGGCCGTCACGTCTAAAACAAAAGTCATTTTGCCGGTTCATTTATATGGCCAACCTGCAGACCTTGACCCCATTTTAGAGATTGCTCGCAAGCACGGCTTACGGGTGTTGGAAGATGGTGCCCAAGCCCATGGCGCGCTCTACAAAGGCAAACGCTTAGGTGGCCATGGTGATGCCGTCGCCTGGAGCTTTTACCCAGGGAAAAATTTGGGTGCCATGGGCGATGCGGGGGCGGTAACCACCAACGACCCTGAACTGGCTGACCGCATTAAAGTATTGCGCAACTACGGCTCACGCGTAAAGTACGTGAACGAAGTGCAAGGCTATAACAGCCGCCTAGACCCCATACAGGCCGCCATATTGCGCGTGAAGTTAGCGTATTTAGACGAGTGGAATGCAAGGCGCCGAGTGATTGCCGCACAGTATCAAAAAGGTTTGGCAGAAAGCGCCACAACTGGCACAACTAGCACAACTAGCACAACTGGCACTGGTGCACATGGCACAGCAACAGACGATCAAGTAGCGACCAGTCAGGCATCAAGCCGCTTGATTTTGCCCACTGTACCTAACTGGGCCGACCCGGTTTGGCATCTTTACGTGGTGCGCCACAAAAACCGCGATGGTTTTCAAAAACACTTAGAAGGCCAAGGTGTGAGCACCTTAATTCACTACCCCATTCCCCCTCATTTGCAGGGTGCATTTAAAAGCATGGGGTTTAAAAAAGGTGACTTCCCCATTGCGGAACGCATTCACAATGAAATTGTTAGCTTGCCTATTTCACCTAGCATAACGACTCAAGAAGCCGAGCAGGTTGTGAAAGCGTGTCACGATTGAGTGTTAGCGTTGTCATACCCTGTTACAACGCTATTGATACGTTAAAGCGAAGCTTAGACTCTGTCGAAAACCAAAGCGAACAACCACTCGAAATTATTATTGTCGATGACGGTAGCGACGAACCTATTGCCCCAGCAGTTGAACTTTGGCGTGCGAGCATAAGCATACCCATAACGCTCATTTGCCAAAACAATTTAGGTGCACCTGCTGCGAGAAATGCGGGCATAAACGTCGCCCAAGGTCGCTATATTGCTTTTCTTGATGCAGATGATATTTGGTTGCCCGACAAACTTAAAATTCAATATGCAATCATGCAAGCAAATCACTTCACAATAACTGGGCATGGTTATGCTTTTCAAGCCAGTCAACTAATAGATAAACCAGCCATCAATTACCAGGGGTCAAACGCTATTCGTGTAAAAACGATATCAAAGTGGCGGTTTGCTTATGGCAATGCATTTTTTACACCTACCGTCATGGTGTTAAAAGAAAGCTTTAGTGGTTTTGACAACCGATTCAGGCGCGTAGACGACTATAAAGCGTGGTTGACAAATTTTCGTTTTAAACGATTTGCATACATAGATAAAGTATTGGCTGCTGGGTTTAAACCTGCGATGGGCCATTCAGGCCTGACGGAAACAGTCGACCAAATGCATAAAAGCTATCTTGATGTACTGAAAACTTTGTTACGTGAAGGAAAAATAAGTTTGCCTTTTTACATTGTTGCCGTCACCATTGAAGCAATCAAGTTGCCAATACGTAAACGACGTTACGATAAATGAAGCCTAAATGATTAAGCATTTTAGCCTCTAGTTGCTTCAACGCCCCAATGCTTAACTGATGAATAATAAAGTTGCTTTGTCGCACTTCAAGTTTGAAACTGCCACAATTAAAATCTTAAGGTTGTTGATCTAAATTAATAAGATCTTCCATATGTTCAATATGCAAATCTTGCCTGGGTGTCATAAAATCAGAACCATAAAGTGACTCAAGATAACGCGGTACGTTTTGTGGTGCACTAAAAACGATACCTTCAAACTTTATTTCAGTAAGCGGAAAATACACTTCAACTTTTCTTATAGATTTAAAAAAACAAGTCGGAAAGCAATAGCCGTCACCGATAAACTTTCTGTAAGTAACTGATTTTCGGGTAGCCTTTAATAAGAAGTTCCAAAAGCGCTTGGGTAGTGAGCCCAAAGTGAAATAAAAAATATGTACGAATAAATTTTTTAATTTTTTATTGTTATTGTTGTTGTACACAATAACCGTATCTTTTTTGTAAACTAACAAGAAAAGACGAATTTTCGAAACTATAAAGTGAACCCGTCTTAATGCAACAGACTCGGGTACAAAATCAAAGGGAAAGATATCAACGAATAAACCTCGGTGTTGATACTTTGCATCTAATTTTGCGCCATTAGAGGTTCGAGTGTCTCGAATCTTTATAAACTCGTGTTTATAGTTAAGCTCAGTTGCTGGCGATTGTAAGAAAAAATGTTCGGGTAATTCGGCAGCTAATGCATATTGAATATTAACAAAATCACAACGCCTTACACCTACGTCAATGTCGTCGTCCCAAGGTATAAAGCCACCATGGCGGTGCGCACCGAGAAGCGTGCCACCATCTAACCAGTACTCAATTTTATTATTTTTACAAATACGGTCAATTTCGACCAGCATTTCTAAAAGATTTTGCTTGTGTGAGTCTTCAATGCTCATTGCGTTAACCTAACATCAATCACGGCCCCAGTATTGTTAGACAACAGTACTTCGATGGCCCGTTCAGCAACATCGGTTGGGTCTAACAATGTTTCCTCAAGCTCATTACCAAAGTTTTGCGTTCTCATTGGGGTACGGGTGCGTTCAGGGTTAATGCAATTTACCCTTATGTCTTTTTCAGCCCATTCTTCAGACAAGGCCTGACACAAATTAACCACGGCAGCTTTAGAGGCAGAGTAAGTACTGTAAAAAGCACGACCCCGAGTAAATGATGACGAGGTAAATAACAAAAGCATACCTTTTGTTTGCATTAAGGCACTGGCAGAAGCCAAAGCAACATTAATAGCCCCCGTTACATTAATATCAATCACCTGTTTTATACTCTCGGCGCTCATGTTTAGTAAAGGCTGTTTAATTAAAATACCTGCTGTATTGATGACAGCATTAATATGACCCTCAATTTCTAAAACAGAGTCAATAGCATATTTAACGTCTTCTAACGATGAAATATCAGTTTGCGTTTCGCTACGACTAAAGTGGATCCTTTCGTCAAGACAAAAGGTGTAGGTTTTTAAGCTGTAATCTTTTACTGACCTGCAGCGGTTCGGCGCTGCCCCGTTCGTGCTTTTTCTTTAATCCGTT
>JBDNHM010000367.1:0-26434 GCA_041688825.1 Burkholderiaceae bacterium | reverse complement strand
ATTGAATTTCAGCATCGCCCAATGGCGCGCCATGTACTTTATCGGTGCCGGCCACATTGGGGGCACCCTTACCAATAACCGTACGGCAAATAATTAAAGTCGGTTTTTGTTGGGCAAGCCCTTGTTTTTTAGCCTGCTCAATTGCTTGCGAAACGGCCTGTGCATCGTGCCCATCAACCTTTGAAATAACATGCCAGCCATAAGCTTCAAAACGTTTGGCCGTGTCATCGGTAAACCAATTTTCAACTTTTCCGTCGATTGAAATGCCATTATCGTCATATAGCACGATTAATTTTGCCAGTCGTAACGTGCCCGCTAAAGAACACACCTCGTGTGAGATACCTTCCATCAAACAGCCGTCGCCTACAAAGGCGTAGGTGCGATGATCAATAATGGCGTGGTTGGGGCGATTGAACTCGTCGGCCAATAATGCCTCGGCCAGAGCCATACCCACCGCATTACCTAAACCCTGACCCAACGGGCCAGTGGTGGTTTCAACGCCGGGGGTAATACCTACTTCGGGGTGCCCTGGGGTGAGCGAATGCAATTGACGAAAATGTTTGATTTCATCAAGTGACAAGTCGTAACCCGTTAAATGCAGCAATGAATAGAGCAACATTGAACTGTGGCCGTTAGACAACACAAATCGGTCTCGATTAAGCCAAGTGGGGTCTTTAGGGTTGTGTTTGAGGTGATCTTTGAACAATGCGGCAGCAAAATCAGCCATGCCCATAGGCGCACCGGGGTGGCCCGAGTTGGCTTTTTGAACCGCGTCCATTGATAAAGCACGAATGGCTGAGGCCATTTGTGTGTAAGAATCAGCTGAGAGACTCATGCGAAATATGCCTTATAAGACGGGGCAATAAAAGAAAAGATCAATTCATGATTCTAGCACCTAGCCATAGGGGTTAACCGCAGGTTATGCATGATGGGCTAAGATTGCGCCATGCACACCCCCCGATTTTTTTGTTCAAAACCCTTAATTGCGCACAGCTCGTTTGAGTTACCGCCAGAGGTCGCCCATCATTTACGTGTTTTAAGGCTTAAAACGAGTGAAGTTTTCACACTGTTTGACGGCCTCGGTCATGAATTTCAAACCCAACTACAAATTGATACCAAACAAGTAGTGGGCTCGGCACCGATTTGTGTTGATTTGGCTGCGCCTACTCAAGCGAATCGTGAACGCAAAGGGCGAATCACCCTCATACAAGGCTTAGCCAGTGCCGACAAGATGGACTGGATGATTGAAAAAGCGGTTGAACTAGGCGTTTATCGCGTTATTCCCGTTTCAGCACAGCGCAGCGTGCTGCGCTTAGACGAGCGTCGCGCTCAAAAAAGACACCAACATTGGCAACGTATCGTGCAATCAGCCAGTGAACAATGTGGTCGAAATGTACTGATGCAGGTTGATTTGGTCTGTTCACTTGAGCAGGCGCTTAAAGCCCGCTTTAAGACGTCAGGTGATTTAAGCGGCCCAAATGGGCCCATAAAGACATTGCTATGGGTGGCTCACCCCACGGGTGCCCGCCCAATGATTGACTGTATTGAAGAAAATCAAGAACCGATTCAAGCCGTTGACATCGCAATTGGCCCAGAAGGTGGCTGGTCAGAGCAAGAGCTCACTTTTTTTTCAAAATACCCTGAGACACAAACCATTTCGCTAGGCCCTCGCGTTTTACGCACTGAAACAGCCGGCATAGCCGCCGTTTCAATGCTTGGGTCTTACTTAAAGTGGTGAGTCTTCAGCGTACAGACTAGTTAGATGGACAGCTCGTCAGAAAGGCTGCCATTTAGACGAGTGATCATTTATGAAGCCTACCCGTTAGGCAAATTGCCGGTTAAATGGGTGACCATTTAGACGAGCATCTATTTAATTGATGATCATCTAATCTGACAAGTGATCTAGACTGAAACGATTGAAGTGATGCACTTTAATCGTTTGCATCGCTCCAATTATGAACCACACCGGGGTCTGCATCGGGGTGGCGGCCAGCATGCTCGATGCCATAAATAAATATTTTGCCATTTTCTTGAGCAAAATCTACCGCATCATTCAATACCTGCAAAATGCCTTCGACATCTTTTTCAAGACCCTCGTTAGCAGAGTGAAACGCGTTGAGCACTAAGACTAACCCAACCCGTTGATCGAGTAACGTGTCGCACAAACAATCGTAAAGGGCTTCAAATTTACCGGGTATAAATTCGGGGTAATCAACCGCCCTAACAACCGCGCGAAACACTGCCGAGCGGTTGCGGGCACGACTGCAATCTGCCACCCCCAACAACACACCCGCTTCAATCACAACAGGTTCAAGCACAGCACGAAGTGCCGTTGGTTCAAACGAACCACCCGACTTGAGCAAACGCTGAACTTGCTTATTAACTGCCTGACTCATAGATTATGCCTCTGCAACCTGAGTTGAACGGGGTTGATTGGCATCGACCACCGCAACCGCTGTCATATTAACCAAACGGCGAACTGTTGCACTCGATGTCAAAATATGAACGGCACCAGGACCACCTAATAAAAAAGGCCCAATGGCAATATTGCTGCCCGCAGTGGTTTTCAATAGGTTGTACGCAATGTTTCCAGCATCAACGTTTGGACAAACCAAAAGATTGGCTGAACCATGCAAAGATGTTGACGGCAAATTACGGTTACGCAATTTTTCGTCAAGCGCCGAATCACCGTGCATTTCGCCATCGATTTCAAGATCGGGCATTCGTTGTTTGATCAACTCAAGCGCTTGGCGCATTTTTTTACCTGACTCAACATCAGAAGAACCAAAATTAGAGCGCGACAGTAGCGCCACTTTGGGTTCAATATTTAAGCGCTGCATCTGCTTGGCACCAGCGATCGTGAAGTCAGCAATTTGTTCAGCTGTTGGGTTTTCATTCACGTGGGTATCAACAATAGCCAAGGTACGCTCTTGCAACAACACGATATTCATTGCAGCATAAGTATGGTTGGCTTTGTCTTCGTTCAATACTTCATCGATAAAGCGTAAGTGGTCTGCATACCCCCCTACCGTGCCACAAATCAAACCATCTGCGTCACCCAAGCGTACCATCATGGCACCGATTAACGTGAGGCGACGACGCATTTCAACGCGCGCCATTTCTTTGCTAATACCTTTACGAGCCATCAGTTCCCAATACGCTGTCCAGTATTGATGAAAACGATCATCTTGCTCGGGGTCGGTTACTTCAACATCAACCCCCAAACGCAAACGTAACCCATGGCGCTCAATACGCGCCTGCAACACACTGGGGCGGCCCACCAAAATCGGTCGCGCCAACTTTTCATCAACCACCACCTGCACGGCACGCAATACACGCTCATCTTCACCTTCAGTAAAGACAATTCGCGAGCGCCCGCCTTCGCGAACAAGTGCTTTGGCAGCAGAAAATACCGGGCGCATAAACGCACCTGAGTGGTAAACAAAACGCTCAAGCTCTTGCACGTAGAGATCAAGGTCTTTAATAGGACGAGTCGCCACACCTTCTTCCATTGCGGCTTTGGCGACAGCGGGTGCAATGCGAGTAATTAAGCGTGGGTCAAATGGCTTAGGCATAAAGTAAGTGGGGCCAAATGACACGTCACCGGTACCGTAAGCGGCCGACACGAGTTCATTTTGCTCTTCTTGGGCTAAACGCATAATTGCCACCACCGCGGCTTTTTCCATACCGCGGGTAATGGTTGTTGCGCCGACATCAAGTGCACCCCTAAAAATATAAGGGAAGCACAACACATTATTAACTTGATTAGGAAAATCAGATCGACCAGTTGATATCACCGCGTCATCACGCACTGCATGTGCGTCGCTTGGCAATATTTCAGGGTTGGGGTTAGCCAATGCCAATATCAGCGGGCGGGCTGCCATGCGAGCAACCATCTCGGGTTTGAGCACACCCCCTGCAGACAAACCTAAAAATGCATCAGCATCGCCAATGACGTCAGCCAAATGACGGGCATCTGTTTTTTGCATAAAGCGCGCTTTATCAGGATCCATTAGTGAGGTGCGGCCTTCGTAAACGACGCCCTCAATATCAGTCACCCAAATGTTTTCAATAGGCATGCCCATATCGACCATTAAGTCTAGACAGGCTAAAGCGGCAGCACCCGCACCTGACACGACTAATTTAACTTTTTTGATGTCTTTTTTAACAACTTCAAGACCATTTAAAAAGGCTGCTGTGACGCAAATAGCCGTGCCATGTTGGTCGTCGTGAAACACCGGTATTTTCATGCGTTCACGCAATTTGCGTTCAACCATAAAACATTCTGGTGCCTTGATATCTTCTAGATTGATACCCCCAAAAGTGGGTTCAAGCGAGGCAATAATATCGACTAATTTTTCAGGGTCTTGCTCATTGATTTCAATATCAAAAACGTCAATACCAGCAAACTTTTTAAATAAAACGGCTTTGCCTTCCATAACCGGCTTAGAAGCGAGTGGACCGATATTACCTAGGCCTAAAACAGCCGTACCGTTGGTTATTACGCCGACCAGATTGCCCCGCGCCGTATAGCGAAATGCATTGGCAGGGTCTGCCACGATTTCTTCGCATGCTGCGGCTACGCCCGGCGAATATGCTAGCGCCAAGTCGCGTTGGTTTGACAAGCTTTTGGTCGGTGCAATTGAGATTTTGCCTGGGCGACCCTGCTCGTGATATTCAAGTGCTGCTTTACGCAGATCTGCATCCATTGTCATAGAGTTTTAATTTTATTTATTTATTAGGGTTAGTGAATTAAAAATGACTCTAGCATGATTACAAGATGTCAAGGTAAAAACACATGAGGTGAATCAAGTATGTTTTTTATAGATTGATTGACGCCTTGTACTTCATTTTTATCAAATTTAAGTAACGTATTTAAATTAGCACAATCTAAGGCCTTATCGTCGCGTTTGGTGCTATCTTTTTGTTCATCGACGCTACGTGCAATCGTTGCTGCGGGGTCAACTGAGTGAAAGGTTATCGCGACAAGCCAGCCCAAACACCCACCGTGGCCCACAAAAAATTGCCCTAAATGGGGTTCGCCCCCCCCATACTCAACCAGCGCATCAATTCTAAAGCAGTCATGTGGAAACGCTTGCGCTAAACCGCTCGCTATATCGAAGTCTTGCATAAACGCAGACATACTGCTTTGACGTGCAACTTCAAATAATTGAGGTATGTTGCGTTGGGTAAACATCGAACGCAACGGTTCATTATTTTGTGCACCAAAAGCCCCCAGCACCTCGATTGTGCCATCGACAAACATCATTTCGATGTTTTCAACACCCAGCGCGGCTAAACCCCCTAAGGGAATGCGACCATGCGTACCCATTGCAAACCAATGCGCCAATGATTGCTGAGGTGCCGCACCTTGAGCTGCAACAACGCCCGCGGCTTGAAGCACTTGCATCGTACAGCCCGCGTCAAAACGCCACAAACCCTGCGCCATATTTAACGGTATAGGTCGAGCCCAAGACCGCCCAGGCTCAACCACAAGTAATGAACGGCTCGGGTCAAGTGGCGCTTGAAGCCCTTGAAGACACAACATCACCCCAAACTGCTGGCACAACGATCGAGCCACTTCAATATCGTTTAAACACGTGGGCACCCAGTGCGCCCGTGTTTCAAAAAATTGGGGGTCAAGCGAAAGCGTACCGGGCGCGCGCGCCCGTAATTTGGCTAAAAAAGACAGCCACGGGTCTACGCTTGACCGCTGACCTGATAAAAATGCCCGTCGTGATGGTCGAACCGACACTACAATTCCTTTTTTACGGAGAAAAAATGATGTTTCCAAAATTGGCTCAACGCACACACCAAGCCGCCCCCTTTTATGCCGTAGAAGTGGCTAAAAAAGCAGCTTACTTGCAAAGCCAAGGTCGTGACATCATAAGCCTAGGTATTGGTGAACCAGACTTTACCGCAGCCCCACGTGTTGTGGAAGCCATGCAACATGCTGCTAAGCTAGGTTTAAGTGGCTATAGTCCTTCAGCGGGTTTGCCCGCATTGCGCGAAGCGATAGCCAAATTTTATGGCACGCACTTTAATGCACCGATTGACCCACGTCGTGTCATCGTTACCAACGGGGGTAGCGGCGCTTTAATGTTGGCGGCCTTAACACTTGTTGACCCCGGTGCAGAAGTATTAATGCCTGACCCCTGCTACCCAGCGAACGCTAATTTTATTTTGGCAGCGGGTGGGGTAACCAAGTTAATACCTACCCAGGCGGCCAACCGGTTCCAACTGTGTGCAGCTGATATTGAAACCCACTGGAACGCCCGCACGCGCGGTATTTTAGTGGCCTCGCCTAGCAACCCGACCGGCACTTCAATTGCGCCCGAGACACTTAAAGCTTTGCTTGCCGCCGTCAAAGCACGCGATGGCTTTGTCATTATGGACGAAATATATCTGGGTTTATCGTACGACAACGATCGGCAGTCGGCGTTGGTGTTCGACGATCAGGTCATCGTATTAAATAGTTTTTCAAAGTACTTTCATATGACGGGTTGGCGATTAGGCTGGTTAATTGTGCCCGATCATTTAATTGGGCCACTTGAAAAACTGGCCTCAAGCCTTGCTATTTGTGCACCCACCTTGTCTCAACATGGTGCAATAGCGTGCTTCGAAGCAGAAACGTTAGACTTATTTGAACGACGCCGACAAGCGTTTAAAACGCGCCGCGACTTCTTGGTGCCCGCACTTGAATCAATTGGTTTTACCGTACCCGCTCACCCCGATGGGGCGTTTTACGTTTATTGTGATGTGACCCGTCACAGCCACGACAGCAGCCTGTTGGCTGAACAATTACTTGATCGCGCTGGGGTGGCCATCGTGCCTGGCCTTGATTTCGGGCCAGCGCATGCAAAAAATATGGCGCGTATGTCTTATACGACCGGTTTAGACCAGCTAGAACAAGCCATAGAACGCATGAACCATGCGCTTAACAAAGCCTAACAAAATTAGCGAGTCATCGGTAACGATGCCGCTAATGCCATGCGCCTGCGCTCAGATTGCACTCGCTCACCATACCCGCCATCATCGGGGCCTGTTGCACCCACGTAGCATTTCAACCCATCGACCTCTGAACCGCGACGTTTAATACAATCGTTCAAGATTTTGACCCCTACCCTCAGGTTAACAACGGGGTTAAAAGCAGCATCTGTCGTGTGACCTAATGCTTCAAATTTATCGGTATGTACCCTTGTCATGACTTGCATCAAGCCCTGCGCACCTGCACCACTTTCAGCGAAAGGGTTGAAACGTGACTCAATGGCCATAATAGCCAAAACAAGAATCGGGTCAACTTCAAACTCTTTACTGACTAAAAATGCGGCGTCAGTAAGATTATTTGTTACCTTCTGAGCCACCCGGTATTTACGGGCAATATAATTTTCAAGTGCATCTAACTGCGTGTCTGTAACGCCGTATGCTGACTTTGCAAGCCGCACATCTTTTGCAATCACCGAAGGTAGAGCACCTGAAAATGTTGAGGCCATAGAGGGTATTTTTTGCGTTTGTAACGTGCCATCTGGCAACATACGCACCTGTGGGTTGACACTCATGCTGACGGGGTTAACCCACAGGCTTTCAAGCTTCGGCATAAATGTTGCCACATCATATTGATTTGGAGCCAAAGCGTTCAGCGCAGCTTGGTGAATAATTTCAACCTTGTGGCGTAGCGGAGCAACCATCAACATCATCAATACCGCAACCATCGCAGCAACCCCTAAATACGCACCAGATATTCTGACTATTTCTGATAATCGCGCGTACCATAAAGGCCAAGCAATTAACTTCGTTGATAATAATATTTGATTCATACCCTTAATTTAAAACAAATTCAGGAAAGATGCCGTGCATTACAAAGATTTAAGAGATTTTATTGGCCAATTAGAACGTAAAAACCAATTGCGACGTATCAACACGCCTGTTCATACAGAACTTGAGATCACCGAGATTTCGCAACGCGTATTGCACCAAGCCGGTCCAGCACTTTTATTTGACCAAGTCACGCACCAAGGGCAAGCCAGCGCTATGCCGGTATTGGCAAATCTTTTTGGTACGCCAG
This sequence comes from Burkholderiaceae bacterium, assembly GCA_041688825.1. Classification (GTDB taxonomy): domain Bacteria; phylum Pseudomonadota; class Gammaproteobacteria; order Burkholderiales; family Burkholderiaceae_B; genus Algicoccus. The sequence goes on along the minus strand of JBDNHM010000367.1, from coordinate 18,369 downwards.
AGCGTGTTGCGCTTGGCATGGGCGCCCCTAACGTGGCCGCCTTGCGAGATATTGGCGAACTACTCGCCTCTTTACGCGAACCTGAAGCACCGAAAGGCTTTAAAGATGCTTTGGCAAAAGTGGCCATGCTCAAATCAGCTCTGTGGGATATGAACCCTAAAGTGGTTCGCGGCGCCGCCTGCCAAGAAATCGTGTGGGAAGGTGACGACGTTGATCTTTCACGCCTACCTATCCAAACGTGTTGGCCTGGTGATGTTGCGCCCTTACTGACATGGGGTCTAGTCATCACACGTGGCCCGAATGCTAAAAGACAAAATCTAGGTATTTATCGGCAACAGGTGATCGGTCGCAACAAACTCATTATGCGTTGGTTGTCACACCGTGGTGGGGCGCTCGACTTTAGAGACCACGCATTGGCCCACCCCAACACACCCTTCCCCATCGCGGTGGCTTTAGGCGCTGACCCTGCCACCACCTTGGGCGCGGTGACTCCAGTTCCTGACAGCCTGTCTGAATATCAATTTGCTGGTTTGTTACGTGGTGGTCGCACCGAAGTTACACAGGCTATTGGTAGCAATCTACAAGTACCTGCAACAGCTGAAATTGTGCTTGAAGGGCACTTACTTCCGCGAAGTGACCCGCGTGCGTTAACCCCCAACGTGCCATCTGGCGCACCACCCTTACCACCGGGTGACTATGAAATGGGGCTCGAAGGCCCCTACGGCGACCATACCGGCTACTACAACGAACAAGATTGGTTTCCGGTTTTTACCGTTGAACGCATCACCATGCGCCGCAACCCCATTTATCACACCACCTACACGGGCAAACCCCCCGATGAGCCTGCCGTTCTGGGTGTAGCGCTGAACGAAGTGTTTGTACCGATTTTGCGTCGACAGTTACCCGAAATTGTTGACTTTTACTTACCCCCTGAAGGCTGTAGCTACCGCATGGCAGTGGTGTCCATTCGCAAACAATACCCAGGTCATGCTAAACGTGTCATGTTCGGGTTATGGAGCATTTTGCGACAGTTTATGTACACCAAGTTTATTGTGGTGGTTGATGCCGACATAGACCCACGCCAATGGAAAGAAGTTATTTGGGCCATCACCACCCGCATGGACCCTGTACGCGACACCGTTTTGGTTGACAACACCCCCATTGATTATTTAGATTTTGCATCACCTACCTCAGGTTTAGGCGGCAAAATGGGGCTTGATGCCACCAACAAATGGCCTGGTGAAACACAACGAGAATGGGGCACACCAATTGAAATGACGCCTGCAGTGAAAGCCCGCGTAGACAGCATCTGGCAATCATTGGGTCTTTAAAGACTAGGTTTTGACAGGGCGACACCAAAGCATGTAAATGAAAAAAGGCGCACCCACTAACGAGGTAATGACACCAACTGGCAGCTCTGCCGGTTGAACCATAACGCGACACAACATATCAGCCAACAAAACAGCCATTGCCCCCAAACACGCTGCAGCAGGCAGCAGGCCGCGATGATCTGTACCCATTCGTAACCTAAGTAAATTTGGAACAACCAACCCTACAAAACTAATGACGCCTGTTAGAGCCACCACTGGGGCCACTAACAGCGCAATGATTACAATCAACTGTGTACGAAATCGATTAACATTTAGCCCGACGTGGCGCGCTTGGTGAGAACCCAACAGCAAAGCATTGAGCGATTGTGATTGCCGTTGCAAACCAAACAAAACCAACAGTACCAAAAACCCAACAGCTAAGACAGGCCCTAGCTGTGCTCGAGCCAGACTACCGAGTGACCAAAAAACAATACTGCGTAACGTTTGATCGTCGCTCAGGCTCATTAGTAAGCTGACCAAGCTCATGACTAATGCATTTATCGCAACCCCTGCTAACAAAAGCTGTGAAGGCATGGGGTTGCGTTTGGCAACCCACCAAGCTAACCATGAAGCCAACAAAGCACCCAACCATGCTGACAGACTGGTGACTGCAAAACTGTTGAAACCCAACCACAGAGCCAATACGGCACCCATTGAGGCCCCTGCCGACACGCCCACCAAGCCAGGCTCAGCCAAAGGGTTACGAAACAAGGTTTGCATAACTACCCCACCCACAGCTAGCGCCGCACCGGCAATCATGGCCAGTAAGGTACGGGGCAGGCGTAATTCAAAAATAATAAGAGCAGACTGTGAAGGTTGCGAGTCATGACGGGTTATGACGTTAAAAAACTGTTCAACTGATACCGATGCTGCCCCAACAAACAAGCTTGCGATGGCCAAAAAACAAAGCGCCAATACGGCGCTTAACAAAACCACTTTTCGACGGCGCTTAACGCTTAGACTGATCACGGTTGGCTGCCCGAAGCACGACACGCCAAGCACCAATAGAGCTTAGCAGAAGGCCTGCAATACGTAATATGCGAGATTTACGACCTAACAGTAACGACGATAAACTGGCCGCCACATAAGGGTATTGACTTAGTAAATTAGCACCCCGATTTAAAAAATTAGACGGTTGACCCAGCGAGGTGTTTGAGAACCAGTGACCCACAATTGTTGAGGGGCGACATGCATCAGCCAAGCGGTAGGCCGACTGCGCGACGCTATCGCGGTCAAGCGCGGCCTGCAACCTTAATCGTTCAATACGAATGGTTCTGTCAATTGCGCGATTTTTTGACTTATCGTTCATCAGCTTTTGTAGACTTATCAGTCGATGATGAATGGGTTTTTGAAGTTGATGCGGAATCAGCCTCTTTTGATGCCGATTCAACAGTATTAGCAAACATGTTTGCATCGCGTCGCAACTCATCAACAGTTGCTGTAAAAGCATGCTCGAAACTAGCCATGTTTGACTTGGCGCGTAACAACATGATGATGCCAATCAAACCGTAGCCTAAACCAAGCAACCCTAAAGCCCACAGCCGGTAAGGCGTTTCCCAAAAGATTGCAATAATCAAAAAAGATAAAATCGCAACACTTAGCAAAAGAAAAATAGCAGCAATCGCAGCCTGCGTAAATAAACGCAGGCTGCGATCTTTTTCTTGGGCAAGTTCAAGCCCAAAAAGCTCAACTCGGTTTTGAACAAGTTGAATCAGCGCAGCAAAAAGCGCAGAAGAAGACTGACGCAAATTCATATAGGCAATGTCATATAAATAACATCATAAAAGTAGTGTCATATAGGTAGCATCATATAGGTTGCCTCATAAAAATGGCATCAAATAAGCTGAATTTTACTAACCGCGTTGTCGATTAACGGCGTGAAATTAAAACACCCAACAACAAACCGACAACACCTGCAACACTAACAGCTTGCCATGGGTTGTCATGCACGTAATCGTCGGTTGCACGCACAGCACGGCGGCCTTGTTCAAGCATAGCGTCTTGCGCATCGTGCAAGGTTTCACGGGTATTGCGAAGTGAAGTCATTGCGCGCTCGCGCAGTTCGGCCGCTTGATCGCCTGATGCATTGGCCGCATCGCGCAGTAAGTTTTCGACATGATCAAGCGTAGACTTGACCGAGTCAATTAATTTGTTTTGGGTTTCAACTGGCGCATGGGTGGATTCTTGATTACGCATGATATTTCCCTTTAATTAAAAAAATATATTTACATTTCAATTTACGTTAGCATTTACAGTTTAGCAGGCGTTAACCCTTAGTTCTTTATTAACCAAGCAATCACTGCATTTTCAAATTCCCTTGCCCGGTAAGCTTGGTCATCGTTAACCATGCTGACCATAATATAACGTTTGCCTGATTTGCCTAAAACATAACCTGCAGCAGCACGCACATCTCGTAATGAGCCCGTTTTCATGTGCGCCCTAAGCCGGGTATCGGGTGCCTTGAGACGATTGCGCATGGTGCCATCATCACCCAATAGCGCCAGCGAAGACAAGTACTCGGGCATAACTGGAGAATCCCACGCGCGTTGCAACATGGTGGCCAAACCATTAGCAGACACAGCAGTCTCGCGCGCAAGGCCTGAGCCGTTTTCAATCGCCAGCCCGGTAACATCAACCCCTTGTTTTTGTAACTGCTGAGTAACCCATTGTGCGCTACCCTCAACGGTTGCAGGTCGTTGACCTGCCTGAGCACCCAAGGTTAAAAGCAACATACGGGTCATTACATTGTTACTGTTTTTATTAATAAAACGAATAACTTGAGACAGTGGGGGCGACTCATGTGCAGCAATTGGAATAGCCGTTGCAGGAATGGCGCCACTTTTTACTTGGCCTGTCATTTCGCCACCGACCTCTTTCCACATACTACGAAGCACGCGCGCGGCAAATTCTTCCTGCGTAAATGCTAAACGGTAAATATCAAATTCGCCACAGGCGCCTTGCGCTTTACCGTTAATACGAAATCGTGTTTCGTTGTTCATTGTGATCATGTCTGCGCCAACTTGTGGGCTAGTTGAGCACTTACCTGGTAACCACTGCACTTTACTTTCAACGTCAATCTCGGCCACAGGTGGGTCAATAAATGCGCGCCATTTATCGGTTTGCAAGTCTGGGCTTAACACCACACGAACCGCACCAAAACCGACCATAAATACATCAGGGCTGGCGTTATAAGGCCGGTCACCTTTGCCATCAAAAGCTGACGGATCAATGGCGACATCGGCAAAGCGCGAACGATCAACCACAATATCTGGAATCTGCTTGATGCCACGCAATCGAAGTTCGCGCATTAATCGCCATAAGTCTTCAAGCAAGAAAAGTGGGTCGCCCGATGGCCGCAAATAAACGGGGCCACTGAGCACCCCTTGCGCATCAACTTTAGAATTCGGGTCAATTAAAAAAACCGTATTCCAAACAAAACTAGGGCCAAGCGTTGAAAGCCCGGCCCAAGTGGTCACCAACTTCATGACAGAAGCGGGGTTGCGCGGCTGAGCGGGCGCCTGTTCGAACAAACGTTTACCATCAACATCTTGCACGACCAATGACAAGGTGCTGTTGGGCAGGCCTGTTGCGGCCCAAGCTTTGGCTAATTCAGGCGGCAACGCTGCCAAAGCAGGCGTTTTTGAAGTGTTTTCAGATTTTGTTTTTGTTTGTGGAACAGTTCGTGCTTTGGCGGTTGTAGTGGTTGAAGCGTAACTATTTACGTGACCCACAGCAAGCACAAAAACACAGCCTATACAAAGGAAAAAAAAGCTAAAGCGGCTAAGAAATGCCAGACGATCGACATGATTTAATTTAAAGAAAAAACCACTTGTTCTTAATAAAATACTGCGATCAAACTGGGCATTCATAGCGGCCTTTCATTCACACAAGTGTGACTAAATAAGTTTAGGAGTACTCATTATTTTAATGCGTTTACAAACAAGTTTTAAGCATAACGAATTTAACGGGCTTTGCAGGCAAAAAAGTCAACTAAGCGCATAAAATACGTCAACAAAAACCACCTTAAAGATTTATAGCTATTTTGAACACAACACCCTCGCCGCTTAATTTGATTGATTTTGATTATGTTTTACCAACAGATCTCATTGCTCAATTTCCTCAAAACATTCGAAGCGCAAGTCGCTTATTGCATGTTGACCATAATGGTAAGTATGCTGATCGATCATTCGTAGAATTAACTGAATTGTTAAAACCAAACGATTTATTGGTTTTCAACGATACACGGGTCATTAAAGCTCGCCTTTATGGCAAAAAAGCAACGGGCGGTGCCGTTGAAGTTTTAATAGAACGCGTCACCGGCATACACACTGCTCTGGCTCACGTTAAAGCCAGTAAATCGCCACCAGTTGGCACCGCATTAACTTTGGCTGATGCTGTTTCGGTGCACGTCACGGGGCGTTCAGATGATTTGTATGACCTGTCTTTTGAGCAGCCTGTTTTAGACGCTTTAGACCAATATGGTGAAGTGCCCTTACCACCCTATATTAAGCATTCTGCCGACGACAGTGACGCACAGCGATATCAAACCGTTTATGCAAAAGTACCGGGTGCAGTAGCCGCCCCCACGGCAGGTTTGCATTTTGACGAACACGTGTTGACTCTTTTGCAAGCTCGCGGTGTTCAAAGCTGTTTTGTAACCTTGCACGTCGGTGCAGGTACTTTTCAACCCGTGCGCGACAACGATCTTTCAAAACATATTATGCATAGCGAGTGGTACACCCTTCCACCCGAAACAGTCCAAGCCGTTGCAAAAGCCCGCCAACAGGGGGGGCGTGTCATTGCCGTTGGTACCACCAGTGTGCGCGCACTTGAATCGTCGGCCAAAGCCCACAATGGCCAACTTACCGCTTGCAGTGGCGATACACAACTTTTTATTCAGCCTGGGTTTAGCTGGCAAGTGGTTGACGCAATGGTTACAAATTTTCACTTACCGCAATCAACTTTACTGATGTTGGTGTCAGCTTTTATTGGTTTAGACACCATGAAAGCCGCCTACGCACATGCCATTCAAGAACGTTACCGATTTTTTAGTTATGGTGATGCCATGTTTTTAGAAAAAGGCCTCAACCATGAAATTTGAAGTGCTCGCCACCCAAGGCCATGCGCGCCGCGGGCAACTGACCCTGAACCACGGCGTCGTCAACACCCCTGTCTTTATGCCAGTGGGCACATACGGTAGCGTTAAAGCCATGCTGCCCCACGAGCTCGAAGAAATTGGGGCGCAAATTGTGCTGGGCAACACCTTTCACCTTTGGTTGCGTCCTGGCACCCCCATTATTGAACAACATGATGGTTTGCATGGCTTTATGGGGTGGCAAAAACCCATTTTGACTGATTCTGGTGGGTTTCAAGTGTTTAGCCTGCAAGGCATGCGCAAAATCACCGAAGAAGGCGTTAAGTTTGCATCACCCATAAATGGTGACAAACTTTTTTTAACACCTGAAGAATCAATGCGCATTCAAACGGCTTTAAATTCTGACATTGTGATGGTGTTTGACGAATGCACACCCTATGAAATCAAAGGCCAACCGGCCACCCACGAAGAAGCCGCCACCTCAATGCGCATGTCGTTACGCTGGGCCAATCGGTCTAAACAAGCGTTTAACGCCCTTGCAAACCCCAACGCCCTATTTGGTATCGTGCAAGGGGGCATGTTTGAAGATTTGCGCGACGAGTCGTTAGCTGGCTTAGTTGATGTGGGTTTTCATGGTTATGCAATTGGTGGGCTGTCGGTTGGCGAACCAAAAACTGATATGAACCGCATTTTGGCGCATACAGGCCCTAAAATGCCCGCAAACGCCCCACGTTACTTAATGGGTGTGGGTACACCAGAAGATTTAGTCAATGGGGTGAGCCATGGGGTTGATATGTTTGACTGCGTGATGCCCACCCGCAACGCGCGTAACGGTTGGTTGTTCACCCGAAATGGTGACATTAAAATACGTAACGCACAGTACCGTGACGATAAGCGCCCACTCGATATGACGTGCCATTGTCATACGTGTAAGCATTTTTCACGTGCTTATTTACACCACTTACAACGCGCCAACGAAATTACGGGTGCGCGCCTCAATACGCTTCATAACCTGTATTTCTACCAAACCATCATGGCTGAAATGCGCGAAGCAATTGAAAAAGGCACTTTTGAAAGCTGGCGTGAAACGTTTTTAAGTCAACGTTCAGCCAAATCGCTACAATGATGTGTTACCCCCTCTATACACAAAGGAGACCTTAATGTCTGCAATTGAAGTGATCGGCCCCGTTCTGGCACAAGTAGGTGGTTTTGACACCAGCTCAATCGTTGGTTTTATGCCAATTATTTTAATGTTTGTGATTCTGTATTTTTTGATGATTCGTCCACAAATGAAACGTCAAAAAGACCATAAAGCTTTAGTGGCCGGTTTATCTAAGGGTGATGAAATCATCTTAGGTTCAGGCATGTTGGGCAAAGTCAATCGCGTTACCGACATCTACATTGAAGTTGAAGTCAGCGCATTAGCCGACAAACCTGTTGAAGTTTTAGTTCAACGCGCGTCAGTGCAAATGGTTTTACCCAAGGGCACAATCAAGGGTATTTAATGCCCCTTTGACCTCCCGCCGGCCTTAACGTTAAGCGCCGGCGTTTTTATCTTTTTATCAAAGGCGCTTGCGCTCATGAATCGTTACCCGCTCTGGAAATACATCACCGTTGTGGTTGCATTGGTGATTGGCTTACTTTACACCCTGCCTAATTTCTTTGGTGAATCGCCCGCTGTTCAGGTTTCAAGCGCAAAAGTCACGCTCAGAATTGAACCAGCTATGCTTGACCAAGTTGGCGCTATTTTGAAAAAAGCCAATATCGAAACCACTGCCTCAAATTTTGAAACCAATGGCCCCGTGGGTACAGTCAGATTCCGTTTCAAAACCACCGATTTACAAATTGTTGCCCGCGATATTATTGAAAAAGCGCTCAACCCCGACCCAAACAACCCGTCTTATACCGTTGCATTAAATCTATTACCCGCTTCACCGGCATGGCTCAGCGCACTGGGTGCCAACCCTATGTACTTGGGTCTTGATTTACGTGGCGGTGTGCACTTTTTACTTGAAGTCGACATGAAAGGTGCGCTGACGTCGCGTTACGACGCCATGATTACCGATTTCAATGCAGCCCTAAGAGATCAAAATATTACTGCTGACGGCATCGAACGTAGTGGTAACAGTATTGCCCTCAAATTCAGCGACAACGCCAAAAGAGAATTGGCATTGAACGCTTTACGCAAGCGCTTTGTTGATTTGCAATGGCAACAACCCCCACCTGAAGCAGGCAGCTGGCCACTTGTTGCCACGCTGTCTGAAACGGCAGTCAATACTGTTCAATCCAATGCGCTTAAACAAAACATTGTGACCTTACACAACCGTATTAATGAATTAGGCGTCGCCGAACCCATCATTCAACAGCAAGGTGCCAATCGAATTGTGGTGCAGCTACCCGGTGTGCAAGACGTTGCCAAAGCAAAAGATATTTTAGGTCGTACCGCTACCCTTGAAGTACGCTTGGTTGACGACTCACCCGCTGCAACCGCAGCGCTAGCCGCCGGCACCACGCCCTTTGGGCTTGAACGCTATCAAGAGCGTGACGGCCGACCTTTACTACTTCGTCGCCAAGTGATCTTAACGGGTGAAAACTTACAAGACGCACAAGCCGGTCGCGATTCACAAAACCAACAACCTGCTGTTCATTTAACGTTAGACAGTAAAGGCGCCCGTATTTTCCGTGACATCACACGCGAAAATATTGGTAAACGCATGGCTATTTTGTTGTTTGAAAAAGGCCGTGGTGAAGTCGTCACAGCACCTGTGATTCGCAGTGAAATTCCAGGCGGTCAAGTACAAATTTCAGGCAGTATGTCAGCCGAAGAAGCCGCTGACACCGCCTTGCTTTTACGCGCAGGTTCTTTAGCTGCGCCAATGGAAATCATTGAAGAGCGCACCATTGGCCCAAGCTTGGGTGCAGAAAATATTGCCAAAGGTTTTAATGCCGTGCTGTGGGGCTTTGTTGCCGTGGCAGTATTTATGATTGTGTACTACCGTTTATTTGGCTTGTTTTCAGCTATTGGTTTATCGTTCAACATTTTGCTGTTGCTCGCCTTATTGTCGTTGCTTCAAGCCACGCTCACCTTACCCGGTATAGCAGCCATTGCACTCGCCTTAGGTATGGCTATTGATGCCAACGTGCTGATTAATGAACGCATACGCGAAGAGCTTCGTAACGGTGAGCCGCCGCAACGCGCCATTCAACTGGGCTTTGACCATGCGTGGTCAACCATTCTTGACTCAAACCTCACCACGCTTATCGTTGGTATTGCATTGCTCATTTTTGGCTCTGGCCCAGTGCGCGGCTTTGCAGTGGTGCATTGTTTAGGCATTCTTACCTCTATGTTTTCAGCTGTGGTGGGGGTTCGGGCGCTGGTTAATTTGACCCATGGTAATCGTAAAAAAATATTAGGCCTGTCGATTGGCACGGTCTGGAAGGCAAAGGAATAATCTCATGGAATTTTTTCGCATCAAGCGCACCATTCCATTTATGCGTCACGCGTTGGCGCTAAATTTAATCAGCTTCATCACATTTATTGCCGCCGTTATTTTTATTGCTTTACGTGGTTTTAATTTGTCGATCGAATTTACGGGTGGCACCGTTATGGAACTGACCTACCAAGAAGCCGCCCCGCTGGTTGAAATAAGACAGGTTATTTCAAACTTAGGCTATACCGATTTTCAAGTACAAAACTTCGGCACATCGCGTGACGTGATGATACGTTTACCCCTGCTACCAGGCTTGTCATCTGCCAATCAAAGCACCACAGTTATTTCAGCTTTACAAGCAGCCAACCAGGCACCTGAGTTACGTCGGGTCGAATTTGTAGGCCCTCAGGTTGGCCGAGAATTAATAGAAAACGGTTTGCTGGCATTACTTTTTGTGATTTTAGGTATCGTGGCGTACCTTGCGGTACGATTTGAATGGAAATTCGCCGTTGCCGGGGTGATTGCCAATTTGCACGATGTGGTAATTATTTTGGGTTTTTTTGCTTTTTTCCAATGGGAATTTTCGCTCGCCGTATTAGCGGGTGTGCTGGCCGTTTTAGGCTACTCAGTCAATGAGTCTGTGGTCATTATGGATCGGGTTCGAGAGACTTTTCGCAAAGAACGCACCGCCAGCGTTCAAGACGTGATTGATGGCGCCATCACACAAACCATTTCAAGAACGATCATCACCCACGGCTCAACCCAAATGATGGTGTTGGCTATGTTGATTTTTGGTGGCCCCACCCTACATTATTTCGCCCTGGCACTCACGATTGGTATTTGGTTTGGTATTTACTCATCTGTTTTTGTGGCGGCCGCCATTGCCATGTGGCTGGGTGTAAAACGTGAAGACTTGGTAAAACCAATCAAAAAAGACAATACCGTAGAAGAAATTTACACTGAATAAATGACTGTTTTTCAGCCTGTACTTTTAGGCTGAGTTTCACCTACCCTTTAGTTTTACCTACCCCTTAGTTTCACCCAGCTCGACAGCAATTAATCTTTATACCGATCAATTTACACAACGCGCTTAACCATCGCCCCCGGTATCAACAACCGTTACGGCCAAAAACTATGACAACAACTTCTAAAGTTTTCATTCGCACCTTCGGGTGCCAAATGAACGAATACGACTCTGAAAAAATGCTTGATATATTGGGCACACAAAACCCAGTAGAACTCACACAAAACCCCGAAGAAGCCGACGTGATTTTGTTCAACACCTGCTCGGTGCGTGAAAAAGCACAAGAAAAAGTTTTTTCAGATCTGGGGCGAGTCAAAGAACTGAAACTTAAAAACCCCAATCTTATTATTGGTGTGGGGGGCTGTGTAGCCAGCCAAGAAGGCGCCACCATCGTTAAACGCGCCCCTTATGTTGATGTGGTGTTTGGGCCGCAAACCCTGCATCGTTTACCTGAGCTGATTGAAAAGCGTCGCCGCTTAAATATTCCTCAAGTCGATATTAGTTTTCCTGAAATTGAAAAATTTGACGCGCTACCACCTCCTCGCAAACAAGGCGCCAGCGCTTTCGTGTCGATTATGGAAGGGTGCAGCAAGTACTGTAGCTTTTGTGTGGTGCCCTACACCCGCGGCGAAGAAATCTCGCGCCCCTTTGAAGACGTCTTGACTGAAATCGCTGACTTAGCTGACCAAGGCGTCAAAGAAGTCACTCTGCTAGGGCAAAACGTGAACGCCTATTTGGGAAAAATTGGCCAAGGCAACAGTATCGCTGATTTTGCAATGCTACTTGAATATGTGCACGACTTACCCGGCATTGAGCGCATTCGTTACACCACCTCGCACCCCAAAGAAATGACGCAACGGCTCATTGATGCTTATGCCACATTACCCAAACTGGTTTCATTCCTTCACCTGCCTGTGCAAGCCGGCAGTGACCGTGTTTTAGCAGCCATGAAACGCGGTTACACCACTCTTGAATTCAAATCAATTATTAAACGCATACGTCAAGCCAGACCTGGTTTAACCGTAGCGTCTGATTTTATTGTGGGTTTTCCAGGTGAAACCGAAGCTGATTTTTTGAAAACACTGGCCTTAATTGAAACCGTTCAGTTCGATACCGCCTATTCATTTGTTTATTCAAGGCGCCCAGGCACCCCTGCAGCAGATTTAGTTGACGACACCCCTCAAGCCGTTAAGCTTGAGCGCTTACAGCGCCTGCAAGCCCTGATCAACAAGCAGGCGGCAGAGGTTGCACAAAACATGGTGGGCACGACCCAGCGCATACTGGTTGAAGGGCACGCCAAGCGCGATACGACCGAGCTCATGGGTCGTACTGAAAACAATCGCGCGGTTAATTTTGTTGGCCACGAACGCCTAATGGGGCATATGATTGATGTCACCATTACCGAAGCGCGGGCCAACACTTTCAGGGCTGAAGTCAAACACACGAACGATGCATTAGCGCTATAAACCATGGCAACAGCAAAAACCAAAACGCCCCATCGACAGCGCGTCGAACTGTCAGGTGATTCAATGCACTTGGCCAACTTGTGTGGGCCGCTTGATGAAAATATACGTCAAATCGCTCAAGCGCTTGATGTCACCATTGCGCATCGCGGTAGTCATTTTGAAATTAAAGGCGCACAAGCTGAAACCGCTATGGCGCTATTGCTGCAATTTCATCATCAATCGCGCCATGCTCCGTTATCAATTGAATCGATACAGCTGGGTATTATTGAAAAACGTAGCGAGCCTTTAGTACCCAGCCCAGACAGCCCTGCCGTGGCAACCTTGCACGACGGTGCGTTGCTGCGCACCCGTCGCAGTGACCTTAAACCACGCACCCCACGACAAGCCGAATACATCGACAACATTCTTAAGCACGACATCACCTTTGGCACCGGCCCGGCGGGCACCGGTAAAACATGGCTTGCCGTGGCGTGCGCCATTGACGCACTTGAACGCGACATTGTGCAACGTATTATTTTGACCCGCCCTGCTGTTGAAGCCGGTGAACGACTTGGTTTCTTACCAGGCGATTTAGCGCAAAAAGTTGACCCTTACCTACGCCCACTTAATGATGCCCTTTACGACCTCATGGGGTTTGAAAAAGTACAACGACTTTTTGAAAAACAAACCATTGAAATTGCACCACTGGCCTATATGCGGGGTCGTACGCTAAATAACGCTTTCATCATTCTTGATGAGGCACAAAACACCACGCCTGAACAAATGAAAATGTTTCTCACACGTATTGGGTTTGGAAGCAAAGCAGTTATTACGGGTGACCCATCACAAGTTGACCTACCCAAAAGCCAACCCAGTGGTTTAAAAAATGCCTTGGGTGTTTTACACGAGGTGCAAGGTATTGCGATGACAGCCTTTAGCAGCCGTGATGTGGTGCGTCACCCTTTAGTGGCCCGCATTGTCGAAGCCTATGAAAAAGCCCAATAACACTAAAGCACTTCAACCTGCTTCACAAAACACTAAATTGGCTGATATTAAGCCGACCCTAAATTTAAGCGTGCAATTTGCAGTGCCTGCTCAACGACTAACGAGACAGCGCATTAGAAGTTGGGTTAAGCGAGCAGTAGACAATGCTTGGCAAGTTTACGCACTTGATGCACAGGGCTTACAACTTAATTTACGATTTGTTGATCAGGCAGAAGGTCAAGCACTCAATACCCAATTTAGGCACAAACCCAAAGCCACCAACGTATTAACCTTTGCCTACGGCCAACAAGAAGACAGCATGTTGGCAGCAGATGTCATCATTTGCGTACCTGTTCTGACACAAGAAGCGAGTGATCAAAGCAAATCGTTTGATCACCACGCTGCGCACTTGATTGTGCATGGCACCCTGCATGCACTGGGTTTTGATCATATTGATGATGCTCAAGCGCAAGACATGGAAGCTTTAGAAGCAATGATATTAGGTCAGATGAAGATTTCAGACCCTTATGTGGCGTTAACCTAATTTTTATCAGGGTTGCCCCGTATTGTTTTTACCTTTTTAAACGCTCAGTTTAGGTTATCCTATTTAGGTCGCCACTTTTATTCTTCCTCAATGTCAGACCCATACCCTACGTTGCCTGGTTCACCGCCAGGCAAAAAAAATACCTTGATTAAACGATTACTGTCGCGTGTTAGGCGCGAACCAGAAGATCGAGAAGGCATACTCACTGTCATTGACGCTGCGCGAGCCCGCAACTTAATCGACACTAACGCATACTCAATGCTGAAAGGCGCCTTAGCCGTTTCAGACATGACAGCGGCAGACATTATGGTGCCCCGCGCCCAAATGGACCTTCTTGACGTCAACGTGCCCCTTAAAAATTTAGTGCCCCGTATTTTAGAAATGGCGCACTCACGGTTTCCGGTATTTGATGAAGACCGCGACAATCTGATTGGTATCTTTATGACCAAAGATTTGTTGCGTTACGTACTAAACCCATCATTATCGCTACGTGACTTAACGCGACCTGCTGTCTTTATTCCAGAAACCAAACGCGTGAATGTTTTGCTGCAAGCGTTTAGGCAACAGCGCAACCATATTGCAATTGTGATTGACGAGCACGGTGGCGTAACCGGTTTGGTAACCTTAGAAGACGTTTTGGAACAAATAGTTGGCTCAATTGAAGATGAATTTGACGACAGTGAACAAACTATTTTTGCTGATGGCCTGCAAACATGGCGCGTGATGGCTACAACTGAAATACAAACTTTAAACGAAGCGCTTGCTTGCGCGCTTCCTGAGGGCGATTACGAAACGGTGGGCGGTTGGTTTGCTCATGCTTTAGGGCGCATACCTAAACGGGGCGACCGCTTGCAGCTCAATCAGACCCAGTTCGAGGTTTTACGTGCTGATGCGCGACGTGCGCTATGGGTACGCATACGCAATCTACCCGATACGCACAACCCTGTCGCCCCACCCATAAACGATTAACGCCGCTGTGAACACACTTCTTAGCCACCCTCGCGATTGGCTTGCCGCAATATTAGCGGGTGTATTTTATAGTTTGACGTTTGCACCTGGCCCGCTGCCACAATTATTGCTACCGGCCGTGCAACTTGTGGTGTTAGCTTGGTTAGCGCGTACCACCCTGCATGCACCCAGTGCAAAACACGCCGCGTGGCGCGGCTGGTTTTTTGGTTTAGGCGCCTTCACAGTGGGTTTATATTGGCTCACAATTAGTATGAGCCTTTATGGTGGCATGCCATGGGTTCTATCAGCCGCTGCAGTGCTCTTACTGAGTGCCTATTTAGCGCTTTTCCCGGCGCTAGCGCTTGGGTTCACTCGGTTACTCAGTCGCGCTTATAACGCCCCTCATGCAACGCTGGCAACCTCAACGCTGCCTCAAACCCGTGTCACTGCACCTACCTTGGGCTTCTTTTTTATCTGGGCTTCAAGTTGGACGTTGGCTGAATGGCTTCGAGGCACACTTTTTACAGGCTTCCCTTGGCTCAACACAGCTTATGGTCAAGTCGACAGTTGGTTAGCGGGCTGGTCAATTATTGGGGGTACCTACGCAGTGGTCTGGGTCACCGCACTCATGGCAGCCGCCCTGATGGCGACCATTGATTTAAAGGGTTCAATTAAAAAATTTGCGCCCATCATTGTTGTGGTCGTGGCGATTGGTGGCGCATTATTAGGCATGTTGCAGTTGACACAACCTTTCGGTGAACCGCTTCGCATACGCTTAATTCAAGGCAACATTGATCAAGGTGAAAAGTTTACGCCTACGCAGTGGCGCGTTGCAGTGCAACGTTACATTGATTTAGCACAACACCAGTTGCCAGATCAAACGCTCACGCCGCAATTGATCATGATGCCTGAAACCATGATGGTCAATTTCCCTCAAGATGTCGAACCTGCGGTTTGGCAAAGTTTGATCGATATGGCTCAAAAAGATCAAGCCACTATTTTGCTGGGTTCACCCTTAATCAATGCACAAACGCGTCAGTACACCAATAGCATCATTGCTATTAACGGACAGCAAACCCCAAAACAGTTGGTGCGCTCTAGTCAAGGTTTACTAAGCCAATCAAACCAAGCGGTTAGCCGCTATGACAAACAACATCTTGTGCCGTTTGGCGAATTTGTGCCACTTGGTTTTAGATGGTTTGTTAACCTTATGCACATACCCCTGGGCGACTTCACATCAGGTGTGCCCCCCCAAGCGCCCTTTACTGTGGGCCAACAACGCATTGCTGCCAACATTTGTTACGAAGATATTTTTGGGGAAGAACTGCTTGCACCGATTCGCAATCAAGCTGACCCAACACAAGGGGCAACCATTTTGGCCAACTTTAGTAACCTAGGCTGGTTTGGCGACACATGGGCGTTACGCCAACATTGGCAAATGGCTCGATTGCGTGCAATTGAAACGTCTCGCCCAATGGTGCGCGCGACCAATACTGGCATGACAGGTGCAATTGATCATTATGGTCGTACGGTGGCTTTTCTAAAGCCTATGCAAGGCGGTTATTTAGACGTGACCGTACAAGGTCAAACCGGCATGACGCCCTACACTATATGGGGTGATCTACCCGTTTTAATACTGGCTGGGTTTATCTTATTGGGTGCAGTGCTTTCAACTATACGTCGTCAACCCAAACAAAACACACGCCATGACCCCACAACCTGAACTTCAGGTACAAGCTTTCGATCGTATTGACGAAATTGATGCTCAGGTCTGGAATGACCTGAATGCTGCCTCGCACCCTAGTCAAATTGGTTCATGCCTAGTGAGCCACGCCTTTTTAAGCGCTTTTGAAAAATCAAATAGTGTGTGCAGCAAAACCGGTTGGCAACCCCAACACTTATTGATTTCTCAAGGCGATCAAGTCATTGCAGCCATACCGCTTTACGCCAAAGGCCATTCATATGGTGAGTTTGTATTCGATTGGGCTTGGGCCGACGCCTACCAACGCAACGGCCTTGAGTACTACCCAAAATGGCTTGTTGGCGTGCCCTTCACCCCAGTTGGCGGTGTGCGAATACTTTGCGCGCCACAACATAAAGCGCTTGCCGCTCAAGCTCTAATGGCTTGGGTCAAGCGTAGCAAACTGTCGTCTTTGCATGTTTTATTTACTGAAGAAGCCGACCAAAAAGCCCTTAAAGATGTCGGCTGCTTGACCCGACAACACACTCAGTTTCATTGGTTTAACCCTGCTTGGGCAGATTTTGAAGCGTATCTAGCAAGCTTGACTCAATCTAAACGAAAAAAAATTCGTGCTGAACGCCGTAAAGTTGCGCAAGCAGGCGTGCAAACTCGGGTGGTGACTGGGGCAGACATTACCGCAGAAGAATGGCAGTTCTTTTACCGTTGCTACGCCAACACGTACCATATGCGCGGCAACCCACCCTATTTGACCCCTGAGTTTTTTGAGCATGTCGCACAAACCTGCGCAGACAACTGTGTCATGGTTATTGCACAACACTCACATAACCAACAAGACATTGCCAGCGCCCTACTTTGGCGCGACCGCACACCCGATGGTAAAACCCGCTTGTACGGTCGTTATTGGGGCGGACTTGAACATATTGATTGCATGCACTTCGAAGTGGCCTACTACACACCCATTGAGTGGGCGATTGCAAACGGCATAGACATCATAGAGGGCGGCGCACAGGGCGAACACAAGCTTGCCCGTGGCTTTACCCCTGTCACGACTCAATCAGCTCACTGGCTGGCTCACGAAGGCTTTGCAGACGCTGTTGAACAATACCTTGAACGCGAACGCGTCGGCGTAGCAGCCTATACCGACAGTTTAAAGTCGCCTTTTCGTCATGAAGCGCTTGATTAGTCTTTGCACACAGGTCGCACAAAGTGCACACAAAATGACTCAGAAGAAACCGATTTGCGGAAAACGCGTATTTGTTGCATAATTTCGTTCTTCGTTGCAACTCACTCTTTCAGTTTATTGTTTCAGTTTTTTTACCAGCTTATTTTTCAGCTTGCTGATTCACTTTTCAGATTGAACCGTGCGCAAGGTTAAAAACTTGTACATCGGGGGTATAGCTCAGCTGGGAGAGCGCTTGCATGGCATGCAAGAGGTCAGCGGTTCGATCCCGCTTACCTCCACCAGTTACAATGAAGCGTAGTATCGTAATGCTGTGGTTCAAGGTCCCCATCGTCTAGAGGCCTAGGACATCACCCTTTCACGGTGAGTACAGGGGTTCGAATCCCCTTGGGGACGCCAAAAGTTTGTTTTGGCTTTTAAGAAGTTTAGTTTTTACCGCTGCGGAGCGGTAGTTCAGTTGGTTAGAATACCGGCCTGTCACGCCGGGGGTCGCGGGTTCGAGTCCCGTCCGCTCCGCCAAATAATTTAATTAAAAAGCGCCTCTTGGGGCGCTTTTTTGTTTTATGGGCCATTTAGTGAGCCATTTAGTAGGCTATTTATTGGTTGCATTAAGCCACTATAGTGTTTGCAGTGACTGGCGCACCAT
>JBDNHM010000366.1:0-45146 GCA_041688825.1 Burkholderiaceae bacterium | reverse complement strand
TCCGTACCTTAACTTCATTTTTCGTTTGAGCACTTCTAATACGTTTTTGCCTAAGTGTTAAACAATGCCTTGCGACATCACTTAACTCAGCTCAGTATCATAAGTGCCCACACTTATCGATTGTTTAGATTTTTAAAGAACGAGGCTGAGAGTTTTTTTAATTTGTCTGCAGCAGAGAAGTGAGATTATGCAGGGGTTTTTACTAGGTGTCAAATCGTTTTAACCATTTTGTAACAAATAAAGATTAAGCAAAAAATCGAAATGAGCGATAAGATTAATTCAATCAAAGATTTAGGCGCTTTTATGCATAATCAGTCTGAAGAAATTTTAATTAACATTACACCGTTTGAAACGCGAGTCGCACTCATTTCTGAAGGTGAAGTACAAGAATTACAGGTTGAACGTGCCATTCAACGTGGGAATGTTGGCGATGTTCATTTAGGTAAGGTGGTGAGGGTTTTACCAGGCATGCAAAGTGCTTTTGTTGAAATCGGTTTAGATCGTGCAGCGTTTATTCATGTAGCTGATTTGCGTGAAAACCGACTCGCCCGCACCCAAGGTACTGTGCCTACCCCGATAGAACGACTGGTGTTTGAAGGTCAAACTTTGATGGTGCAGGTCATAAAAGACCCCATTGGGTCTAAAGGAGCGCGTTTATCGACTCAAATTAGCTTGGCAGGCCGAACATTAGTCTATTTACCTCACGATACCCACATTGGTGTGTCACAAAAAATTTCGCCTGAAGAGGCGCGTGAAGCACTGCGGTTACGGGTAGCTGGCTTAATGCCTGAAGGAGCTAGCGGCGGCTTTATTGTTAGAACGCAGGCAGAAGACGCGCCCGACGATACGCTTAAAAGTGATATTGAATATTTAGTGCGGTTATGGGGAAACATTCAAACACTAGCAAAAACATTACCCACACCTAGCGTGCTTTATCAAGATTTGAATTTAGCAGAACGGGTGATGCGCGACATGGTTACGCCTAAAACGAACCAAATTTTAATCGATTCACGTAGCGCAACAGAGTCTTTAATAAAATGGACAGCCACATATACCCCTGAGGTAACTGAACGTTTAAAGCACTATAGCGGGGAACGTCATTTGTTTGAATTAGCAAATATCGAACAAGAAATAAAGCGAGCCCTTGCGCGGCGAGTAGATTTAAAGTCTGGGGGGTATCTTGTTATTGATCAAACTGAAGCATTGGCTTCAATTGATGTCAATACAGGCGGCTTCGTTGGAGGTAAAAATTTTAACGATACGATTTTTAAGACTAATCTTGAAGCAGCACAAGCCATTGCTCGCCAACTCAGGTTGCGTAATTTAGGCGGCATTATTGTGGTTGACTTCATTGACATGAGTGAAATTTCTCACCAAGAGTCAGTTTTGGCTGAGTTTGCAAAAGCGTTGTCTCATGACCGAACGCGCACAAGCATGAGCGGTTTTAGCCAACTCGGGCTGGTAGAGCTAACACGCAAACGAACTCGCGAAGCGTTGGCCAGCCAATTGTGCGAACCCTGCCCAACTTGTGACAGCCGCGGTCAAATTTTAACCGCACGCAGTGTTTGCTATGAAATTTTGCGCGAAGTGCTTCGCGAGGCAAAACAATTTAACCCCCGAGAATTTAGAATTTTGGCATCGCAAACTGTAGTTGATTTGTTTTTAGAGGAAGAAAGTCAGCATTTAGCGTTGCTAGGCGATTTTATTGGCAAGCCCATAACGCTTGAAGTTGCCAACAATGGTTCACAAGAACAATATGACATCGTTTTAATGTAACCATCTAGATGTCTAGTGGGCGATCTTAACTTGACATCATTGCCGCCCTGAACGACAGGGCTTATCGTGCATCTAGGTCAATTGAATTGCATTTTGTAGAGCGCTGAATAAGTACCATCGCGGGCGATGAGTTCGTGGTGACTGCCAATTTCAAGAATGCGCCCTTGGTCCATCACCACGATCATGTCGGCATTTTGAACTGTAGTCAACCTGTGCGCAATAACCAGTGTGGTGCGCCCTTTCATCAAGGTCTCTAAGGAAGCCTGCACTTGACGCTCTGACTCGTTATCTAAGGCTGAGGTGGCCTCGTCAAGTATCAGTACTGGGGCATCTTTAATTAATGCCCTTGCAATTGCTAGGCGCTGGCGTTGCCCACCCGATAAACGCGTTGCATTTTCACCAACCTGTGTCTGCAAACCTTGTGGCAAGGCTTCCACAAAACTTAATAAATTTGCAGCCCTCAAAGCGTCTTTAATTTGCGATTCGCTGACCTCATGCAAGGCCCCATAACCGACGTTAATGGCAATTGAAGCGTCAAATAACACCACATCTTGGCTGACTAACGATAAATTTGCCCGTAAATGACGCAATGAGATTTCTTTGATATCGACCCCATCAATTGTGACAGCGCCTGCATTGGGGTCAACAAAACGGGCCAGCATGTTTGCAAGGGTCGTTTTTCCGCTACCCGATCGCCCAACAATTGCGACAACTTGGCCAGGCATGAGTTCAAACGATACGTTTTGAAGCGTATCGACCTCGGCATTTACAAAGCGGTGTGAAACATGTTGAAATTTTACGTGCCCCTTGACTGGGGTAACAAAATTTTCGCCTTGATCTTGATCTTCACCCGGTTGATCAATCAAGGTAAAAACACTTTCGGCTGAAGCCAGCATGCGCTGCATACCTGCGACAACGTTAGTAAGCCGTTTGATAGGGTCAAAAATCTGCGCCAATGCAGCCATAAATGCGGCAAAGCTACCAACCGTTAATACACCCGTGTTGGCTTGCTTTAAAGCAACAGCAATCGCTAAAGCCACCGCAATTGAAATAATGATTTGTGCAATCGGTCGCAAGGCTGAATCAGCGATGGCAGTTCGCATTTGATGCCTTCTAAGGCCCGCATTGACCGTTTTGAAACGGTCACGCTCGAAGCCGTAACCATCAAAAAGCTTTATCACACGTTGCGCGTTGATACCCTCTGACACCACATGCGTTAATTCGGCATTGGTGCCAATGGTTTCGCGGTTAATACGTCGCAGACGCTTCATAAAAATACGCGTCACAAAAATTGATGACGGCATGATCACAACGACAATTAATGCCAGCTGCCAAGACATGTAGAACAAAACCCCTAGCAGCGCAACAACAACTAATGATTCTCGAACCAAAACGGTCATGACGCTGGTAGCTGTAGTAGTAATGTTGCCCGCGTCAACGGTAAACCGATTTAAAAGGCGACCACTGTCACCCTTTTTAAATTCGCTGTCAGGCAAAGAAAGCAGTTTTTCAAACATATCGCTTCGTAAACCCAGCAACATATTGTTAGCGACCCAGGCCAAAAGGTAGTCACTAATAAATGAACATACCCCTCTTAAAGTAATGAGCGTAACGATCGCCAATGGAATTTGCCAGACATAATCAGGCTTTGCGCCGTCTAGACCTTCGTCAAGCAGTGGCTTCATCGCAACGGCTAAGGTTGGCTGAGTGGCTGCGGCGAGCGCCATAAAAAATATAGCCAGTGAAAGCACCTTCCAATATTGGCCAACGCGCTCGTATATACGATGCCATATTCGGTGTTGAAATGGGTTGGGGGTGCCGGGTGTTGAGGTTTTATCGCTCACAGAATACCTTGGTTTAGTTCGTAACCTAAACCAAATTGTACCGATAAGCGCTGACTTGTCGTGACGGGGTAACCTAGCGTATTCTTGCGAGCATGGTTGCGCCTTTGAACATTCCCCCCCGCCCTACCCGGCATTTGATGGTTCGTCTACCCAATTGGGTCGGTGATGTAGTGATGTGTTTACCTGCGTTAAAGCATTTAAGTTCACTCGGTATGCCATTAATCATTTGTGGTCGAACTTGGGCTAAGCCTTTGATTCAAAACATTGAAAAAGTTGAATTTGTAACATTAACTGGGGTGTTTTGGCATGATTTGAGATCTATTCGCCATGCTGTTAAACCAAACGTGGTGGGTTTAACCTTTCCCGACTCATTGTCTAGTGCATTACTTTTTCGATTGGCAGGTGTGCCAACGCTGGGGTACCGTGATGATGGTCGCTCATGGTTACTTAAGTGGCCGGTTGTCAAGCTAACAAAACCGATGCATGCCGTTGAAAAATGGTTTTATTTGGCTGATGTGGGGGTAAAGGTCTGGCGTGATTCGTTGGTGTTGGAAACCTCGACAGCTGATGCGTTTAATGGTGAAGAGCTGCTTGTTGCATTGCCCCCCTCTATTCGTATTTCGTTAAACACAACGCAAGTTTCGAAAGCACAGCATCTTTTAAAGCAAGCACAAATTGCTGACCAACCCTATATATTGATCGCGCCAACGGCAACGGGGAAGCACCACGGTCAAGTCAAAATTTGGCCATATTTTGCAGCGTTGACACAGGCGCTGCAGCAACAAGGTCTGACCGTGGTGGCATGCCCACCGCAAACAGAACGAGCACAGGCGCTGCAACAAGCGCCGACGGTTCAGCTTCTTGAACCCACAGACTTAGGCACCTTTGCAGCTTTAGCACAAGGGGCTAAGCTGGTTATTTGTAACGACTCTGGCGTTTCACATATTGCGGCGGCTATGGGTGCAAACCAAATTACACTGTTTGGCGTAACCGACCCAAAACATTCAGGACCATGGTCAGACCTAGCGTTATGCCTTGGGCAGCAAGATGAATGGCCCAACCTGGAGCAAGTGTTGCAAGCGATCAAATTAAAATTGAATACATCTCGTACACACATCATTTCATGATGCAGGTATAACGTAATGAATGATTTTTTGTCAATTTTTTTACATGGTTTGCTGTACCCACCGAACCTAAGCTTGTTTATTTTGGCCATTGCATTCGCATCGATGTTTTTGAAGCGGCGCGTTTTTTCATTGACGCTGATTGGCGTTGCAATCGTTTGGGTTGTCATGTGGTCACTACCGGTAACCACACTTGTTACTGGCGGCTTTCTTGAAAACCGATATGAGTCGCTTGCAGTAAAAGATTACCCAACGGCTGATGCCATCGTTGTTTTGGGTGGGCATATACAAGGCAACCGCAGCAACTGGTTCACGCCCTATGACAAACAGATGGTGCGTAGCCGAGAAACTTTAGCCGCTGAACTATTTCGTGCGCAGCGCGCGCCGGTTATTGTTTTGTCTGGCGGCGCACTCGAAGGTGCGATTGGTGACACCAATAATATGGCTCGATCACTGATTCAAAATGGCATACCTGAGCGGGTTATTGTTCTTGAAACCAATAGTCAAAATACTTTTGAAAACGCTCTACTGACTCAAAAAACATTGTCTACTTTAGAAAAAAAACGTATTTTGTTGGTGACCTCGGCGCTACACATGCCACGATCGATGGCAGCTTTTGAAAAGCAACCGGTTGAAGTGACAGCCGCCCCATTACCAAAACAAATCGCAGTGCCCCATTTACGACCGTTAAATATTTGGCAACCCGATGCGATCACACTTGAATCGAGCCGCAGTATTTTGAAAGAATATTTAGGTTTATTTGTTTATTGGTTACGGGGCTGGGTTTAGGGTTTAGGGTTTAGGTCGTAATCTTTAACAAATTGTGTAAAAAGCACCTTAAATTCATTCATATCGATAGCGTCAACGACTTGTGGGTCGACCCTTTTTGCTAACTGCGAAACTGAATGCTTGCAGTTTGGTGACCAATTAACAAAATTGAAATCTTTATCATGTTGTTGTGGGTTGTAAAAACCAAATACGGGTTTACCTAAACCGGTTGCAATATGAATTGTGGCGGTATCGACCGACACCATGGCTTGGCAACAACGCACGCTGGCAAACAAGTCGCCCAGCGTATGGCTCAATCGATCGGTTGGTGGCAACAAGATACGATTAATTGATCGCTTGATTGATTCAGCGAAAGCACGTTGTACGGGGTCTATTAATATTAATACGTCGGCCTGTGTTGATTTTAATATGTACTCAACGACTGCAATGGCTGTTTTTAAACTGAGCTGCCGCGCATGACCGCGACCAAGCGGGTTGAATGCAATAACGGGGCGTGTTGGCCACCATGCATCTGTGCGGGCTTGAGCAGCGGCATCAAAGGGCACAATGTAAGACTGATCAAAGTCTTTCACACCCATATGTTGCATCAGCACGGCTACTTTATCAGCGAAATGTTGGCCTTGCGTCAGGGCACCCGCTTTGATATTGATACTTTTTACGTCATCGTCTAAGCCAACGACATAATTACTGTCTAACTTAGAAAGTAAATACACATCTTTAGGCTTCAAGTGTTCAGCCATATGCACAACATATTGGGTTGGCCCGACGGCGTTAGCAATATGACGAATGTCAGCAAATGTCATGCGTTTAGGGGCAACAATGACTCGGTCTGCCCCCATATCGTTTATAAACATTGACTTAAACGACTCGGGTGCGATGACCACCAATTGCAGCGTCGGGTCATATTTTTTTATTTCCCTAAAAAGCCATGATGTGACGATGGTGTCGCCTAGTTTAGCGTCCCACCGTACAAAAACGATTTGTTTTCTTGGGGTTGAAAAAGTTTGAAGCAGACTGGGTAGGCGCAAACGATCGTAGAAAAATAAAGCAACCTTTCGTCTGATATGGTCACGCGCTTTTTGTAAGCGCTGTAAAAACACTTTAAGTGTCGCATGGTGTTCAGGTGTTTGCATGAGTCATGAGCTGCATTGCATTAGTAATTTACTTCAATACATTGCGGCGACACCCAATCTGATAGCGTAATCAGCAAATCGTCGGGTACCGATACACGCCAACTTTCACCCAATTTAACGCGGCAGCGGGTGTGCTCTGTTTCATACTCAACTTCTACCACCAGGCCGTTTGCATGGCGATAAGGGGCCAATAAATGATGCAATTTTTTAGCATCGGCATGACCACTTAAACGAATACTTAAAGCACGTGCTTTTGATTGCCGCATCAGTGACAGGTCGTAAAGCGATTCGGCCGTAACCCTTAAGCCCCCTGAATACTCGTCAAACACCACTTTTCCGGCAACAATTAAAAGCTGGTCTTCTCTAAGTTTGGCGCTATGCGCTTCAATCTGTTCGCTAAATAATGCCACTTCAACTTGAGCTGTGCCGTCGTCTAGCGTTACAGCCATCATTTTGCCACGACGGGTCATTTGCGTTCGCACTGACGCAATAGCACCGGCCAACATTTGTAGGTCTCGCGAAGGCTCGATTCGCGACAAAGGCCGTGATACCACTCTACGAACTTCTGCTTGCCAAGCATCAAATAAATGGCCGCTAAAATAAAAGCCCAATGCTGTTTTCTCGTGCGCCAGTTTGACGCGTAGACCCCAGGGCGCAACCTTAGATAAAGCATTGGCCACAACCTCTTGCGCTTGCGTACTGTCGTCACCGAACAATGAGACTTGACTGGCCGCACGCTCGGCTTGTTCTGCGGCCTCAATAGCGGTTGAAAGCGAAGCAATAAGCGCTGCACGATTTTCATCAATTAAGTCAAAAGCACCCGCACGAATTAACGCTTCAACACTTCGACGGTTGACCATTTGTCGGTTCACACGAAGGCAAAAATCAAAAAGACTGCTAAAAGGCCCGCCTTGTTGACGTACGGTAACAATATTTTCGATGGCGCTTTGACCCGCGCCTTTTACAGCGCCCATGCCATATCGTATGGTTCGCATCGCAAGGCCTTGGGCTGAAAATGCATCTTCAACCGGCTCAAAACGATAGTTTGACGTGTTGATATCTGGCGGCAATACGGCCACTTGATTGAGTTGACAATCACGCCAAAAAATTTGTACTTTATCGGTGTCGTCCATATCAGACGATAACGTTGCTGCCATAAATTCAGCGGGGTGGTAGACCTTAAGCCAAGCAGTTTGATAGGCAATTAAGGCGTAGGCGGCCGAGTGTGATTTATTAAAACCGTAACCCGCGAACTTTTCCATCAAATCAAATAGCTTGACGGCTAACTTAGTATCGTAGCCTTTTTGAGCGGCGCCTTGTTCAAACAAACCCCGTTGCTCGGCCATTTCTTCGGCCTTTTTCTTGCCCATTGCACGCCGTAATAAATCAGCGCTACCTAATGAGTAGCCGCCGATAATTTGCGAAATGAGCATGACTTGCTCTTGATACACGATAACGCCGTAGGTGCTTTTTAAGGTTGATTCAAGGTCTTGATGAAAATAATCGACTTCAGCTCGACCGTGCTTGCGATTTACAAAATCGTCAACCATGCCAGACTCAAGCGGCCCTGGGCGAAACAATGCAAGCACAGCAATGACGTCTTCAAAGTTACTGGGCTTGAGTTTTTTAAGCAATTCTTTCATGCCACGTGACTCAAGCTGAAAGATAGCTGTGGTGTTCGCTGCGCAAAGTAAGGCATAAACTTTGGGGTCATCTAGCGACAAACTCATGATGTCAAAGTCAACCATACTTGGGTTGAATCGACGCACGTAGCGAACGGCCCAATCTAAGATAGTTAAATTGCGGAGGCCTAAAAAGTCAAATTTGACCAACCCGGCCGCTTCCACATCGTCTTTATCAAACTGTGAGACGGCCGTGGCTTCTTGCCCGGGCTGACAAAATAATGGGCAAAAATCAGTGAGTTGGCCAGGTGCAATCAGCACACCCCCCGCGTGCATGCCCATGTTACGGGTTAAGCCTTCGAGTGGTCGAGCTAGATCGATTAGGGCGCGCACCTCTTCTTCTTGTTCGTAGCGGGCTTTAAAGGCAGGCTCGTCTTTAAGGGCGCGGTCAAGTGTCCAGGGGTCGGCAGGGTTATGAGGAATAAGCTTTGATAAGCTGTCGCAAAGCGAATAAGGTAAATCAAGCACACGCCCAACGTCTCTGACAACCGCTTTTGCACCCAGCGTGCCAAACGTGGCGATTTGGCTGACGGCCTGCCGCGTATATTTGTCTTTCACATACTCAATGACGCGTTCGCGATTATCTTGGCAAAAATCAATATCAAAGTCAGGCATTGAAACCCGCTCTGGGTTTAAAAAGCGTTCAAATAGTAAGTCGTAACGCAGCGGGTCTAGATCTGTAATACCTAAAGCAAAAGCGACCAATGAACCGGCACCAGAGCCGCGGCCTGGGCCCACGGGCACGCCATTACGCTTGCCCCAATTGATGAAGTCTTGCACAATCAAAAAGTAGCCGGCAAAGCCCATGTCGTTAATGGTTTTGCATTCAAGCGCTAGGCGCTCAACATATTGCGTTTGTTTTGCTGCACGTTCTGCCTCATGAGGAAAACACTGCACTAATCGCTGCGTAAGGCCCGCTTCAGAAAGGTCAATTAAGTACCGATCAATGCTTGAACCGTCGGGCGTAGGAAAATCAGGTAACTGAGGCTGCCCAAGCAGTAACGTTAAATTACAACGTTGTGCGATTTTTACTGCATTGTGAATGGCAGAGGGCACATCTTTAAATGCCTCAACCATTTCTGCTGTGGTTTTAAGATATTGGTCAGGCGTAAAGTTTTTAGGGCGGTTCGGGTTAGACAGTATTTCACCCTCTGAAATACAAACGCGTGCTTCATGGGCAGCAAATTCGTGACGCCCCAAAAACTGAACGGGGTGCGTCGCTACAACGGGTATGCCCTCGTTTGCTGCCAACTCGATTGCAAGCCTTGTGTATTGTTGATCAGCATCATTTTCAGTGCGTTGCAATTCAATAAAGTAGGTATTGGGCAACATTTTCTGCCACATCTGAACCAGCTTTGCTGCAGAGGCGGTGTTGCCAGCCATTAAAGCTTGGCCGACATCGCTATGACGAGCCCCAGACAGCACAATTAACCCTTGCGCACCATCAAGCCACTCTCGTTTAATTTCTGGCCGAGCTCGCCAGGTATTACTCAACCAAGCACGACTTAATAGCTGGCACAGTAGTCGGTAACCCGCCGATGTCGAAACAAGCAGTAAACTACGGTATGGTTTGTCGCGTTCTTCTTCGTTGGTGATCCAGACGTCGCAACCTGCAATGGGCTTTAACCCTGCGGTGCGCGCCAAGTTATAAAATTTGATTAACCCGAAGAGGTTTGACAGATCAGTTAACGCAACGGCAGGCTGACCTTGTGCACATGTGCATGAGACCAGTTCTGACAGTCGCACCGTACCATCAACGACGGAATATTCCGAATGAACGCGCAGGTGAACAAAAGTAGGTAGCAATGTCTGATCAGTCATACTTGCAATTGTACTCAACAGAGTAGGTGTCACATTATGAAATGGTTTGTTTTATTTGCATGGCTTGGTGCCATATTGTTTGCTCATTTTAGAGGTCAAGTTCGCTTACCGTTGGGTCGGCAAATGCTTGATCACTCAATTATTCTTGCACCAATAAACACTATGATGGTGCTCGCGTCTAAAGTGCCCACGACACCCTACATACCTGTATCGCGATTACCTGAGTTACAGCTTCTAGCTGACAATTGGGAAATCATTCGCGATGAAGCGCTAAGCATGGCTAAAAGCCAAGAGATTAAAGCCCCAACTGCTCACAATGATATTGGTTTCAATTCTTTTTTTAAGTATGGCTGGAAGCGATTTTATTTAAAATGGTACAACGCCAAACACCCGTCTGCAGAAGCGCTTTGCCCTAAAACAGTAGCCCTGCTTAACCAAATACCTAGTATTAAAGCGGCTATGTTTGCCGAATTGCCGCCAGGCGGCAAATTGAACCGTCATCGCGACCCTTTCGCAGGATCACTGAGGTATCACTTAGGTTTATCAACCCCCAACGCTGATCAATGTTATATAGATGTTGACGGTATTCGCCAAAGTTGGCGCGACGGTAAAGGGTTCGTTTTTGATGAAACCTATGTGCATGAAGCGCACAACAAAACAGATCAAAATCGTATTATTTTATTTTGTGATGTTGAAAGACCATTGATTTGGAAATGGACGGCTCGCTTTAACCATTGGTTTGGCCGTGTATTAATGTCTGCGGCCGCATCACCCAATAGTGAAACCGATCAAACAGGCTTCATTAACAAGTTAACCCACTGGCATTGGGTGATTGATGAAAAACGTAAAATCTTTAAAAATGCAAATCGTACGATTTATAAAGCGACAAAATATGGACTTATTGGCTTAGCGATTCTTTTGTTTATCGCAATCTAACGATTACTGTCAAAGCTTTCCCAAACCTTCTGTAACCGTTTTGCCGAAACGGGAAAAGGTGTTCTCAGGGTTTGGGCAAAAAGTGCCACCCGAAGTTCTT
The DNA here is from genome assembly GCA_041688825.1 of Burkholderiaceae bacterium. Lineage (GTDB taxonomy): Bacteria > Pseudomonadota > Gammaproteobacteria > Burkholderiales > Burkholderiaceae_B > Algicoccus. The sequence continues at coordinate 33,941 of JBDNHM010000366.1, read as the reverse complement.
GTAATTGCCACTGAAATTGCTCAAGCTGGGCATCGTAAGCGCCTTTTAAGCTTTGATGTTTCCGTTGGAACTGAGAGATCAAAGGCATTATCTCTGACATCAGTTTGGCGTCGCGTGTGGGGTCGGTTTTATATTTATCAATACGCATCACCATCGCCTGCAAATAACGAGGTAAATGGCTTAACGATTCATAAGGTGTTTGATTAATAAACCGCTTATGTATAAGCCCAACTAACTGAGTATGCATATCAGCATAGAGCACCTCGGCAGATTTAACTGTCACCAACTTACGGCTTGCGATTTGTGCATTTTCTAAAATGGTTAGGGTTAAACGAGCAACTTCCTGTGCAAGTAAGTTAAGGCGTGACTTACCTTGTGCCACGCGAATATCAAAGCTTTCTTTACCATCAGGTAACGGGTCAACGAGGCATGCCCGCTCGATTGCAACATCAACTATTTGGTTTTTAATATCATCTAAGGTGCCATAAGTCATATACAACATACCCAATTGCGTGATGTTAGGTATATTTTTTTCAAGGTAGCGAATCGGTTCACGTAATGCAATTCTAAATAACCGCACTAAACCTTTTCGGTGCTGAACAGTTGCAATATAGGGGTCGTCAAAGACATCAATTGCGCAATGGGTTTGCTGGTCAACTAAGGCTGGGTAGCCCACAACTGATTGCCCTTTACGCATAATTTCCATCATGTCGGGCAAGGGCTCAAATGACCAATCAATGATTTCTGTTTGACTCACGCGTTGCACATCAGACGATTCACTTGCCATCGTTTGAAATGATGCCTGTGCCTGTGTGCCCAGCTCGGCTTTTAACTGGGCTAATTGCCGGCCAGCGGTGAGCATACGGCCATGCTCATCAATCACTTTAAATGCCATGAGTAGATGGGCAGGCAAGGTTTCCACACGAAAATCGTTGGCTTGGGGTCGAACCCGAAACTGATTGTGCATATCGGTGGCAATGGCATCAATTAAACTGCCCTTTGGGTCATTCAATTGGTCAAAATAGCGGTTGTAAAACGATTGTGCATAGTCAGGAATAGGTACACAGTGTTTACGAATTTTTTGTGGCAATGATCGCACTAACAATTGCACCTTCTCTTTCAAAAGCCCTGGTACAAGCCAGTCCCATCGTTCGGGTTGCAATTGATTAAGTAGCAACAACGGAACGGTTAACGTGACGCCATCGCGCGGTAAGCCGGGTTCGAAGTGATAACTGAGTGAGAGTTGGGTACCACGAAACGCAACAGTTTGAGGAAAAACATCAGTTGTAATGCCCGCAGCTTCGTGCCGCATCAGGTCATCTCGAGACAACAACCACGGTTTTGATTCAACTTCATTTAATGATTTGAACCATTGCTTAAAGGTTGTGAGTTGATTGATGTGCTCGGGCAATAGACGATCATAAAATGCAAAGATTAACGCATCGTCTACCAAAATATCAGGTCGGCGACTGCGATGTTCGAGCGCTTCAATTTGTTCTATAAGTTTGCGATTGTGGGCAAGAAACGCAAAGGGCACGTCAAAATCAGCCGGTACCAAGGCTTGCATGATGAAAGCCTCTCGAGCCCTTGTGGCGTCAATTGGGCCAAAGTGAACGGATCGGCCGCTGTAAATAGGAATGCCGTAAAGTGTTGCACGTTCATGTGCCACCACTTGACCGCGCCGACGATCCCACCGGGGGTCACCCCAAGTCTTATGAATCATGTGCTGACCTACGCGCTCAACCCATACCGGTTCAATTTGAGCGATACAACGGGCATAGAGTTTAGTGGTTTCAATCAACTCACCTGCCATCACCCACTTGCCAGCTCTACGCGCCAATTTAGAACTTGGGTGTATTAAAAATCGAATGTCGCGTGCGCCTTGATAAAAGCCTGATTCTTCAGACTTTAAGCCAATATTACCGAGTAAGCCACTCATTAGGGCGCTGTGTATTTGCTCGTAGGTTGCAGGGGACGGGTTCAAGCGCCAGCCTTGTTCACCAACGAGTACATGCAGTTGAGTATGAATGTCATGCCATTCACGTAAACGGTTGGGTGATAAATAATGTTGTCGCAAAAGGGCAACTAGCTTGCGCTGTGAGGCTTTGTGTTTAACCTGTTCGTGATACCACTGCCAAAGATTTAACCATGACAAAAATTCAGATTTCTTGTCACTAAACTTGGTATGCGCTTGCTCGGCTTCGTCTCGCGAGGCGAGTGGGCGTTCACGGGGGTCTTGTACTGCCAAGGCTGAAGCAATAACCAGCATTTCGGTTAAACATTGTTGCTCATGGGCCGCCAACAACATACGACCCACACGCGGGTCGAGCGGCAACAGCGCAAGCGCATCGCCAATTGGGGTCATCACATTGCCGCGATTGGCGTCAACATTAATGGCACCAATTTCTTGTAAAGCCTGATAACCGTCTGCGATGGCCCGCCCTGTTGGCGGGTCAACAAACGGAAATTGCTCAATGTCGTCTAGTTTGAGCGATTTCATGCGCAAAATGACACCGGCCAAAGACGAACGAAGAATTTCTGGTTCTGAAAAAGGCTTACGTTTTGCAAAATCAATTTCATCATAAAGACGTATACATAAACCTGGGCCAACTCGACCGCAACGCCCTGCTCGCTGGTTAGCTGATGCTTGGCTAATGGGTTCAAGCCGCAATTGCTCTACTTTTTGACGCCATGAATAACGTTTAACACGGGCTACACCCGTATCAATAACATAGCGAATGCCCGGCACAGTTAAAGAGGTTTCAGCAACGTTGGTTGCTAAAACAATGCGCCTGACATTGCTGGTAGGCTTAAATATGGCTTCTTGCTCGTCATGCGCTAAACGCGCAAACAACGGCAATACTTGTGTTCCGACTGAATGATGTTTGCGAAGCGATTCAGCGGTTTCGCGTATTTCGCGCTCGCCAGGCAAAAACACCAAGATATCACCCGCACCGAAGCGAATGCATTCGTCAACCGCTTCAACGATGCTGCTCGCAAAGTCGTTGTCATCGTCATTTATTATTTTTTTTTGGCTCTGTAAGCCTTCAATTTCGAGCGGTAAGACCGGGCGATAACGAATTTCAACGGGGTAAAGCCGACCCGTCACTTCAATAATAGGTGCGGGACGACCTGCTTGATCGGTAAAATGCGTTGCAAAACGATTTGCATCAATCGTGGCTGACGTAATGATGACTTTTAAATCGGGGCGTTTTGGAAGAAGCTGACGTAAATAGCCCAATAAAAAATCAATATTGAGGCTTCTTTCGTGCGCTTCGTCAATAATTATGGTGTCGTAGCGCTTAAGCATGGGGTCGCGCTGGGTTTGCGCCAGTAAAATGCCATCAGTCATCAATTTTATGGCTGTTGCTTGGCTACTTTTGTCTTGAAAACGAATTTGATAGCCAACCCATTGACCTAATTCTGTTTTGAGCTCTTGCGCAATGCGTCGTGCAACGGAACTGGCTGCTAAGCGACGAGGCTGGGTATGGCCAATAATCTTTTTTTGCCCACGCCCCATTGCCAAACAAATTTTAGGAATTTGCGTAGTTTTACCTGAACCGGTTTCACCGCTAATAATAACGACTTGATGCAGCGCAATTGCTGACTGAATTTCGTCACGCCGAGCACTAACCGGTAAGTCTTCTGGAAACTCAATGATGGGCAACGGCAGTGGGGGAATGACAACGGAGGTTGACGATTTGAGGGTTGATTTCTCTGTTTGGGGCATTTTTTGAAACCTAATGACATTCCCATTATAAAATTAATTTTATTTAATGTTTTATATTTAAAGCGTGGCCATGAACAACCCATCTAGTTTGATCGCAATTGATAGTTCATCTGAGACTGTATCAGCTCAAGAAGCACCAGAATTTGCGGGCCCACAGTTTGTACGATGGTTTCGTGAAGTGGCCCCCTACGTTCATGCGTTTAGAGGTAAAACATTTGTCGTGGCCTTTGGTGGCGAGCTTGTGCAGGCTAATGCACTGAACGCCTTAGTGCAAGACTTATCGCTTTTAAGTGCTTTGGGCATTCGATTGGTTTTAGTGCACGGGTCTAGACCTCAGGTAAATGAACAGCTTAGGCTCAAAGGTTACGCGCATCAGTTTGATCGTGCCTCACAGCCTACCGATGATGCCGCACTTGAATGCGCTAAAGAAGCTGCAGGCGAAATTAGGCTTGATATTGAGGCTGCTTTTAGTCAGGGCCTACCCAACACACCCATGTCACACGCCCAGATTCGTGTCATTTCTGGTAACTTTGTCACGGCTCGGCCTGCTGGTGTGATTGATGGGGTCGACTACCGTCACACGGGTAAAGTGCGCAAAATTGATATTGACGCGGTTCGTTCAGCGATTAACAGTGGGTCAATTCTATTGCTTTCACCACTGGGCTTCTCACCAACGGGCGAAGCGTTTACTTTATCGATGGAAGAGCTCGCCACTAGCCTAGCTATTTCTTTACGTGCTGAAAAGTTGATCTTTTTAACCGAAACGCCGGGAGTGGTGTCTGAAGACGGTACAGTTGATACAGAATTAGCACGCCTAGACGCAGATGCTCTTCTGGCATCAAATTCTATTGATAGTGACACCGCTTTTTATCTTCATTACGCGTCTCGTGCAGTTAAAAGAGGCGTTGCCCGCGCCCATTTAATTCCCTTCTCGATGGACGGCGTAGTACTACTAGAAATATTTACCCACGACGGTGTGGGTACCATGGTAGTTGAAGATACGCTAGACGATCTTCGACCCGCCACAATTGATGATGTCGGTGCAATTTTGCAATTGATTGACCCACTTGAACAAGACGGCACCCTTGTTTCGCGAGGCCGTGCATCTGTGGAGCGTGATGTTGAAAACTTTTCTGTACTTGAGCATGACGGCGTGATTTACGGTTGCGCGACTTTGCATGAATACCCTGCCGATAAAATGGCTGAAATGGCATGCTTAATTGTTCATTCAGAATGGCAGGGTACGGGCGAAGGTGAGCTTTTATTGCGCCACATGGAATCGAGGGCTCACGCTGCAGGTGCCAACCGTATGTTTGTTTTAACCACGCGTACCTCTCACTGGTTTATGAAGCGTGGTTTTGTTCAAGGCGGGGTGACTGATCTACCTAAAGAGCGCCGTTCTGCCTACGATCGCTCACGTAATAGCCAAATATTTATCAAACGTTTGGTTTAAAGAGTTAACCATGGGTTAGGTCTGCTCAGTCGACTTAAGCGAATGAAGCTATACGGTGGTTAAAGTTTGAAGCCTCAGAAATAAATATAGGTTCAGGGGCTTTTGCAGGCACTACCCCCAAACGCATTACACTCGTAGTTTATTGATTTTTTTATAAGGGTCTCAAAATGAGCCGTATGGTTGAATGCGTGAAATTAAAGAAAGAAGCGGTAGGGCTTGACTTTCCGCCCTACCCTGGCGAAATGGGTACACGCATTTGGCAAAGCATTTCGAAAGAAGCTTGGCAAATGTGGGTTGACACGCAAACGCGTTTGGTTAATGAAAACCGTCTTAATTTAGCTGATGTTAGGGCTAGAAAATACCTTAAAGAGCAGATGGAAAAGTATTTGTTTGAAGATATTGACGTTGAAGCGCAGGGTTACGTACCCCCATCGGCCTGATTTTCATCGCGCACAAGGCGCTCAGTTTTTTTGACGCCTTGGTGCCGAACATCAGCACCATGCACAATGTAAATAACACGTTCAGCCATGTTTTTGCAATGATCGCCAATGCGCTCAAGCGAGCGTGCAACAAACAGTAAATCAATGCCCCCAGAAATGGTGCGGGGGTCTTCTATCATGTAAGAAATAATACTGCGCAATGATGACTTCCACTCGCGGTCAACTAACTTGTCGCTACGCACCACCGCGGCGGCTTTCATACTGTCGCGCCTCACAAAGCAGTCCATCGTTTCGCGCAGCATTGATTGCACGGCCAACGCCATGTGCTTTAATTCCATGTCAGGGGTAAATTTATGCGCATCTTCATGAATACGCTTAGCCATGGCTGCAATTTTTTCAGCTTCATCGCCAGATCGTTCCATGTCGGTCAACATTTTAATAACAGCCAGTAGCATACGTAAATCTATTGCTGCAGGCTGATGGCGCGCCAGTACTTGCGAAATACGCTCGTCAAGATCAATCTCAAACCGATTAACCAATTTTTCATTTTCACGCACCTGCTCTACGAGGGCCATGTTGCCACTACCCACCGCTTCAATTGCGTCGGCGATCATGGTTTCAACAATGCCACCCATACGAATCAGGTCGTTGGCAATTGAATCTAAATCTTCTGCAAACTGTTTATTGGTCAGGGAAGTCATAGCTGAAGCCTAAATGGGATGGGGGTGAATATAAAGACGTTAATTTAATAGTAGGTCGTAATTAAAAGCATGACAGATCATTTTTTTATAAGTATGCACAATATTAACGTTTAGTTTACGCATGAAGTGTGATGGTTTCGAATATTGTCATGATGAAATAATTCTAGTTTACGCATGAAGTGTGACAGATTTATTAAAAAGTTAATCACGCTACTACCACGCACCCACCATGTAACTACTTTAGCAACGTTTTAACCCCATTATGGCTTGCCACCAAGGCAATGTCTGCCCCGCGCAAGGCGAAAATGCCGTTGGTCACGACACCTGCGACATGATCGAGCGAAGACTCAAAGTCTTTTGGGTGTGTAATTTTTAACCCTTTCACATCAATAATCGGGTGACCGTTATCGGTTTTATAATTTGCCCGAATGCTGGGCTGACCGCCCTGGGCGATGGCCCAACGCATAACAGCTTGCACTGACAGCTCGATCACTTCGATTGGCAGTGGAAACTGACCCAATGTTTCAACACATTTTGACTGATCAACAATACAAATAAATTGCTGGGCAACTGAGGCTACGATTTTTTCTCTTGTTAAGGCGCCACCACCCCCTTTGAGCATATCAAGGTTTGTGTTGATTTCATCGGCACCATCAATGTAGAAACGCAATGATGAGACCTCGTTTAAATCAAAAACTGCAATGCCCACACTTTTAAGCCGGGCTGCACTGCGTTCAGAGCTGGCTACCGCGCCTTTAAATTTTGTTCGCAAAGAACCGAGTGCGTCAATGAATAAATCGGCAGTCGAACCGGTACCTATGCCTAAAATCATGTCAGCTTGAAGGTGCGGGGTAATATATTCAATGGCAGCTTGAGCAGCCATTTGTTTGAGTTGATTTTGTTGAAACGACATAAACCATACCTTTTATTGTTTATTGATTTCGGCTAGAAATTTTTTTTCATTAAAACCGACTGTTACTGATTGGTTATGCCAAACCGTTAAGGGTCGGCGAATAAGCGTAGGGTATTGCTCAATTAAATCACCCCAAACCTGGTCGTGTTTTGAATATTGAGTTGGGTTAAGCGCTTGAGTAAGCATTTTTTCAGCATCGCTCAAATTACGCCACGTCGTAGAGGCTCGATTCACAAGCTTTTCCCATCCACCTAGTTGCTCTGACCAAGTAATTAATAAGTCTGGGGCAATGGGGCGGTCTCGGTAATCGATGAATTGGTATGAAATGGTTTTTATGTCAAGCCAAGCGCATGCTTTGACGCAAGTACTGCATTTTTTAAGGCCGTAAAGTGTGATCATGATGAAGGCGCCATGACATCTTGTTTACGTTGTAGGCGATTCACGACTACAACGAATATGCCCACGATAACAACAAAAATAGTAGCAAGTGCGTTGACTTCAGGCTTCAAACCTAAACGTACTCTTGCGAAAATTTCAGGTGATAACAGGGTCGAACCGGGGCCCGATAGAAACGATGCAATCACGACATCGTCGAGCGACAAGGTAAAAGAAAGTAACCACCCCGAGATGATAGCGGGTGCAATTAACGGCAAGGTTATTTTAAAGAACACACCCAGTGGTGTAGCCCCTAAATCAAGTGCCGCCTCTTCATATGCACGATCAAGATCACGAATACGTGACTGCACGATGATGGTTACAAATGCCATGCACAACGTCGTGTGGCCTACCCAAATAGTGAATAAACCACGTTCACCCGGCCAGCCTAATACGCTGCCCATTTCCACAAAAAGCAGTAAAAGTGAAATGCCCAGCACGACTTCCGGAATCACTAGCGGTGCAGTGAGTAAGCCAACATACAAACCAAAACCTTTGAACAGGGGCTTACGCGCCACAATGTAACCCGCCCAAGTGCCTAACACTGCTGCAGCGGTCGCCGTCATGACTGCAACTTGCAAAGATAAGCCAGCGGCATGCAAAAGGGCTTGATCATTTGCAAGGGTGATATACCAGCGAAACGAAAAGCCGCTCCAACTGGTCATCATTGATGAGTCGTTAAATGAAAACACCATTAAGGTCAAAATGGGCATGTAGAGAAACAGATAACCCAAACTCAAGACGCTGATTCGACCGACTGAACTGGGTGCATTAGGGGCACGCTTCATCATCATTTTAATTTCGCCCTTGTGCTTGCGATAAGAAGCTACGCTTTTGATTGATCTGCAAAATCACAAGGGGTACTAATAAAATCAACACCATGATGACTGTCACAGCTGATGCCATAGGCCAGTCAGCGTTAGTGAAAAACTCGCTCCACATGACGCGACCCATCATGAGGGTGTCGGCCCCACCTAGCATTTCAGGTATGACGTATTCACCTACGGTGGGAATAAAAACCAGCATTGAACCCGCGACAACGCCTGGTAGCGAAAGGGGCAAGGTGACCGCTAAAAAAGCCCTTACAGGCGATGCGCCTAGATCATAGGCTGCATCAAGCAAGCGCATATCAAGTTTTACGAGGTTGGCGTAGAGCGGCAATATAAAAAAAGGTAAATAAGCGTAGATCAAGCCAATATAAACGGCTAAATCTGTACGATAAATCTCTAATGGGCTACTGATAACACCTAACCAAATCAAAAAATTATTTAGTAAGCCATCATTTCTTAAAATGCCCACCCATGCATAGACCCTTAGTAAGAGTGATGTCCAAAATGGCAAAATGACGGCAAGCAAAAGCAAATGGCGTAATGAACCTTCTGTACGCGCAATGTAGTAGGCCATAGGGTAGCCAATTAAAATACAGCACAAGGTTGTGATGGCTGCCATTTTGATTGAACTAAGATAGGTAATTAAATACAAACTATCTGAAAATAATAGTGCATAACTACGCAAATGAACGGTGAACGTTAACGCTTTTTCACTGAGGTCAACCAAAGCTGTATAAGGCGGAATGCCAAAATTTAGATCGGCAAAACTGATTTTTAGTACCAACAAAAAAGGTACTAGCAAAAAGAAAATAAGCCAGGCAAATGGCGGTGCCACAGCCCAGAAACCTGACTGCTTAAGTTTTGAAACTAACGAATGAATCATGCGCTTAAAACCGTCACAGCCTCATGATGCCAAGAAATATAGACCTCGTCATCAATACCGGGGGGTTCAGATTTCGTGAGCAATAGACTGGGCACACTGGCTTCAACCACTTTGCCAGAATCAAGGCGTATTTGATAAAGGGCGTAGCTTCCCATCCAGGCCATGTGACTGACCATACCATGGGCCCAATTAAAATCACCCACAGGTTGATGACGCAAAACTTCAAGACGTTCAGGTCTAAGCGATATAGACACTTCCATACCAAGTGGTTCACTCACGCCATGGCTAACATATAAAGGTCGGGTCAATGCGTCACTTTCAATCACGATATGGTCAGATTCATCTACCGTGATGGTGCCTGAAAATAAGTTGGTTGAACCAATAAAGCCTGCTACAAAACGACTATTTGGAAAAGCGTAGACGTCTTGTGGGGTGCCCACTTGTTTAATTTGACCTTCAGTCATGACCCCTAAGCGATGCGCCATGGTCATCGCCTCTTCTTGGTCGTGCGTAACCATAAAACAGGTCACACCTAGCTGATCTAAGATGCGCACCAATTCAATTTGAGTGTTGTGACGTATTTGTTTATCAAGCGCTGACATCGGCTCATCAAGCAGCAACAGTTTGGGTCGCTTCACAAGACTTCGAGCCAACGCCACGCGCTGTTGCTGGCCGCCTGATAATTGGTGTGGTTTACGCCTTGAGTAAGGCGACATTTGAACCAGTTCAAGCGCTTCGAAAACACGCTCGTGAATTTCGGGCTGTTTGACACCCTCTTGTTTCAAACCAAACGCTACGTTAGCCTCAACAGTCATATGCGGAAATAACGCATAGGACTGAAACATCATGTTGATTGGCCTACGATACGGGGGCAAGTGGGTGATGTCTTCCCCCTCAAGAAAAATCTGCCCAGATGTCACGGTTTCAAAACCCGCCAACATACGTAATAAGGTTGACTTGCCACAGCCTGAACTACCCAATAATGCGAAAATTTCATTACGCTTAACTGACAAGTTTACTGACTGTACTGCAACGGTATCAGCGTAAATTTTAGTGAGGTCGACCATGCGTAAGCAATCGTCTGAATCAGCCCCAAGTGAAGCCAGTGAACCCATTGCGTCATTCATAAGCTTATCGCCCTGATTTAAGCTCAGCCCACAGCCGGGTTTGCAAACGTTGCACATCAAGCGGCTGCGCTTGAATCACAAATAAGGTCTGCGACGCGTCTTGGGGTGGGTAGATTGAGGGGTTGTTGGCCACTTCAGCCACCACTAGCGCCCGTGCGGCCTTGTTTGCATTGGGGTAAAACATTTTATTGGTAATGGCAGCATGAACTTCAGGCGTTTCAATATAATTAATGAAGGCATTTGCAGCAACTGGGTTGGGTGCGTCTTTGGGTATAGCCATCACGTCAAACCAAGCGGGTGCACCGCCTTTGGGTATAAAGTAATTGATAACGTAATCGCGTTTGGCTTCGCGGGCTTTACGCGCTGCAATCATGACGTCGCCTGAATAGCCATAAACCATACATAAGTCGCTAGAAGCTAATTCATCAATGTAACCAGATGAGCTAAATTGGCGAATATATGGGCGAATTTTTTTAAGTAATGCTAATGCATCGCGATAATCTTGCGGGTTGCTACTATTTGGGTTTTTGCCTAAATAATGTAATGCGGCTGGAAAGACTTGGGTCGCTTCATCTAAAACCGAAATACCACAGCCCTCGAATTTTTTAATTTTTTCTGGGTCAAAAAATATAGACCAGTCGGCTAAGTCAACATTCGCGCCTAATATTTCATTGGCTTTAGTGACATTAAAGCCTAAACCATTGGTGCCAAAACCCCAGGGCACAAAGTATTGGTTACCCGGGTCAACCCCATCAAGCAACTTCATAATGTCAGGGTCAAGATTGCTTAAGTTAGGTATGGCGGCTTTATCAAGCTTTTGAAATAAGCCAGCTTGCAACTGACGAGACGCGTAATGCGTTGAAGGAACAACGATATCGTAGCCCGATTTACCTGTTAATAATTTTGCTTGCAATACGTCGTTACTATCATAAACGTCATAACGCACTTTAATGCCTGTTTTGCGTTCAAAGCCTGGTATGGTGTCTGGCGCTGTATATTCGGCCCAGTTATAAACATTTAAGACTTTATCTTGCGAAAGAGCAGAAAAAGATAGAGTCATTAAAGCAATTAACCCCACTGTGCGCAAATTTTTAAACATGCATTGACCCCATCAAAAAAAATAGTATAGAACCGAATTCATTTAAAAACTACAGGCTTTTATTGACGTGCTACACCTGAATAACCCAACAGAAAGTGAAGCCAGAATTTGCTTGTTTGAAAATGTAAAACTTTTTTGACTGAGCGGTGAAACCGATTAATGCTTTGAAATTTTTCACCATGACTAATAATGCCTGTACGCGCTTGATCAAAATCAATTAACCAAACTTTATGATCAACATCAATCATGATGTTAAAGACGTTTAAATCGGCGTGCAATATATTATGCTGGTGCATCGATTTGACGACTTGACCTGCTTTGAACCAGTCTTCGGTGTCAACCGATCGAGCAAGGGGTATGGCACCTTCAATACGCTTAGTAATAAGCGCGGCACGATAGAAAAAAACGCTTTTGCGCCAGCATACTGCAGCCACAACTTCAGGCACGGGTAAGCCCAACTGCAACATTTTTCGCATGACATTGAATTCATTAAACGAACGGGCTCGGGCTTGGCCTAACCAAAAATAATACGAACGATTAAATAATGCCATGACGCCACCGCGGCGGTAGTGCTTGAGCACTGCAGGTAGGCCATTGATTTCAATAAACCATGCTGAGTTTCGACCACCATCTGTTACGCTTTTAGCACCAAGCGCTTGAGAATTAGAGTCAAAAATTTGTGGGTCTAACGCAGGTAATTGGGCTGTGTTCCACAGATATAGATCGGTGCCCTGAGTCTGCTTCGAAATCGGTAAAGGGTCAGTTGAAATCATCTAATGGGTACTAACAGGCGATCGTTAAGAATAAGGGTGACACGCATTGTAGAACCAAAAATGGCTATTAGTTTTGCCTTAATACGACCCATGGTGGTGTGTGTAAAACACTATTTAGCACCAATTTTCCTGTCAAAAGTGAGGCGGGTACGCAGATACCTACACCAAGCAACCAAGGCCAAACAGACCATTGCATTTCAAATTCAAAAACCCAATGCACTAAACCCCATGCCACTAAAACGGCCCCGGCAGCAGACATCAGGCCAGCCAAGATGCCAATCAAGATCATTTCAATACGTTGTGCGCTGCGAAGCTGCTGATGTGTCGCCCCCAACGCTCTGAGTAAGGCCGCTTCTTTAATGCGTTCGTCTTTGCTAGCGATCAATGCTGCCGCTAAAACTAAAGCGCCTGCAGCCACAGCAAACAAAAACAAACCCTGAACCGCGACCGAAACGCGATCAAGCACAGACTGCAGTTGCGCCAAAATGGTGCCCACATTAAAAATCGTTAAATTAGGGTATTGGTGAACCAAGTCTTGCAACAGTTGGCCTTGATTATCTTGCAAATGGAAGGCGGTAATGAGTGTTTGAGGTTGATTTTCTAATGTTTGAGGCGTTGTAATGGCAAAGAAGTTGGCGCGCATGGTGTCCCAATTGACTTGGCGCAAGCTGGTTAATTTAACTTTGACAGGTTGACCTGCCACCTCAAACACCAAATCGTCGCCTAAATTAAGACGCAATGATGCAGCGAGGCCAACCTCGACAGAAACTTCGTTTGCTTTCAGATCAAATTCACGGCCTTGTGTCACCGCGCCCTGCCCTTGTAAAGTGTCGTTATATGACAAATTAAAATCGCGCTGTAACAAACGCTGCGCCCTTGGCTCATCAAAATCGTCTGCCGACAAAGCACGACCATTTTGTTCAATTAAACGCCCTCTTACCATGGGTGAAAAGTCTGAAGGCGGTAACCCTGCCTGAAGCAGAGCCTGTTTAATCGGCTCTCGCTGATCAGGCTGAATGTTAATTAAAAAACGATTGGGTGTGTCGGGTGACAACGTTCGTTGCCAACCTTCAAGCAAATCTGTGCGAACGATGGTGAGCAACAAAATAGCCATCATGCCAACTGCTAATGCGCTGGTTTGAGCAACGGTGGCGCCTCGGCGTCGGACCAAACCTGCTAGCGCAAAACGAAGTGTGGGCATGTTGGGTATAGCCCCGCGCAAACGATTAATGACCCAGAGCATAGCCATACTAATTAAGGCAAAACTAAATGCTGCCGCAGCGAACCCAAGCGCTAAACCAAAGCCATACTTTAAGTTGCCCGCTACCCACCACATCAACACCCCAAAACCAACTAGCGCAACGAGATAACCCGCTACACTTTGCAAAGGAAAGGTATCGACTTGTTGACGCAAAACCTGACCTGGCGGCACTTTACTTAAGGCTTGTAAGGGAGGCAACGAAAAAGCAAATAATAACCATAACCCAGCATATAAACCTTGCCACGCTGGCACCATACCCGGTAAGGGTAGGTCTTCACCCAAAAAACTCGCCATAGCTAGCACTAAACCATGCTGACTCATTAAACCAACAATCAAACCAAAAGCGGTAGCAACAACCCCAAGCAACAAAAACTCAATGATTAATAACTTTGTCACCATGGACTGAGTGGCCCCAAGACAACGAATAACAGCTACGGCGGGCAATTGACGTTGGCTAAATCGCCGCGCACCCAGCGCAACGGCAACTGCTGCAATCAGTACGGCAATCATGACGACAAGCGTTAAAAATTGCTCTGCACGTTCAATTGCACGACCCACTTCAGGGCGGCCCGACTCAACCGTCAAAATACGTTGCGAACCTGATAACTGCGGCTCAAGCCAAGCTTTATATGCATTAATTTTGTCAGAAGCGCCAGCCACTAAAAGTGCATGACTGACCCGACTGCCCGGGCCTAAAAGGCCTGTTTGGGCCAAATCTTCAGAGCGTATTAAGACACGGGGCGCGACGTTTACGAACTGTGCGCCACGATCTGGTTCATAGGTGATAATGCGATCAATTTTGAGCGGCAGACGACCTACTTGTAAGGTGTCACCGACTTTAAGGCCAGCCAGCGCCAACAGTTGTGGGTCAACCCAAGCTGAGCCCGGCTGAGGGCCTTGACGAGTCGGTTCATCTGGGCTGGTAACGTTTAAGGACGTGCGTAATTCGCCACGAAGAGGGTACGCTTGATCAACGGCCTTGACCGATGCCAATTGTAGGTCGCCAGTGGCTTTACCCACCATAGATGGAAATTGCCAACTGCGAGCAACGGTAAGGCCTTGCTGGCGTGCATAATCAAGCCACGGGTCATTTGCTTGTTGGGGCGTTTCAAGCACAAGGTCTGCGCCTAGCATGCGAGCTGCATCGCGCTCTAACGCGCGCCCCACGCGGTCAGACATAAAGCCAACACTGCTAACAGCGGCTACCGCAACAAAAACAGCAAGTGCCAGCATACGCACATCAGGTGACCGTAAGTCTCGCCAAAACTGTCTGAGGGCAAGTTGCAAAATATGCACTTATAAATTCCTTTATGGCTTAACGACTTCTAAACGTTTAAAAAATAACTTACCAATCACTTTAATCGTTTAGATGTCGCGCTGCATCAATAGCCTGAGAAAGGCGGTCAACTGGAATGACATTTAAGCCTTCTATAGGGTTTTTGGGGGCATTGGCTGAAGGAATAATTGCGGTTGAAAAACCCAACTTGGCCGCTTCTCGCAACCGCTCTTGACCCCGCGGTGCAGGGCGCACTTCACCAGCCAAACCAATTTCACCAAAAGCAATTAAACCCGCAGGAAGGGGACGATTTCGTAATGACGACAAAACAGCTAATAAAACCGGCAAATCAGCCGCAGGCTCTGAAATACGAACACCCCCTACTGCATTGATGAAAACGTCTTGGTCTGCTGTGGCCACGCCCGCATGGCGGTGCAAGACCGCTAACAACATGGCTAGACGATGACCTTCAAGACCTAAAGCCAGACGCTTAGGGGTTTGCGCTTGGCAATCGTCTAGAAGCGCTTGAATTTCAACCAGCAGCGGTCTTGTGCCCTCTTGGGTGGCCATGACGCAGGTGCCTGACACCTGCTCTGTATGATGCGATAAAAACAAGGCCGATGGGTTACTGACCCCTTTCAAGCCCCGATCAGTCATGGCAAAAACACCCAGCTCATTCACGGCACCAAAACGATTCTTAAACGCACGCACAAGGCGAAATGATGAATGCGTATCACCCTCGAAATACAAAACGGTATCGACCATATGCTCAAGCACACGAGGACCCGCTAAGGTACCGTCTTTGGTCACATGACCAATCATAAATAACGGCACACCAATTTGTTTAGCTAATCGGGTTAACTGCGCGGCACACTCTCGGACTTGTGCCACAGAACCAGGAGCTGAAGTCAGTGCACTTGAATAAATAGTTTGTATGGAATCAATAACGGCCATGCCCGGTGGGTTGTCGCGTAAAGCAGCCTCAACCACATCTAGGCGAATTTCTGCCAACAAATCAATTTTTGGATTATTCAGCGATAGGCGACGTGCCCTTAATGCCACTTGCTCGGCAGATTCTTCACCTGTGACATACAACACCCGAGACTGACCCGACATGGCTGCGGCAGCTTGCAGCAATAACGTTGACTTGCCAATACCGGGGTCGCCCCCAATTAATGTGACACCGCCAGAAACCAACCCGCCACCCATCACGCGATCAAGCTCGGCAATACCGGTAGATATGCGGGGCAGATCGCGGGCTTGTACATCAGTCAGTTTGACGATTTCAGACGTTTGCGCCAACGGTGCAAAGCGGTGTGCCGTTTCAGCTGGGTCTTCACGTGACTCTTCAAGCGTATTCCATGCTTGGCATGACGAACACTGGCCTTGCCATTTTGGGGTAATTGCGCCGCAATCTATGCAAACGTAACGGGTTTTAGCTTTAGACATGGTTGACCTGACGCTTAACCCGTGGGGCGACCGCACATAAAAGCTCGTAGCCAATTGTGCCCGCATGGTGAGCGACAGTGTCGACGCTTGGGCCATTTTGGCCCCACAACACAACGGGGGCGCCCACTTGGGCTTGTGGCAGGCGCGTTAAATCAACCGCTAGCATATCCATTGAAACACGCCCAACCAGATGAGTTAAGTGGCCCTGAACACTAACGGGGGTGAAGTCTGGGGCGTGACGCGGGTATCCATCAGCATACCCGCACGAAACAATACCCACACGCATGTCGTGAGGTGCAATAAAACGGTGACCGTAACCGATGCCTAAACCTTGTTTAACCTGCTGAACACCAATGATTTCTGCACTTAAAGTAAGCGTTGGTTCAAGCTCAAAAGAGGCCGCCGTTAAGTCAGCGAAGGGGCTAGAGCCATACAAACAGATGCCCGGACGCACCCAATTATGCATTTTTGTTGGAACGGGACGAACACGTCTGGCCACTGCAGCATGGCGCAAAGAAGCCGCTGAGTTGCAGACAGATTCGCCACCAGGCAAATGTGATGTGACGCCGTCAAACAGCTGCATTTGTAGCGATACACCGTCAGGCTCATCAGCACACGCAAAATGTGTCATGTGAGTAATGTGGCCGACTTGGCCAGAAACCTGCAGTGCTTGCATTTGCTTAAATGCTAACGCGTAGTCTGTTGTTGCAAAGCCTAGTCTTTGCATACCCGTGTTGACTTTTAAATAGACATCAACCGGTTTTTTGAATGCATGTTGGGCTAACCATTCAATTTGGTCAAATCGATGCACAACCGGTGTTAATGATAAGGTGTCAATCTCGTGAAGATCACCGGCTTGAAAACAACCCTCAAGCATCAACAAAGGTTTGCGCCACCCTGCTGCACGACAACGTGCCGCTTCTTCAAAATCTAGCATCGCTAACCCATCGGCCTGATCAAACCCGATAACAGCGTTTTCTATACCATGACCATAAGCATTGGCTTTGATAACGGCCCATATTAAGGGGGCCGTTGAGTGAGCCATTAAGGGCGCCGTTAAAGAGGGTGGTAAAAGAGATGACTCGCCCATATTTGCGTCAGCGATTAAATGTCGTCTAACAGTGAGCAAGTTATGTTTGAGGGCGCTGAGGTGAACTGTCGCTAAAATGGGTCTTGGCATATGATCAAATTCCTTAAGATAATAGTCTACCTCAGCGTAACGAAAACCTTCATGTTTGAAATACATTCATTACAATTTGATATTAATTTTTTTACCTTAATTTCGGTATCGATCATGTATGGCAGTTGAACACTACGAAAACTTTCCTGTTGCCTCGCGACTGATGCCCCCAGCCATTCGACAAGATGTCGTAAACTTGTACCGATTTGCCCGTTATGCTGACGATATTGCTGACGAGGGTAACGATACGCCAGCCCAAAGAATACAAAAGTTACGGCTTTTGCATTTAGCGGTTAACAGCATGGCACTTAGCAATGATTCACCTGCTACCCCCCCTTTTTCTGACCCTGAAATTGACCGTATTTGTAGGCCATTAGCTGCAACGGTTAAGCGACATCAATTACCGATTGGTTTATTAAGCGACTTACTCAGCGCTTTTGAACAAGATGTTCACGTTCAACGCTACCCAAACAATCAAGTATTGCTTGATTACTGCAGTCGTTCTGCCAACCCCATTGGCCGATTGATGCTGCATTTATTTAAATACCATTCGACACACAGCAATCAACAATCAGACCAAATTTGTACAGCCCTGCAACTGATCAATTTTCTTCAAGACATCGCGATCGACTTTGAAAAGGGTCGTATTTACTTACCGCAAGACGATATGCTTAAATTTGGTGTCACAGAAGCTGATTTTGCTTTGGGTCAAATGACAACGGGTTTACAGCATCTAATGCAACAACATGTTGCATACTGCAGAAACTTATTAAAATCTGGCCAACCTTTAGGTCGGGCTTTGTCTGGCCGCAAAGGCCTTGAGCTTAGATTAATTATTCAAGGTGGCCAAAGGGTTTTAGAAAAAATTGAGTCAGTGCAATACGATATATTTCAAAAGCGACCAACGCTCAAAACATTTGATTGGTTGCTCATCTTTTGGCGAGCGATTTAATTATGAGTCCTGAACAGTATTGTCAAAATAAAGCGGTTAAAAGTGGATCAAGCTTTTATTATGCTTTTCTTTTCTTACCCGCGCCCCGTCGCCGTGCCATTACAGCGCTGTACGCTTTTTGTCGCGAAGTTGATGATGTCGTCGACGAATGCACTGAGGTTTCAATTGCACGCACCAAGCTTGCTTGGTGGCGAACCGAAATTGAAGCTTTGTTTGCAGGCCAACCGCATCATCCCGTTACGCGCGCATTAGAGCCGTTTATCAATGACATGGGCATTACATCAGAACGCTTAATTGCCATCGTTGATGGTATGGAAATGGATCTTAACCAAAACCGCTACCTAGATTGGCCAGCCCTTAGAACCTACTGTTGGCACGTTGCTGGCGTGGTGGGTGAGTTGTCGGCCAGTATTTTTGGCTACCGCAACCCAAAAACGCTTGAATACGCCAGCGAGCTGGGTATTGCGTTTCAGTTAACCAATATTATTCGTGATGTCGGCGATGATGCACGCCGAGGTCGTATTTACCTGCCTGCTGATGATTTGCAAACGTATAACGTTCGGGCGGCAGATATCTTAAACGCAAAATACGTGCCTGGCTTTGAAGCACTCATGGCGTTTGAAGCACAGCGAGCGCGTGACTTATATGCCAATGCCATATCACTTCTTCCCGATGAAGATCGTCGCACCCAACGCCCTGGTTTGATGATGGCAGCAATCTATAACACCCTGCTTGATGAAATTGAAAATGAATCATGGCAGGTGCTTGATCAACGCATTTCACTTACCCCCGTTAGAAAGATGTGGTTAGCTTGGAAAAACTGGGTGGGGGGTGGCAAACCCGCTGTGGCACAGCTCTCTAAAATCAAGCCATAATGTCGCTTAATTTATCTGTTGCTCGTTGTGCCTAAACCTAAAAAAATTGCTGTTGTGGGCGCGGGCTGGGCTGGCACCGCTAGCGCCCTTTTTATGCATAATCAAGGTCACCGTGTCACGGTCTTTGAATCAGCACGCCTGCTAGGCGGTAGGGCACGGGGGGTTCTAGACGACACCTTTGGCATGATTGATAACGGTCAACACTTGATGTTGGGTGCTTACCAAGAAACGCTCAAGTTAATTGCTCAACTCAATCCGGGCATTCCCGAAAAGCAACTATTAACCCGCGAACCACTTTATTTAATATCGGCGTCGGGCGATATGCATTTGAAAGCAACCCAATTTTTGCCTGCCCCGTTAAACACTTTAATTGGTTTGATGACTGCGACTGGTATCAGTTGGCCTGACAAATTTAGCATGGTACGTTTGATGGCTGGGCTGATCATGTCAAAGCCTACTCACCCACATGCCACACAAGACATCACTGTTTTGAATTGGTTACGAGAAAAAAAACAAAGCGCGCTTGTCATACAAAAAATTTGGCAACCCTTATGTTTAGCGATGCTCAATACCCCCGTTGAAGCGGCCTGTGCACAACTTTTTCAAAACGTATTGCGCGACAGTCTAGGCAGTTCAATGGCAGGCGCGACTGACTTGGTATTGCCACGCACCGACTTGTCGACTTTAGCGCCACAACGATTAGTTGGCTTATTAGACTGCCGTCTGGGCCATACTGTCAGAGAAATTGCTTGTCTTGATCACAGCATTGAGATTGATGGTGAGCCCTTTGACGGCTGCATCATTGCCGCACCACCCTACAACACTTTACGGCTCGTTAAAGACAGCTTAAAGCAAACAACAACACACGCAACATTGGTTCATCAACTCAGTCAATTTACTTATGCCCCTATTACAACCTGTTACATGCGGTTGTCGCAGCCATTTGATTTACCTGCGCCCATGTTGATGCTAAATGAATTACCCAATATGGGGCATATTGGACAGTGGGTATTTCAACGTCAATCACAAGCTGACGATGGCATGCGCAACCCTTCATGTGATTTAGCAGTCATCATCAGTGATTCATCAGGCCTTTTAAAGGAATCTGACGCGTTGGCTCAAGCACTTCATCAACAAATTGCAACCCAATTGATGCAACGGCAAGACTATGCCATCCACCCCTTACCTGGCCTACAAGCCTTTCGCGTTATTACAGAAAAACGCGCCACTTTTGTCGCTCAGCCTGGGCTTAAACGCCCTTCAAATTTTACAGATGATGCGCGCCTGATGCTTGCAGGTGATTGGACCGACACGGGTTACCCCGCCGTAATTGAGGGTGCTGTGCGCAGTGGCCTGAAGGCGGCGCGAGGTTTATTTAGCTTTTAAAAAACTGAACAGTCAATATACCCAAGCCGGTTAATGCAATTGAACTGACTAAGCTCACTGCGACGTAAAAAACGGCCAAAGTTACGCGACCTTCCTCAAGAAAAGTAAAGGTTTCAGCTGAAAAGGTTGAAAAGGTTGTTAACGCACCTAAAAACCCGGTAATTAAAAATAACCGAACTGTTGGGGGCCAATCTGGGTTAGCGGTAATGACTGCGATTGATATACCAACGACATAACCACCCACAATATTGGCTACGAACGTACCGATTGGAAATTGATCACTACCACGGTTTAACCAAAGACTTAAACCCCATCTAGACCAAGCGCCCAATGCAGCGCCCAAGCCGATCGCGACAAAGTTAGCAAATGAAAAAACCTGAGTCATTAAACATGCGCCTTTGCATGCTCAACGATATAGTCTCTCACAGAGGCAACATCGCATGGTAAGACCGTAAAACGTTGGGGCAATGACTCAAGGCCTTCCAGACCAGGAGGGGTAGGCGCAGGTTGCCCTAAAGCTTCTTCAATAATCTCTGTAAACTTAGCTGGAAGAGCTGTTTCAAGTACGACCATTGGTATACCCGGCTCAACAAATTGCTCAGCTACCTTCACACCATCGGCCGTATGTGGATCAATGAGCACACCCGTTTCATTTAAAACACGACGAATCGTGTGTATGCGGTCTTGATGGGTACTCACACCCGCTACAAAACCAAATTCAGCATTCAGTCGGGCGTGCATGGCTGACAAATCAAATGCCCCTTCAGTACCGAGCTGTTTCCACAATAGCGATACCCGTTTAGGGTCGCGGCCGACCAAATCAAAAACAAAACGTTCAAAATTTGAGGCTCGAGAGATGTCCATCGATGGGCTTGATGTGGCCAAAGTTTGAGTCGGTGTTCGGGGTCGGTAAATGCCTGTGGTGAAGAACTCTTCTAAAACGTTATTTTCATTGGTTGCCAACACGAGATGGTGAATAGGCAAACCCATTTGCCGAGCTAAATGGCCAGACAAAATATTACCAAAGTTACCGGTTGGCACAGCGAATGAAACAACCTGGCCTGAGCCTGTTGTGGCTTGCAACCAGCCATGAAAGTAATACACAATTTGAGCGGCGATACGCCCCCAATTAATAGAATTAACCGCACCTAAACGGTATCGATGTTTAAATTCAAGGTCAGATGAAAGTGCTTTGACAATATCTTGGGCTTCGTCAAACACACCACGGACTGCAATATTGTGAATATTAGGGTCTTGTAATGAATACATTTGAGCGCGTTGAAATGCACTCATGCGGCCATGCGGCGACAACATATAAACAGCCAGGGCAGATTTACCGCGCATGGCGTATTCAGCGGCTGAACCGGTGTCGCCCGAGGTAGCCCCTAAAATATTAAGGGTCGTACCTTTTGCTTGCAAAATATGGGGAAATACTTGCCCCAAAAATTGCATAGCCATATCTTTAAACGCAAGTGTGGGGCCTTCAGACAGACCCAACAAACTCAAACCATTCATTAATGGGCGTAATGGCACTATTTCTTGACTGCGAAACAAGGCGGGTTGATAGGCCTGGCGCGTCATAGCCTCAAGCGTTACCTTGGGTATGTCAGTGGCGAATAAGCTCAACACGTTTGCTGCCAGCGCATCGTAGCTTAAACCGCGCCAGCTTTCTAACACGACGCTTGAAACGTGAGGCAAACTTTCGGGCAGGGCTAAGCCGCCGTCAGGCGCAAGACCCTCAAGCAATACATCTGAAAAGACTTGGGGGGTTAAGCCACCGCGTGTTGAAATATATTTCATTGCAAGGCCTCAACACGTATACGCATAACACGCGAACGAACAAAAGGCATTTTCTCAATTGACATGATGGCTTGATTCACATCAGCTTCTAGCGAACGATGCGTCAAGAAAATAAGTTTAGCGCCACCTAATTCAGTGGGTTTTTGAATCATTGATTCGATTGAAATATGAAAATTCGCCAGTTCACGCGAAATATCAGCCAAAACGCCAGGGCGATCATCAACATTTAAGCGCAAGTAGTAAGGCGTAACAATTTGGTCTATAGGCAAAATTGCGGTGTCAATCAAGGCACTGGTTTTAAAAGCCAAATGGGGTACGCGATGCTCAGGGTCTGCCGTGTGCAAACGTGTGACGTCGACTAAGTCGGCCACCACTGCAGAAGCTGTTGGTTCAGAGCCTGCCCCTTGGCCATAATATAAAGTCTGGCCTACAGCATCGCCATTGACTACTACCGCATTCATTGGCCCTTCAACACTGGCAAGCAATGACTCAAGAGGCACTAAAGCTGGGTGCACTCGCAGCTCAATACCCGCTTCGCGGCGACGCGTGATGCCGAGCAATTTGATGCGGTAACCCAAGCGCTCGGCTTGAATCATGTCTTCGTCTTCGACCGTTGTAATACCCTCAATATAGGCGCCTGTAAACTGAACTGGAATGCCAAATGCCATAGAGGCCAAGAGCGTCAGTTTATGAGCCGCGTCAATACCTTCCACATCACCGGTTGGGTCAGCCTCTGCATAACCCAACGCTTGCGCTTGCTCTAGGGCTTTAGCAAAGCTTAAATGACGGGTGCGCATTTCAGACAAAATGTAATTGGTTGTGCCATTAATGATGCCCACCACCCATTCGATTCGGTTAGCCGTGAGCCCCTCACGCATTGCTTTGATGATGGGAATACCGCCTGCAACGGCAGCTTCGAACGTTACCATGACACCTTTACGAGAGGCCGCCTCAAAAATTTCAGTACCATGTAAGGCCAGTAACGCTTTGTTCGCCGTGACCACGTGCTTACCGTTTTCAATGGCTTTTAAAACCATGTCATAAGCCAGCGTAACACCACCCATTAGCTCAACCACAATATCAATTGAAGGGTCACACACGACATCAGTCGGTTGGTCGGTGATCAACAAATCAGGGCCAACAATTGAACGGGCTTTAGCCACATCACGAACGGCGATATGCGTCACTTCAATGCCGCGCCCAGCTCGACGAGCAATTTCGAGTGCATTGCGATTTAAAACACGCCAAGTACCGGCACCGACAACACCTAAACCTAATAGACCTACTTTCATGCTTTCCATTAAAGCAAACCGTCCTTTCGAAACATTTCTTTGATGCCCCGCACCGCTTGACGGGTGCGCTGTTCATTTTCGATCAGTGCAAAACGCACATATTCGTCGCCTTGGTCACCAAAACCAATGCCAGGTGATACGGCTACTTTAGCGTCTTCTAATAGTTTTTTTGCAAACTCAAGAGAACCCATATGCCGGTATACGGGTGGAATATGCGCCCAAATATACATTGAGGCTTTCGGTATTTCAACCATCCAGCCGGCTTCGTGCAGGCCTCGTGCCAGCACATCGCGGCGCGATTGATATTTTTGCACGACCTCTTTAACGCATTCTTGAGGGCCCTCTAGCGCGGCAATAGACGCCACTTGAATCGGGGTGAAGGTGCCATAATCGTGATAACTTTTGATGCGAGCCAAGGCATTGACCAGCTCTGAATTACCCACCATAAAACCAATTCGCCAGCCTGCCATGTTGTAGCTTTTGCTCATGGTAAAGAACTCAACTGCCACCTCACGTGCACGGGGCACTTGCATTATTGACGGGGCTTGGTAACCATCAAAACAAATGTCTGCGTAAGCTAAGTCATGTACGACTAAAATTTGATGCTGCAATGCCAATGCAATGACCCGTTCAAAGAATGACAAATCAACACACTGTGCTGTCGGGTTACTGGGGAAACCCAAAACAATCATTTTTGGTTTCGGAATGGACTCACTCACCGCACGCTCGAGCTCTTCAAAAAAATCAATACCGGGTGTCATGCGTACCGAACGAATATTGGCCCCCGCAATGACAGCACCATAAATATGAATGGGGTAACTCGGGTTGGGCACCAATACGGTATCGCCTGCATCAAGAGTAGCCAACATTAGGTGGGCTAAGCCCTCTTTGGAACCAATGGTTACGATGGCTTCTGTATCGGGGTTCAGTTCAACTTGATAACGACGATGATACCAATCTGTAATGGCACGTCTTAAACGTGGAATACCCTTTGAGACCGAATAACCATGATTAGTAGGTCGACTGGTCGACTCAATCATTTTGTCAACGATATGCTGTGGAGTGGGTCCATCGGGGTTACCCATGGACATGTCAATAATATCTTCGCCGCGCCGGCGCGCCGCCATTTTGAGCTCAGCGGTGATGTTAAATACATAAGGGGGTAAGCGTTCAATGCGAGAAAACGTTCTCATTTATATTCCTTGGGGCGCAACAGTCATTAAGCCAATAAACTACAGTTATATTTAGTACAACTTACCCAATAATCTAGCGCAACCCAGCTTATGGAGCAAATAAGTCATTATCGCTGATAATTAAATCAATCGTTGCGCGCTTTATGCATTTTTAACACCCTCAACATTCTAATCAAATACGGTACTATCAACAAAAAAGCGGAGTTTTTTTTGAAGCTACATCAAGACACCAACGCATCTTTTAACACCATCACCGCTTACGGCACGGGTTTCATCGAAATCAACCAAGTTCGCTTTGATCATGCCATTGCCTTTGGGGCAGAAGGCGAAATCAAGCGTTGGTCAGCCATAAGCCCTGCTGACATATCAACCGCCCTGCTTTTGCAGGCCTGCGGCCTGACTGTTGCGCAACGCAGCCCCTTAGACTTTTTAGACGAAACTGAAAACGCAGGGCCTCGTTTTGAAGGCGAGCGCCCTGAAGTGCTGCTGGTAGGCACTGGCACAAAACAATTTATGTTGCCACACGCTGTTACAAGCCCCTTATTAAAAGCTGGCATTGGCGTAGAAAGTATGTCAACCCAAGCTGCTGCACGTACTTTCAATATATTAATGGCGGAAGGACGACGTGTCATGACCGCACTTTTAACGGAATAATTCGTAATGCAACCTCTAAACATAAACGATTTAGCCCCCATTTTTAGTGCTGACAGCACTTTGGGCGCGATTCAAAGCAGCGATACGCTCGGTCACCCATTCGTTATTTATTTCTACCCTAAAGACAATACGCCGGGGTGCACAACGGAAACCAGCGACTTTAGAGATTTACACGAACAATTTCGCCAAGCCGGTTGTTATGTGGCGGGAGTATCACGCGACAGCTTGAAGTCTCATCTAAATTTCAGCCAAAAGCTGAGCCTGCCTTTCGCCCTAATTGCTGACCCTGATGAAACACTTTGCTTACTGTTTGATGTGATGAAAATGAAAAATATGTATGGTAAACAGGTGCGTGGAATAGAACGCAGCACCTTTTTAATTGATCAAGCAGGCAAAATTGCTCACATATGGCGGGGCGTAAAAGTGCCTGGGCATGCCCAGGCCGTTTTAAAAGCTGTACAAGATTTAGCTTAACCCGGAGACTTCACGACATGCCTTTACCTAAATTACCAACACGACTTGCCTCAATACTGAATGTTGATGACATATCAATCGATGCAGTTAAACCATCGCGCGTCATAGGTGATAAGCAACTGGGCAGTCAGACTGGTAATAAAAAGGGTAACGAGCCTGGCAGTCGTAGCAACAATAAAAGCAACAATAAAAGCAGTGCAAGCGATAACATTCTACGTGGCATGCAGACCGTTGTTATGCCAAGCCATGAGTCACCCCAAGCGTTAGCCTCTGCTGAGCTGCCTTCCACGTCATCTGACGCATTAACTGCCTCAAGCCCAGCAAAAGCAGCTTCAGCACGCATTCCACAGCAACAAAGTCAACAGGGTCGAAGAAGGTCAAAGCGAAGCGAAACGAGTGTCAATAAAATAGGTGAGTCAGGTCAAAAATTGTTTGTACTTGATACCAACGTATTGCTTCATGACCCCTCGAGCTTATTTCGCTTTCAAGAACATGACGTTTATTTGCCCATGATGACGCTTGAAGAGCTTGATCATCAAAAAAAGGGTATGTCTGAGGTGGCGCGTAACGCCCGCCAAGTTAGCCGCTCTCTTGATGCACTGGTTCATGACAGCAGCCACTTAGATGAAGGGGTGCTGTTGTCACACTTAGGCAACAAAGACGCCAAAGGTAAATTATTTTTTCAATCATCTGCCATTTTAAATGCCTTACCACCCGATTTGCCGATCGGTATAGCTGACAATCAAATTTTGGCAGTAGTTAAATCACTACAAGACAGCTTTGCACCCAGAGAGGTTGTATTGGTGTCAAAAGACATCAATATGCGTCTTAAAGCCCGCATGTTAGGTCTAGCGGCTGAAGATTACTTTAACGATCACGTCTTAGAAGATTCAGACTTACTCTACAACGGTGTTTTAGCATTACCCGATAATTTCTGGACTCGACACGGCAAAGATATTGAGTCATGGCAGCAAGGTGGCACCACTTTTTACCGCATTAACGGCCCGCTATGTAGCCAATTTCTAGTGAATCAATTTGTATATTTTGAAGGGGCTTCGCCTCTTTACGCACAAGTTCGTGAGGTCAATGGCAAATCGGCTGTATTGGCGACACTGCGTGATTATTCTCACGCTAAAAACAATGTGTGGGGTGTGGTGGCACGCAACCGCGAACAAAACTTCGCGATGAACCTTTTACTTAACCCTGACTGCGATTTTGTAACCCTGTTAGGGCAAGCGGGTACAGGCAAAACACTGATGGCTTTAGCTGCAGGCCTCACGCAAGTACTTGAAACCAAGCGCTATAGTGAAATCATCATTACCCGCGTGACCGTATCAGTTGGCGAAGATATTGGCTTTTTACCAGGTACCGAAGAAGAAAAAATGTTGCCCTGGATGGGTGCTCTTGAAGACAACCTTGAAGTACTGAATATGGGTGATGGCGACGGCAGTAACGAGTGGGGCCGAGCGTCTACGATGGAATTGATACGCTCGCGTATTAAAGTGAAATCATTAAACTTTATGCGAGGACGTACCTTTTTAAACAAATATCTTATTATTGATGAAGCGCAAAACCTGACACCTAAGCAAATGAAAACCCTTATTACCCGGGCAGGCCCTGGCACAAAGGTGGTTTGTTTGGGTAATATTGCGCAAATTGACACGCCTTACTTGACCGAAGGTAGCTCTGGTCTAACCTTTGTTGTTGATCGTTTTAAAGGTTGGCCACATTCGGGTCATGTTACTTTGCAGCGGGGTGAGCGCTCGCGCTTGGCCGACTATGCGGGCGAAGTACTTTAATAAGATATGACTCAACCTACACTTTTAAAGTCTGTCGCACATGCGTCACGCCCCCTGGCCGTCACTTTAGGTGATCCGTCGGGCATTGGCCCTGAAATTGTGCTTAAGTTGCATACTCAAGCATTACCCAGACCCTGCGTGGTTTACGGAGATGTGGGCGTTCTTCGGCGAACGGCCAAACTTTTGGGTATTGCTGTTCAAGTTAATTCAATTGATCAGTTATCTGACTTGAATTTACAGCACTCTGCACCTGGCAAGTTATTTGTCTTGCAATCAGGCCCCATACTGGCTGCAAACTTACCCGTTGGTTCGGTAAATGCGGCATCAGGCCAAGCTGCTTTTGATGCGCTAAACCACGCTATTGACGACACTTTAGCCGGTCACATTGCGGGCATTGTAACGGCACCATTAAGCAAAGAAGCCATGCATCTAGCTGGGGTGGCCTTTCCTGGGCATACTGAAATTTTGGGGCATCGTTGTGGTGACATACCCGTTGCAATGGTGTTGGTTAACCCACAGCTACGGGTTATTTTAGTCACTATTCATTTAGCACTTGCCAAGGTAGCTGCTGCAATCACTCTTGAACTTGAATTACAAACCATTGCGTTAGCGCACGAGGTTTGTTTGCAACTGGGCATTTCGAAACCGCGCATTGCGGTTGCTGGCCTGAACCCCCACGCTGGCGAAGCAGGCCGGTTTGGGCGTGAAGAAATAGACATTATTGAACCCGCCATACGTTTGGCGCAAGCTAAAGGCATTGATGCGTCAGGCCCATGGCCTGGCGATACGATATTCTTTAGAGCACGTCGTGGTGAGTTCGATATGGTTGTCGCGCAATACCACGACCAAGGACTTATACCGATTAAGTACATGGGTATTGACGAAGGTGTGAATATGACTGCAGGCTTGCCAATTGTGCGCACGAGTGTTGATCACGGCACCGCATTTGATATTGCAGGAAAAGGCATTGCACAGGCTGAATCACTGCGTTGTGCATTTGACCTAGCCCACACGCTAACGCTTTAATGACTAGACGGGTTCATTACTAGATATTCAGTGCTATGTGTTCAGTACCAGGGGTCAGTACTAAGTGTTCAGTACTCAACCTATTGATAACCTGAAGACCCGGCCGCAAAATTTTGAAAACGGGTGCTTGAACCTTGAAACGTTAGACGAACCGTGCCAATAGGGCCATTTCGTTGCTTACTGATAATAATTTCAGCCGTACCTTTATCGGGTGAATCAGGGTTGTAGACCTCGTCGCGATAGATAAAGGTTATGAGGTCGGCATCTTGTTCGATTGCGCCAGACTCGCGTAAATCACTCATAATGGGGCGTTTATTGGGGCGTTGTTCAAGGCTACGATTAAGCTGCGACAAGGCCATGATGGGGCACGATAACTCTTTAGCCAGTGACTTTAATGAACGGCTAATTTCTGAAATCTCAGTGGCACGGTTTTCACCTGCGCCTGATGCTGACATCAATTGCAAGTAATCGATCACTATTAGATCAAGGCGACCGCATTGCCGTGCCAAACGGCGAGCTCTGGCACGCAATTCAACAACTGTTAGGCCAGGCGTTTCATCAATAAAAAGTTGTGCATTTTGCATGCGTTGCACGGCATGTGTGACACGCGGCCAATCGTCGGCGAGCAATTTGCCGGTTCGCATACGGTGTTGGTCAAGCATACCGACCGAGCCCAACATACGCATGGCCAGTTGAACCGCACCCATTTCCATTGAAAACACAGCAACAGGCAAACCTTGCTCAATTGCCACATGTTCAGCCACGTTCATCGCGAAAGCTGTTTTACCCATAGAAGGTCGACCCGCTACAATCACAAGGTCACCTGGTTGCAAACCCGATGTCATACGGTCGAGGTCTGTGAAACCAGTCGGTATACCGGTTATATCGCTACCCCCCTCGCGGTGATAAAGCTCATCAATACGCTCAACCACTTGCGAGAGTAGCGGTTGAATTTCTTGAAAACCAACTGAGTTACGAGCCCCCTCTTGGGCAATTTTAAAGACTCGCGATTCGGCTTCATCAAGTAACTGACGTGCTTCTTTACCTTGGGGGTTAAACGCCATGTCAGCAATGTCATCAGCCACGGCAACCAACTTACGCAGCATTGATCGTTCGCGCACGATTTCTGCATAACGACGAATATTGGCGGCTGAAGGGGTGTTGTGCGCCAGTGCATTTAAGTAAGCCAACCCCCCCGCTTCTTCAGCCTTATTCATGCTGACCAGAGACTCGTTCACCGTGACCACATCAGCCGGGCGCGAAAGATTAACTAAGCGCGAAATGTGCTGCCAGATTAAGCGGTGATCATGGCGGTAAAAATCATGCTCATTTAGCAGGTCGGTGAGTTTTTCAAACGCTGCATTGTCAAGTAGCAAGCCACCCAAAACCGATTGCTCTGCTTCGATTGAATGAGGCGGTACGCGTAAATAATCGAGTTGTTTATCTGGGGGGGTATTCATACGTTGATAGTAAACCGATTAGAAAATTTTGAGGTCATAGACTTTGATTTATTGAAAAAAAACGGCATGCCAAAGCATGCCGCATTCATAACAGATAGATCTAGCTTAAGTTAAGTCACCGACAACAGTAATGGTGATTTCAGACACGACATCAGGGTGCAACGAGACGTGCACTTTTGAGTCGCCTACAGTCTTAATTGCACCTTCAACCATACGAACCTGTGATTTCACCAAACCTACAAAGCCCTGAGCAGCTAATAGTGTGGCGATATCCATATTGGTGACTGAACCGAACAAACGGCCATCAACACCCGCTTTTTGCGTCATTTTTAGTATGAAACCTTCGAGGCGTTTGCCATCAGCTTGGGCGTGGGCGAGCTTTTCAGCTTGTACACGTTCGAGTTCGGCACGACGCGCTTCAAACTCAGCCAACGCAACAGCTGTTGCACGGCGCGCTTTACGCTGAGGAATGAGGAAGTTACGAGCATAGCCATCGCGAACGCGAACGACTTCGCCGAGGTTACCCAAGTTAACCACTTTTTCAAGAAGAATAATTTGCATGAGTAGCCCCTGATTAATTATGGATGTCGGTGAAAGGCAACAACGCTAAAAAGCGTGCGCGCTTGATTGCAGTATCGAGCTGACGCTGATAATGCGCTTTGGTGCCAGTCAAGCGAGCAGGAATAATCTTGCCGTTTTCTTGAATAAAGTCACGTAATGTGTCGACATCTTTATAATCAACTTGAACAACATTTGCTGCACTAAAGCGGCAAAATTTGCGGCGCTTGAAGAGCGGGTTTTGTTGTGTAAATTTTTTCTTTTCAGTATTACGTTTTGATGCGAATGCCATGTCAATTACCTTTTAAATTCGTTTCAATCGGTCGAATGTGCTGCCCATGAAGGGTTAGACGAGCAGCGTTTTTTCGGGTTGGGGCTATAAAACCTTCAATTTCAAGCTGAGCGCTGATAGGCAAGTGTTGATGCATATTTGCCAAATCACCTAATAAAACAACGTTTATTTCGAAGGCAACTTGTCTTTCAAGCCCTGCTTCGATCACGGTTTCATTGTGGCTCAGTTGAAACTGCAGCACTGGCAACCCAGCGGGGGTGTAGCGCAATGCTTCGCGCTGTACAACCAAGCCAGAGATGACTGTGTGATTCAATGCCCGACCTTAGTTATTCGACCTCATTCTCGGTTGAGTTTGAATCAGCGATTGCCTTGCGAGCTTCGTCACGTTCGACTGATTTCATCATGATTGAAGGGGCTGTTTCAGCCGTTTTGGTTTTAATAACCAAATGGCGTAAAACGGCATCGTTGTAGCGAAATGAGTGTTCAAGTTCGTCAAGCGTAGCTTGATTACATTCGATATTGACACAAACATAATGCGCTTTAACTAATTTTTGAATGGGGTAAGCCAATTGACGACGGCCCCAGTCTTCGAGGCGATGAATGACACCACCTTGACCGGTAATAAGTGCTTGGTAGCGCTCGATCATGGCGGGCACTTGCTCGCTTTGATCAGGGTGCACAATGAATACTACTTCGTAATTACGCATGAGTATAAAAATTCCTAAGGTTAACTCGGGGTATAGCCCCAAGTGGCAGCCCGCCACCTAAAATAAAGCGATCGAGCAAGAACACACCCAAAATAGGTAAAAACCGAGTTCGGGTTAGCCCGCTATTGTCGCAGGTCAGGCCAAGTCTTGCAAGCGAGCCAAAATTGAGGCTTCTATACCGACAGAATCAAGCCCTACTGAGGCTAATAAAACGGCTTGATCGCCATGATCAATGAACATGTCTGGCAAACCAAGTTGTAAAACGGGTTTGAGTAGTCGACAGGCCTGCAACACCTCGGACACTGCGCTACCAGCACCCCCCATGATGCTGCCTTCTTCGAGGGTTACCAATAGGTCGTGACTGTGAGCCATTTCACGAATCAATGCTTCGTCAATGGGTTTAACAAAACGCATGTCAACTAAAGTAAAGTCATGGGCTTTGGCCACAATTTGTGCAGCCGCTAAAAGGGTGCCAAACACGAGCAGACACACACGCTTACCTTGATGTTTGACGACGCCTTTACCCACCGTGACAGACTCGAGCGCATGGCCTGCCTGCGCGCCAGAGCCGGCCCCTCTAGGGTAACGAACCGAGGCAGGCCCAAGGTGTTCATAACAACTTGTGAGCAATAAACGCGCCTCATGCTCGTCAGAGGGCACCGCCACAACCATATTAGGTATGCAACGCAAATAAGCGATGTCGTAATTCCCTGCATGGGTGGCGCCATCAGCGCCCACTAAACCCGCCCGATCTAGTGCAAAGGTGACATCAAGGTTTTGTAAGGCTACATCGTGAATCAGTTGGTCGTAGCCCCGCTGTAGAAAGGTTGAATAAATCGCCAATACAGGTTTTTGACCTTCACACGCAATACCTGCGGCAAAAGTTACAGCATGTTGCTCTGCAATACCCACGTCAAAATACCGTTGGGGGTATTTTTGTTCAAACTCAACAAGGCCACTGCCTTCTCTCATGGCCGGTGTAATCGCTACCAGCCGCTCATCAACAGCCGCCATGTCACATAGCCACTGCCCAAAAACTTGTGTAAAGGTGGGTTTAGGCACCGTTGTTGTTTTTTGAATACCAATTGTGGGGTCAAATTTACCCGGACCATGGTAGAGCACCGGGTCAGCCTCTGCCAGCTTGTAACCCTGCCCTTTTTTTGTAATCACATGCAAAAACTGGGGGCCTTTAAGTTGCTTCATGTTTTGCAGGGTAGGCACTAAGGCGTCAAGATCGTGGCCATCGATCGGACCAACATAATTAAAGCCTAGTTCTTCAAACATTGTGGCCGAGGTCACCATGCCTTTAGCATGACCCTCAAAGCGTCGCGCCAATTCAAGCATAGGGGGCACGTGTTGCAAAACCGCTCGACCCATATCGCGTGCGGTATTGAACAAACCACCTGATAGTAACCGCGCTAAATAACGGTTTAATGCCCCAACCGGAGGCGAGATTGACATGTCGTTATCATTTAGAACCACTAACAAATTAATGTCGGGCGTTACACCCGCATTGTTCATTGCCTCAAAAGCCATACCTGCTGTCATGGCACCGTCACCAATAACCGCGACATGCTTACGATCAATGCCCGCATTTCGCGAAGCCACAGCCATACCCAACGCAGCAGAAATTGATGTTGAAGAATGTGCGGTACCGAAGGCGTCGTAAGGCGACTCAGCACGACGCGGAAAACCAGAGATACCACCAGCCTGCCTAAGCGAAGACAGCGCTTCACGGCGACCGGTTAATATTTTATGAGGGTATGACTGGTGACCGACGTCCCACACGATACGATCATGCGGTGTGTCAAACACATAATGGAGGGCGATGGTGAGCTCGACAGTGCCAAGATTTGACGACAAATGCCCCCCCGTTCGCGACACCGACTCAAGCAGATATTGCCGCATTTCATTCGCAAGCGG
>JBDNHM010000365.1:0-13789 GCA_041688825.1 Burkholderiaceae bacterium | reverse complement strand
TTCTTAATTTGAATGTTATAAGTAATAAAGATCGATATATTTAAAGATCACGAAGCATGAGCGATACTCGCTCAAATTCCAATTAATAAAATTGTTTTAACAAAGGTTTTGTCATGTCTGTTTATAAAATAGCGCTTATTGTTGGTAGTAGTCGCGAAGAATCAATTAACCAGTTACTCGGTTTGGCATTAACCAAAATGGCACCCAGCTCGCTTAGTTTTGAGCTGATTAACATTGCAGATTTACCGATGTACCATGGCGATTTAGAAGGTGAACGCCCTGCAGAAATAAACCGTTTTACCGCTGAGGTGGCTGCTTGCCAAGGCGTTTTAATGATTACCCCAGAGTACAACCGCTCAATACCTGCAGTACTTAAAAATGCAATTGACTGGGGTTCTAAGCCAGCAGCTAACAACGTTTGGAAAGACAAACCCACTTGCATCACGGGTACAACGCCGGGTGCGACGGGTACTGCGGTGGCGCAACAACATCTTCGTCAGATTCTTGGCAATGTTGGCGCGACGGTCATGGGTGGCGAAGCTTATATTACCTTTAAGCCAAACCTGATTGATAAAGAAGGTCATGTGACCGACGCAACAACACATGAATTTTTATCAAATTATATAAACCGCTTTGCAACCCTAGTAGAAAAATTAGCTGTGTAATCTGTTAACGCAATCGGTACATGTAGTTGTGTTCACGTATTTGCACTCACTTAGTTGACGCATTTAAAACTTATTACAACGGTTGCCATAACTATTAACTAACAGTCGATAGTAATTTACAAATATACATTTTATAATTTTTGTAATTAAATGGTGATATACCTTAAGTAGGTTATTTAAAGCCTTCAAAAGAGAGCTAAAAAAAGAGCGTTAGTTGCAACCAGTAAGCAACCACTCAGGCTCTTTATTTAAATAATCACTTAAGTCGTGCTTATTTCAATAATAAAAGGAGTTTTCATATGTCATTACGTATCAACGATATTGCCCCAGACTTCACCACTGACTCAACATCAGGTGAGTTAAGCCTTCATAAATGGATGGGTGATCACTACGCTATTTTGTTTTCGCACCCTAAAGATTTCACACCTGTTTGCACCACAGAGTTTGGTGCGGTTGCACAGTTGGCTAAAGACTTTGAAAAACGTGGCACTAAAGTAATGGGCGTTTCAGTTGATAGCGTTGAAGAGCACCATAAATGGATGCGCGACATCGAAGCGTTTGCCGATGCACCAGCAAACTTTCCTATTATTGACGACCGTTCACTTCAGGTCGCCAAACTCTACAACATGTTGCCTGCTGACGCTTACTTACCAGATGGTCGTACCCCTGCTCACACTGCGACGGTACGTACTGTTTTTATTATTGGTCCCGACAAAAAAATTCGCTTAACGATGTCATACCCGATGTCAGTTGGTCGTAATTTTGCTGAAATTTTACGGGCTTTAGATGCGATTCAAATTACTGATGGTGTGCCACTTGCTACACCCGCTAACTGGGTACAGGGTCAAGACGTGATTGTTGCTTTGAGTTTAAGTGACGACGCCGCTCGCGAAAAGTTTGGCGAGATTGACATTAAATTACCTTACTTGCGTTACGCCAAGGCACCTAAAAAGGCTTAAGTTTTCTGTTATGCGTTAAGTGGTCATACTCATCTTTCATTAGGTGAGTATGCCTTTTACCTGACTTCTGTCGATTGCACTAAGGATTTCTTAGCAAGATAAAATAACTGTCTATATCCATATGCTTATGTTTTACGCACTTACACTTCATCAAATACCGTGACCAATTTAAAGATGTCCTTTGCATAAAAAAATTTCAGAGTTTCCCTATATTTTTTAAATCATTATCAATAATATTGATTCCAATCTGAAGCATTTTTTCAATACGATCTTTTTCTTTTTTAGCACTTTCTTCAGTCCACTCCCAGACCCCGTGTAAAGACTTCATCCCCACATGGCCTTTTTCCACCATTTTATTAATACCGTTAGGAATGGAATCTTCATTGTGAAGGTGCGGATAAAGCGCATTGCCAGCACGGCAGTTGGTGTCCCAGCCCGACATTTCTTTTTGCATAATTGGGCCACAGGCAAGAAAGCGAAAGCCAAAACCAAATCGCACAGCAATATCGACGTCTTCAGCAGAAACGACGCCTTCATCAATTAAATATAGCGCCTCTCGCATCATGGCATGCTGAATGCGATTACCGACGAACCCAGGAATATCTTTCTTAACCCAAATGGGTGCCTTTCCTAAACGTTTCATAAGCGTGCATATTGATTCGGCCAATTCTGGATCTGTATCATCGCTACTTATAATTTCGACCAGTGGTACTAAGTGAGCTGGCATAAAGAAATGCATGCCAAGAAATCGGTTCTTGTGTTTGAGTGGCTCGCAAATATCGCCAATCTTGAAATTTGATGTATTACTAGCGAGTGGCGTATTGGGTTCAGCTAGTTCTTCAATTTGTAGAAAGATCTTTTGCTTGAGTTCAAGATCTTCAGTTGCCGCTTCAATAACAAGGTTAATTTGCTTCCAGTTTATATTTTTAAGTTCGCTGTAAGTTGCAACCGTTCCTACCCCAGTATCTGAAACATTCAATTTTTTCGACCCTGCAGCAACTCGGGCAGGGAGCGTGTCGCGTGTATTTTGCGACGGGCTCATCACATGAACGTTCCAGCCAGAAGCTAAGAATATAGCTGCAATATCACAGCCCATGATGCCGCCACCGATAATGGCAATATTATGTTTTAGTGTTGGCATGTATTTTTCTCATCGCGAAAAACCATAACGCAATCAACCGCTACCGGACCTGCGCTGCCCACTAATACTGGATTCAAATCAAGTTCAGCCAGCATGGGTTTCATGTTTGCTGCCCAAACTGATAAGTCTGCTAGTAAATTAGCAATAGCATAGCGATCAACGCCTGGTTGTCCGCGCACACCATCTAGAACTGCACCCATGCGCAGCTCAGCCAGCATTTGCATGCCTTCATCAACATCAAAAGGTGCGCGCCGGAACATGACATCTTTGAGTACTTCAACCAATATACCGCCTAGCCCGACCATGACGATCATGCCAAAAAC
Organism: Burkholderiaceae bacterium; assembly: GCA_041688825.1. GTDB lineage: Bacteria > Pseudomonadota > Gammaproteobacteria > Burkholderiales > Burkholderiaceae_B > Algicoccus. The sequence continues at coordinate 10,701 of JBDNHM010000365.1, read as the reverse complement.
GGGATCTCGCTGCACACCAACCACCAGTTCAATATGGCCTGGAGACATTTTTTGAACTAATACCCCCATGAGTTGGGCACTGGGTAGGGCATTTGTCGCCCGCTGCATCAATGTTTGATAGCCTTGTCGTACTGTCGCTTCGTCATTAAGATTGAGCATAACGCCGCCGATCTCAGTCTTGTGCGTAATGTCGGGTGATTCAATTTTGAGGGCAACTGAGCCTTTTGCTGCTCGCCAGTGTGAAACGGCCTCATCTTCACTGGTTGCCAACATGACTGTTGCCATCGGTATACCTGCAGCGCTTAACCATTGGCTTGCTTGAACCGTGTATTGAACACCTTCAGCGAGATTTTTAGGTATGGCGGGTACATCGTTTGTGGGCAAAGACTTCCGGTTTTGCACCCGTTGCTGAAATGCATGAAAGCGAACCATTGCACTTGCCGCCTCAACAGCACGTTCTCCAGCCCCAAAAACAACAATGCCAAGTTCATGCAATTGTGTAATAGCTTCACTAGGAGCGGCGACCCAGCATACGAAAAAAGGCTTCTTTGTGCGAGTCTTAATTTCCTTGAAGATGCAAACTAATTTGTCGACATGGGTAGTCATCAATTGCAACCAAACGATACCGACATGAATGTTGGGATCAGCCAGCACTGATACGACCGATTCACTCAGCAGTTCTGGTCGTGCGACAAACTGACCCGTCACGTCTACTGGGTTGCCAGCAGCGCCGAAAGAGGGCATGACCTTGCTCAATTGCATTTGCGTTTCGGCGGCCAGTTCCGGCACTTCAAGACCCATCTCTTCGGCACGATCGGCCATCATCACACCCGCACCACCTGATTGGGTAATGATGCCAAGACCGTTTCCACCTGTGACGCGGTCTTGGCTCAGAGCCTCTAGCATGTCGAGCATTTGTTCTTCATTACGTGCACGTAAGACACCATACTGACGAATGACAGCATCAAACACCGCATCTTCTACTGCCATGGCGCCAGTATGCGACGCTGCCGCGCGAACGCCTGATGCTTTACGCCCCACTTTGGTGAGCACGAGAGGCTTACCAAGTTCCTGACAGCGTTGTGCGAGCTTAACCAAAGCAGCGCCATCACTCAGTCCTTCAAGGTAGCCTGCAGCAACACGAATACGAGGGTCATCGATAACTGAAAGCATCAATTCGCTAAAAGCCAGATCGACCTGATTACCAGTGTTAATAAAGTAGCCTAAGCCAAGTCCACGTTGACGCGCTAGGGCTGCAATGGCTGTGCCAAAGGCGCCAGATTGGGTCACAAACGCAATCGGTCCCGGTCCGGTTTCACCGTCTGCGTACTGGCTAAATGTTGCGTACACATTTTCGAAAGCGTTTACAAAGCCTAGGCAATTTGGGCCACAGATCACCACACCTGCAGCGGCTGCCCGCTCGGCAAGATCTTGTTCTAATGCCTTGCCCTCTGCGCCCATTTCACCAAAACCCGAGCTAAAAATGACTGCCGCACGAACGCCACATCGGCCTAACGATTCGATGCAGGCAATCACATCGCGGGCAGGCAATGCCACAATAGCAAGATCAACGGGTTTAGGGAGTGACTCGATCGACGGGTAGCAGGGCAGTCCAGCGATTTCAGTATATTTTGGGTTGACTGGAAGAATGCGGCCTGTATAGCCCTTGTCCAAAAGATGTTTGAAAGGTCGGCCGTTTACCTTTGAGAAATCTGCCGAAGCACCAATAATTGCTATTGAGCGAGGGTGGATCATCTGTTTTACTGCATGAATGCGGTCTTGTTTTTGGAGAGTCATATTCTTATCACTTGAAGGCTGAGATGCCGGTCTGTGCTCGACCTAGCACGAGTGCGTGAATATCATGCGTGCCTTCGAGTGTATTGACGGTTTCGAGATTTAATAAATGTCGTATCACATGATATTCGTCAGAGATGCCATTGCCACCATGTATGTCCCGTGCTTGACGGGCAATATCGAGTGCTTTTCCTGCATTATTACGCTTAAGAAGCGATACCATTTCAGGGCTGGCCTGCCCCTCATCACGTAGCCTACTCAAATGCAGGCATGCATGCAAACCTAGGGTTATTTCCGTTTGCATGTCGGCTAGTTTCTTTTGAATCAGCTGATTTGCAGCGAGCGGGCGACCGAATTGTTTGCGGTCGAGCGCATACTGACGAGAAGCATGCCAGCAATATTCAGCAGCACCCATGGCCCCCCAGCAAATGCCAAAACGTGCGTTGTTCAAGCAAGCGAAAGGCGCGCTCAGATCATGCGCATCAGGCAGGCGCTGAGACTCGGGTACAAATACATTATCCATTAAGATCTGACCCGTCGGTGACGCACGCACAGAGAACTTGCCCTCAATCTTTGTCGTCTCAAGGCCTTTCATGCCGCGTTCTAAAATGAAGCCCCCAATTTTACCTAGATCATCTTTGGCCCAGACCACCATGAGGTCTGCGATCGGCGCATGAGTAATCCATGACTTACTGCCCGAAAGAAGATAGCCGCCATCGACGCTTCGTGCCCGAGTGGTCATGCTACCCGGGTCAGAGCCATGGTCAGGTTCAGTTAGACCGAAACAACCTAGTTTGTCTGCGCGGGCCATATCCGGAAGGTACCGTTCGCGCTGTTCTTGACTTCCAAATATGTAAATAGGCATCATGCTGAGTGTCGTTTGTACACCGAGCGCCGAACGAAAACTGGTATCAACTCTTTCGAATTCACGGGCAATGAGGCCATAGCCGACATAGCCTACTCCGGCGCAACCAAAACCCTCTATCGTTGCCCCAAGAAACCCAAGCTCCGCCATTTCTTTCATTATTTCAATATCGAAAGTTTCATGCCTATTAGATTGAAGTATGCGAGGCATCAACCGTTCCTGCGCATACGCTCTAGCGGAATCGCGAATCATCACTTCTTCTGGGCTGAGCTGGTTTTCAAAAAGCAGGGCATCTTCCCAGCTAAAGGGCACATCCTTCATCGCAGCTTTGCGAAGGGCATTTTTTTCAGGTGTAGGGAAATGCATCTTACTTTCTCCAAAAATATGTTTAATTTTTAACGCCAAAGTTAGGACGTCTTTTTTCTAGGAAAGCACTGACGCCCTCCTTTTTGTCAGCGCTTGCCAGACATATTTGGAACCACCTGTGTTCGTTCTCGATTGCCTGATCTATCGTCATATCTACTCCGCGCAATACGCTATCTAACGTGGCACGTGTTGAAATCGGTGCAAGCTTTAATAGCTTGTTTGATAAAGCCTCTACCTTATTGTCGAATTCTTCAGCGGCAAAAACCCAATTTACAATACCGAGCCTTTCAGCCTCTTGGGCATCTATTTGCTCACCAAGCAAAATAAGCTTCAGCGCACGTCCAGTGCCCACTAGTCTGGTTAATCTAGCTGTGCCGCCATTTGCGGGCAAAATACCGAGTTGGGTCTCTGGAAGACCCATAACTGCTTTATCGCTTGCGACGCGTAAATGGCAGGCAAGGGCAAGTTCAAGACCCCCACCGAGGGCATAACCATTGATAGTCGCGACTGTTAGAAACGGTGCCGCTTCAAGACGACGAGCTAACTCACGGCGGGCACCGAAATCGATATCGGTCCACATGGTGCGATGTTGCATTTCTTCGAGATCAGCACCCGCGGCAAAAGCTTTGTCTCCAGTGCCTCGCAATAGTAGCAAACGGGTATCAGTTGAAAGCCGACTAAAGGCGTCCAGCGATTCGTCAATCAATTCATTATTTAACGCATTTAACACTTCAGGGCGATTGAAAGTTAGAAGTGCTTTAGGTCCATCTTGTGTAAATGATATATGTTTGTAATGAGACATGGTTTTTTTCTTGATTCTGTGGTTAATACAAAGGTAAAACAATTAACTCGAGGTACGATTCTTTCAGCACTACGATTCATTAAGCACTACGCTTGTGTTTACCCCTTGGTTAACGTTCTGTAAACGGTTAGCTTTTAATTGCATATTCAACAGAACCGCAAAACCGATGCAACCGAATGCCAACATAGGGTATTCAAAAGGCAGCGTTTCTACGTGACGAAACACGGAATAACCAAAGAGCAATGCTGCTGTGATGATTGCTAGTAGACGCTCCCTTAGGGTAAATATTGTTAAACCACATCCGTACAGTGCTGCGGTCAATACAACTAAGCTGAGTGGAACCGCAATAAATGTTCCAACCGCAGAAATCCAGTCAATTGGCTTTAGAACGAGCGCAGGATTAAACACAATTAAGAAAGGAATAATGAAGCCGGAAATGGCAAGTTTTGCCGCAGATAGCGAGGTTTTAAAGTAATTTGCTCCGGCAATGCCTGCACCAGCCAGTGCGGCTAGCGCAACTGGGGGTGTTAGTGCTGAGATGACTGCAAAATAGAACGCGAAGAAATGCGCTGACAATGGTTCAACACCCATTTTCACAATAATTGGCACAACAACGATCGCCACTAAAGTGTAGGCAGCGCTGGTTGGAACCCCGCAGCCCAGAATGATTGCAACGAACATCGTCACGATCAATGCAATAACCAGATTTCCACCACTAAGAATATCAACTAGCCCGGCTATTTTGGTACCAAGACCCGTCGTGATTAAAGTCTGTGCTATTAATCCGACCACGGCCAATGAAATGCCGATTTGGGCACCAATCAACGCACCACCCGCCAGACACTTTAGTAAATTCATGAACTTCGGTCTTGTGTCTCGGCTAATGTAGGCTAGGCTTATTGACAGCAGAATGGTCCAGAATGCTGCAGTGGCTGGGCTGTATTGCATCAATAACATTGCAATTAAAACCCCAAGTGGGAGAAAAAATAGTGGCAATCTGCGCCATAGTAATTTGAAGTCAATTGATTCAGTTGGCGGTTTTATGCCGTTTCGTACCGCTAGAAACTGCACTCCGAGCATAACGCCCAAAAAAAACAAAATAGCTGGAATGATGCCTGCCAGCATGATTTCTGCGTAAGATACACCAAGAAATGAAGCCATTAGAAATGCGGCAGCACCCATAACTGGCGGCATCAACTGCCCGCCAGTTGATGCAGTGGCTTCAATTGCACCCGCGAATTCAGGCGTATAACCCGCTTTTTTCATAAATGGAATGGTGAACGCGCCAGTAATCGCCACGTTTGCCACAGCAGCACCAGAGACCATACCAACCAGTGCGCTAGAGACGACTGCAGTTTGCCCCGGACCGCCTTGAAAAACCTTACCCGCTATTTTTCCAGCCTCGAAGAAAAAATCATTAACCCGTATGACACCCAGAAGAGCACCAAACGCTACAAATAGGAAGACTTGATTTGCCGAAATACTGAGAAAGGAGCCAAAAATGCCTGACAAACCAATGCTGAGATAAGAAACAATATATTCGAGCTCGAACGGCCGATGATAAAGCTGGCCAGGAAGTAAATGCCCGTAAACGAAATACAGAACAAAAACTGCGGTTACGAGTGGCAAGGTCCATCCCCAAGCCGCACGCGTCGCTTCTACAACAATGAAAATCAGAACCAAGCCAACAATGAGGTCGATTGTGTCGGGATAACCAAATACTTGTTCTAAGTGCTCAATATTTACGAATACATATATGGTTGCCGCTAGGCTCACTGCAGCGAGCGCCATTTGGTAACCGTATGTCCATCCATTTTTTGCTGTTCTAGCCTCATTTACAAATAACAGCACTAAAATAAATGCGAGATGTACCGCCTGATTTTCATATGCACCCAAGAATAGATGCTGAGTAGAAAACATATGAAAGGCGAACATGCTCAAACCGATGGAAAAGAGCATCCACTCGGCGATTATTGTCCGTAGATTTTTCATTTCGGTATACCCAAGGCGCTGCGTGATGGTAATCAAATGGGTAATACACTTTAATTTTTTAGCGTATCACCCATAAACTAACTGACAACAGTCAGCGATTTATTTAATGATCCCTGCCTCACGATATGCGCGAAGTGCACCGGGGTGAATATCGGTGACTTCCCAACCATAAACCAAACCTTCGGTCGACATGAGCTTGCCTAAGGCGTGGTAATCACCAAACATCTGAATATTATTAATAATCAGCTTGGTTGATTCATAAGCAAGATTATCTGGAAACTCTGGTGAAACCATCCACGAAATCGTGTCTGCAGCCACTTCTAAGGACTGAGTCACGCCAGGAATTGCATTGGGAGGAACGGTGATATTGGCCATTTGCATGCCAGTGGCCATCGTTTTATCAACGGCTACTTTTCCCCAAGGTAAATGGGTAATTTTACGTCCTGAAGCAATGAATTCAGCTGTTTGGGGGCTGAGTTCCATCTTTTTAGTGAGTGGATCAAAATAGCCACCTACCACTGCGGCGTCGACGTTCCCGTCAAGCAAGGCATCAACTGCTTCTTTCACACCAACGTATTGAATGTTGACATTGCTTTTGCTGAGTTCGTATCCGATGTTCATAATTGCTGCGGGCTGCACTGCCCAGTTGATTTGTGCAGCACGCCCTAATGCGACTTTTTTACCAGCAAGATCACTTACTGACTTGATATTAGGGTTTAACGTTGCCAACCAATATGCACCTAGGCTGTAATTGGCAATGAGTTTCAACGGTGGCTCATATTTTTTATCAAAAGGCTTGTCGCCAGCTGCAGCTAACCCGGCTACACCTGCACCTGAACCGACGATCATTGACACGCGCATTTCCGGTTCTTTATCGAGTTTTTTAATATTAAAAATGAAGCCCGGGCTCTCTGATGAACTAATACGTAGCCAAGGATGCTGTTTTTTAGAAATCTCTTCAAGCGCGGACCCTAAAACATATGACCCTGTTCCAAACGGTGCAGTGATCAAACTGACGTTGACTTGTTGCTGTTGCGCCATTGCACTAGAAATACCGAATGTAGAGGCAATGATCGTAACGGCTACACAAGTTTTCACTGCATTAATTATAGATTTTTTAGTTGTTTTCATGCTTGTCTCCCTATCGTTTTGAAAAAAATGTCTTTCTCTTTCATATGATCTGTAATGATCAGGTATTTTTCAAACTGTGTTTACTTTGTTAGGGCCTACACAGATTACTTACTTACTTACTTACTTACTTACTTACTTACTTACTTACTTACTTACTTACTTACTTACTTACTTACTTACTCCGGTCTAAACTTTGGAATACCAGCCTCATCACTGATATCTTCAAAATGTACCTTCACTCGCATTCCGATATGTATAGCTTCCGGACTGCAATCGGTGACCTGTGCATACATGCGCACGCCATCGTCAATATCAATAAGGCATAGCAATAAGGGTAAATCCTTCTCCCAACCTGAATAATTCATTGCTACAGTTCGTGAGATCGTAAAAGAGTAAACAGTACCCATTGGCTTTGCTTCAGTCCAAACCAATTCGCGACTGCCACACTCAATACACCATGGTTTCGGAAAAAAATTGAACGTCTCGCACCGTTTACACTTTTGCAACATCAACTGACGGTTCTTGGCTGCAGTCCAGAATGGACGGGTCAAGTCTGTTATGACGGGTAGAGGTTTATTAGCGGTGTCAACCATGATTCAGGGCTCCGTTCCAAAAATAAGAGAAATGCAACTGCGACCCGGACGACCATAAGGTATACCGCCAAATCCGCAAGAGGCACCGATTTTGGCATGCTTGACCTGACGAGCACCCGCTTCACCACGCAATTGCGTCACAGCCTCAACGAGTGGCATAAAACCTCCGTTGGCTCCACCGGGTTGGCCGCCTGAAAGTTGCCCGCCATCGGTCGAGAGTGGGAAATCACCATCAAAACGCAGATCATGTTCTTCAACGAAGCGACCACCTTGACCTTTTTTGCAAAAACCGTAGTCTTCTATAGTCATCATTGAGATAAACGGATAGTCGTCGTAAGGTTGCAGGAACTGAATGTCGCTGTGTTTAACACCTGCCATGGCCATTGCTTTAGGCGCTGCTATTGAAAAGCCGGTGGTGGTAATGTCCGGTAAGTTACGAGAGCCGTGATAATAATTATTAGACTCACCAAAGCCTCGTAAGAAAACAGGCTTGTCTGTCAGTGTTTTTGCCAACTTTGCTGAAGTCACGATATAAGCCAGCCCGCCGTTGACGATGGGCACACAATCAAGCAAACGAAGTGGATCAGAAAGTAACCGTGAAGACAGGTACTCTTCTAAGGTAAAAGGCGTGCGGTAGATCGCACCTGGGTTTAGCGAGGCATGGAAGCGGTTGGTCACTGCAATCTTGCCCAACTGTTCTGGCTTTAAATCGTACTGATGCATGTAGCGTGATAGAACCTGCGCAAATTGAGCCGTGGCCCCCATTACACCAAACGGGCCCTGAAAATCCCAGAATACGCCGCGTGTTCGCTCTGGAGACAATGGAAGCCCAGGTGCAGCAGATGGGATGTTGAGCGGTGTATCTGCACCCACCACCAGCACTCGATCGACAACACCTGCGTGAATCATCGCTGCTGCTCGAATCAACATCGAAGATGCTGATGCACCGCCTTGATCTCCGCGAATGAGTACTTGTGGGCTTATACCTAAGTTCTCAGCAGTAGCGGCAGACCAATTAACTGTGTGAGCAACTTCAGCATGAGAAACACCAAGACCCTGGCCATCAAAATCGTTTTTTGTCATGCCTGCTTGCTGCAATGCAAGTTCTGCAGCCCAAGCAATATATTCATCAACATTTAGATTCTGTTCGCCGGGTTTGGCGCGGCTATAAGGAGTTCGCCCGCAACCGACAATGGCAACTTCTCCTCGCATGTCATTTCCCTTTAAGATGAGTGACTTATAAATTTAGATGTGTTTTTTTGGCAGGTTTACAAAATAGCGTGTGTTAAAGTTCTTAGACTATTCTGAAGCCTGAATTTTTTTTCGTCCACTTTTAATAAAGAATGTCCAGTATTCATAATATCAATAGTGGTACCTGATCAGCCCGTTTTTTTTCATCTACTAACGAACTGTTAATTCTATGAATCTTCAATCGTTAGACCTAAACCTACTGCTTGTTTTTGATGCTGTTTACAACGAACGCAGTATTTCCAAAGCTGCAGTCAAGTTGCACTTGTCGCAACCGGCTGTCAGTAACGCATTGGCTAGATTAAGAGATCGATTAGAAGACCCTCTATTCGAGCGCAATGCGCTTGGCATGTCGCCCACCCCTCGAGCAAAAATGCTAATAGAGCCAATTCGTCGAGCGCTTGATATTCTTGAGCGTGGGCTAAGAATAGATGAGTCTTTCGATTATTCCCGCTCTGAGCGTGAGTTCGTCATTGCCGTTGAAGATTATGGCGAGACAATTATCTTGCCAAGATTTATTGATTGGCTGGCTAAGACTGCTCCACAAGTTCGCATCAATATACGTCCCGAACCGAGTTCGTTATTGGTAAACGAATTGCGTGATGGTTCGGTAGACTTCGCATTAGACTACTTCACTTTACCTTTTGCAGGATTTGAAAACCAATGCCTCATGATAGAAAGTTTGCTCAGCATGTCTCGAAAAGAACATCCTGAAATCGGTGAGCAATTGAGTATTGAAACCTATCTTAAATTACGCCATATCGCACTGACTCCGCGTCGAAGAACCACACCGATGATTGATCTGGCATTATCTAAGCGTGGTATGAAGCGCACCATCTCTGTAACAGCTCCGCATTTTCAGTCAATGCCAGTGATGGTTCAGACATCTGACATGATCTGTACCTTGCCACGACGCATGGCAAACTTGTATGCAGACAACTTTCACCTAAAGGTTTACAACGTTCCACTTCGTATTCCAAAGTTTCCGGTTTACATGATTTGGCATAAATCAGTTGATGAAGATATGGGTCATAGATGGTTACGTAACCATCTTATTGATTTTTCTCGGCACTTATGAATGCACTATTAGTGACGAAGGACAATTTTTAAGACGATTTATCGAATGAGTTAAGTGAAATCTTAAAAAAAATTTATGTATTAGCAAATTGAGCGCTCAACGAGACCTTGATCACTTCAATATTGTTAGGCAATTTTTAAATTTTTTACCATATATTAATCGTACAAAATAGCCCCTCAAGCACCACTTATTGTTACTGTCTCTGATCGGTGTAATGGTTGCACTCGAGAACAACAGAAAACTCAACTTCCTAAATGTACGACGTTAGGGGCATGCTAAACACGGTGCGGGAACACCGTGAAGAGTATCCATCCCATTGAAAAACTTGTGCTCAATCGCCCCTAAAATTGGCTGTAGCCCATCATCTTTATGTGGATGGTTTAAGAAATCACAAATCGACAACGGCAAACTACCTGGTGTCACCACTGATTAGCGTTTGCACATCAAGAACTTAGAGCGTGAAGTTAAAAAGTTGCGGCTGGCTAAAGAAATCTCAAAGTTGGCCAGCGCTTTTTTTGCTAAGTCGGAGCTCGACCGCAAACTAAAGTGAGCGCATTTATTTATCTATACCGGGCTTATTATGGGGTCAAGCCAATTTGCAGAGTTTTTGCAAACACCCCTTTAAAATACCAATCATCACCATCACACAAGAGACCTTATCATGAAAAAAATTACCTTTGTCGGGTTAGGCGCCATGGGGCTTCCGATGGCTAAAAACTTAATTTTTTCGGGTTATCAAGTTTGCGGCATTGATAAGAATCTTGATTCGGTCAAAGCACTTGATGCACTGGGGGGCACACATTTTGAGAGCAATTTACAGGCTTATGAAAAT
>JBDNHM010000364.1:0-2021 GCA_041688825.1 Burkholderiaceae bacterium | reverse complement strand
CACCTTCGATAGAAGCGAGTGGTTCCAAACCCGAGAGAAAAGATTGGGTTAAGTGCATTAAGGATTCCATTGATACCCATACTTTTATCGTTTCTACAACGGGTAAAACCTCAAGAGAGCTATACGAGTTACAAACTTCGGAGGAACGCAAAAGGACGTTTTACTGCATTGGCGGTATGGGACATGCTTCTTCCATCGCTGCAGGGATGGCCAAGGCCAAGCCGAGCCACAAAGTTGTATGCCTTGATGGAGATGGGGCCTTTCAAATGCATGCGGGTGCCGTAGCGCTCATCGGATCTTTGCAGCCACAGAATCTCCTACACGTGCTGATCAATAACGGAGTTCATGAATCTGTTGGTGGACAAGACATAACAAGCGAAAGTTATGACTACACGGGTATTGCCGCTTCCACAGGCTACGCAACCGTCCAGACAGTTTCGAATGTTGAGGAACTGTCAAATCTGATGCCCCGATTATTAAATGCAACTGGACCCCACTTCGTACTCTGTGAAACATCAATGGCGGCTCCTAGTGAACTCGGTCGCCCGTCAGGATCGCCGCAGGAATGGATAAAGGACTTCAAAGAAAGCATCGATTCCAATGGAACTTAACGACAGTCGCCATGTATTGAGTTCAAACTGGGTCGAAGATCTCAAAGATGCTATTCCCAACAGTTCAAGAGTGGTTGTGGTCTGTAGCCGCGGAAGCGTTAAACGTGGCACTTTAGAGTCAATCCGCAGTGCGATCGTTCAGAGTGAAATCACCATCGAAGTATTTGCCCCTGAAACTCCAGACTTGACTTTCCTCCAAGAGATCTTTGAGCCAGTGGCAGAACTGAATGTTGATTACATCGTTGCGGTTGGTGGTGGAAGCGTCTTAGACACCGCAAAAGCCATTAAATTGTTCTTCTCCGTGAAGGATTGGGCAGATTTCCAACACCAAGCAGAAAACGGTGTCAGCAGCAAGCCGAATGGCTGCCAGATAATCGCCATCCCGACAACAGCTGGGTCAGGCTCTGAGGTCACACCTTTTGCGACACTGTGGAATCGGCAAGAATCAAAGAAACTGTCCATTGACGCTCCATGGCTACTGCCGAACACTCCAATTGTGGATCCAAGCCTCCTAGTCACTTTGAGTGGAGACAAACTCCTGTACCCCGCGCTAGACGCAATTTCGCACTCCGTCGAGTCACTCTGGAGTAAAAAGAAAACAGATGAATCCAGAGGATATGCACTCAGCGGCCTAGCATTTTCTGAGATCGCCATTGCAAGTTTCAAGAACGGCACACCAGACCTAGCTCAATTCGCACTCGCGAGCACATATGCGGGCAGAGCGATCGCCATCAGCCGAACAGCGTTAGCACACAGCATTTCTTACCCACTCACACTCACCTATGGAGTTCCCCACGGCCTTGCGTGTAGCTTTACCCTAGGCGAGATTTTCTTACTCGTGACTGAATACGGTGTGCTTGATGAAGAAGAATGCCACCACATCGAGATCATTTTGGATATTTTACGACCGTTAAATATAGGATCTCGCATTCGCGACTATTGCTCAATTGATGAAGTAGTTGAATTAATACCTCGGATGTCAAGCTCAGGTAGGTCAAACAACGTTGCTTGGAGTGCTGTTGATTTTGACTTATGTTCCGTCTTGCATGAGGCGATAACTAAATAGATCAGTCATGTGCCGCAGGTGGGGGATCTCTTTTATCGGTCAGCGTGAGCAGACCCTAACAAGTTACCGTTGTTTTCGAGAGTTAAATTCTGCTCCGGGCTTGAAGGCTAAGGTCTCAAAATTCTTTATCCTTCATATAAAGGCTTCTGTTTTATATTACTGTTGACAGTTATGAGGTCTGGATGAAGAAGTTGAGTTTCTCAATAAAGTCCTATAATCGCAAGTAGTCCAACTGTGTGGCAGAAGGCTGATGAATTTCCTAACAAACATTAGATCTTCAGGGGTATCAACGGTCCACTGAGGTTCCCCCCAAGAAAGTAGACACCTATCGTGCAAGGGTTTGT
>JBDNHM010000363.1:0-3027 GCA_041688825.1 Burkholderiaceae bacterium | reverse complement strand
GCCTGCGCATTGTGGCGGGCCTGCAAAGCACGTCGCAGTTAGATTACATCTACGGTCGAACCATGGCCCAGACGTTGCGTGCCTCATTTCGTAACTTGGTGGTACTCGGTGGTTCACGTACCGACCCACAAACCGCAGAAGATATGAGCAAAAGCCTGGGGGACCATGAAGTGATTCGACCCGACTACAGCGTTTCGAGATCGGTTGACTCTCGCAACACATCGGACCGAATGGTGCGAAGTACTGAGCGCGTAGTCACGCCCTCAGAGATCCAGTCATTTCCTGAGCTCACTGGCTACGTAGCCTTTGCCGCCAATCACCCAATTGCCAAGGTCAGCATGCGGTTTCAACACTTTGGACAACAGACTGCGCCTTTTGAAGAGTCCGAGCAGTTGCAGCGCATTCATCCACCACTATTTGCTAAGACTGCAAGCTCACCCACCACATAGTTAGTTTGCGTTTAATGAGCTTGCGTTTAGACAGTTTCATGTTGACACAAGGCGAATTGTCAAAGCGACACCCCTTACCCATCCTTTTGTGAGATTGACCCATGATCACCTACAGCATTATTCATCGGGCAGAGGCCGATCGGGCAACCCACTATTACGGCGAGCAGGCTGACGATTACTACAGCCGCGACGCCGGTGCGACCACCTGGCATGGTGAAGGCGCACGCCGCTTGGGCGTTTCTGGAAGCGTTGATGTCAAGCAGTTTCATGCCATGTTGCGTGGTGAGTTTGGCGATGGCGTGCGCGCTGGCCGTTCAATTCGCAAAGACAGTCGCGCCCGCGCTGGAATTGATCTCACCTTCAGTGCCCCAAAAAGCCTGACCTTGCAGGCGTTAGTGGGTGCCGATGCGCGCCTGGTGCAAGCACATGATGCCGCTGTAACCCACACTTTGAATTACATCGAAGGCCAGCTGACACAAGCGCGCCAAAAAGATCATGGCAAAACCCGGGTTGAACAAACCGACAACCTAATCGTTGCAACCTTTCGTCATGAAACCGCGCGCCCAACCCCGAACGCTGCACCAGACCCCAACTTGCACACCCATGCAGTAATTATGAACGCCACCCAACGCAAAGATGGTACTTGGGTGGCGCTCTCTAATGAACAAATCGTTAAGCTTCGCAAGCTACAAGATGCGGTTTACATGGCTGAGTTAGATAAGCGAGTACGCGAGCTGGGTTACGGCGTTCGCTATGAGAAAAACCACATCGAACTGGCGCACGTCACCCGTAAACAAATTGATGTCTTCAGTAAACGTAGCGCACAGGTTGTATCAGCCTTGGCTGAGCGCGGCAAAGATCGTGAATCGGCGAGCCATGCCCAGCGACAAATGGTGACGTTGGCCACCCGTGAGCAAAAGACTGCTGAGCTCAGTCGTGATGAGATGTTTCGACACTGGGTCAGTCAGGCCAAGGAGGCCGGTATGATTTTTACAACTGGTTACGATCAACCGACGTCGGCTAAAACTACAACATCAATAAAACACTCAGAACCATCATCAGGAACTGAGCAAGAATACGAAGAATCGCGCGAGCCAGCACGCGAACCGACCGAGTTTGTGGCTAACGTGGCACTGGGCTGGGCGATTAAACACCTATCAGAACGCGAGAGCTTGATGCCCGAATCGGAGATTTTAACCATGGCCGTGCGCCATGCGAGCGGCCAAATCAGCCCCACCGATGTCAAGAAAGCCATGCAGCGCAAGCTTGATGACGGCTCCCTTCTCAGTAATGCTGCGCAGTACCGCACTACAGAAGATGCGCAAGGACCCGTTCGAACCCGTGAAGCCTGGGCAACAATTATTGCAACTGAACATAGTTACACCCATATCGATGCGCTGGCAGCAATTGATGCGGCGATTTCTGAGGGTAGTTTGGTCTTTAATGAACCAACTTATGCCACCCGCATGGCGCTAGAGTCTGAGCAGCGTGTTGTGGCGGCAGAACGCCAGGGGCGAAATACCTTGCAACCGATCATGCCAGCTGATCAACTGCAAGAGGCCATCAAAGGTAAAGGGCTAACAGCAGGGCAACGAGATGCTGTGGAACTGATCTTAAATCACCCGAATCAGATCATCGGTATTCAAGGCATGGCAGGTACGGGCAAATCTTACGCGCTGCAAACCGCCAAGGAATTGCTCGAGCGCCAGGGTATGACCATGGTGGCACTGGCGCCCTATGGCAGCCAGGTTAACAACCTGCGAGATGACGGCATTGCTGCAAAAACGGTGTCTGCTTTTTTGAATGCTCGAGACAAAGGCCGAGCAAAGCATGACATGGGACCCAATACTGTTGTGGTGATTGATGAAGCTGGCGTTATACCTGTCAGGCAGATGGATAAGCTTTTGGCACAAGTTCAAGCCACTGGCGCCAAAATCGTCACACTCGGTGATACCGCGCAGACCAAAGCAGTGGAAGCTGGTCGTGGTTTTGCACTTTTGCA
The DNA here is from genome assembly GCA_041688825.1 of Burkholderiaceae bacterium. Classification (GTDB taxonomy): domain Bacteria; phylum Pseudomonadota; class Gammaproteobacteria; order Burkholderiales; family Burkholderiaceae_B; genus Algicoccus. The sequence continues at coordinate 576 of JBDNHM010000363.1, read as the reverse complement.
AGAGCAAGGCATGACAACGGTTGTGATGAGTGACATTCAACGCCAACAAAACGCAAGGTTGCGTGAAGCCGTGACGTTGGCCGCGACGGGTCGCGCCAGTGAATCACTGAAAATGCTCGACGACGTGGTGTGTATTCCAGACACCATCACCACCGACGAACATGGTGCGCAAGCCCGGGACGGCAAAGATCGGTATAACGCTATCGCAGGTGAATACGCGAATCTGACCCAATATGAGCAAACCAAAACACTGATTGTGACGGGCACCAATGCATCGCGACAGGCGATCAATGGTCGAGTGCATGAGTTACTCGGCCTTAAAGGTCAGGGAAATGTTTTTCCCCTGCTCACCCGTCACGACACCACCCGAGCCGAGAGAAGTTGTGCGAAGTACTACACCATAGGTGACATTATCCAACCAGAGCGCGATTACCGATGTGGCTTGCAACGTGGCCAGCTCTACCTTGTCACGCAACGTAATGAGCATGCAGACCGAATTACCGTCGTGCCGTACGAAAAACAAGAAGCCGGCAAACAGGTAGCTGACGCCATCGACATCAACTTGCGAAGCATGTC
>JBDNHM010000362.1:0-1865 GCA_041688825.1 Burkholderiaceae bacterium | reverse complement strand
GCTTTGTGCGTACCTGCAGTAATGATTTCGTTATAAAGTGCGTCTACTAAGTCAGCAATCTCAGGGGTAGAGCCAGACGTTACCTTTTTAATAGTGGTGACTCTGTGCTCTTTATCGCCGGGGTTAATACGCTCTGGGCTATAGCCGCAGTAAAAGTCTTGGTTAAAAGTTAAACCAGAGTGCTTTTCTAGTATGGGCACGCAGTCTTCTTCTGTGCAACCGGGGTATACGGTCGATTCGTAAATGACAATATCACCCTGTTTAAGCACTTTACCGACAGTTTCACTGGCTTTGACTAACGGGGTAAGGTCTGGGCGGTTATATTGATCTATGGGGGTGGGTACTGTAATGATGAATACGTTACAGGTCTTTAAGTCTTCTTTCTGTTGGGTAAAGCTTAAATGCTTAGCTGCAATGATTTCTTCATGCGAGGTTTCTAACGTAATGTCTTTACCTGCTTTTAGATCAGTTATGCGAGTAGGGTTGATGTCAAAACCAACTACAGAACGTTTTTTTCCAAACTCAACCGCTAGCGGTAAACCAACGTAACCTAGACCAATAATCGCGAGTTTTAGGTTTTGAAGCGAAGTGATTTGTAACATGTATTAGGGCTTTTCGTTTTCATCGGTGTACTTGTCGTAATGGCTGTATTTACCGTAGGTGCCATAGCGACCGTATTTTTTACCGTACTTACCGTAGCGTGCATATTTATAACCGTAACCGTAGCCGTAACGGTAACCAAGCCTTGACGGTATAAAGCCATTGAAGATAATGCCATCAAAACGGTTACCCGATTTATTAAACACATCAATCGCATCGTTTACTTCTGACAAGCTAACTGTGTTTTGGCGAGCAATAAAGAGTGATATGTCGACTGCTTTAGCAACGATACGGGTGTCGTGCACAGGTAGTAGCGGTGGGGCATCAATAATGACGTAGTCATAACGCTCGGCCAATTGCGCAATGATTTGTTGTAGGTTTTCACCCGCAAGTAAGTCGCCAGGGTTACGCACACGCTGACCGGGGGGTAAGTAATCTAAATTCTCGTGCATGCCTTTAATAATGACGTCATCAACCTCAGCTAAGCCTCGTAACACTGATGACAAGCCAGAGGTTTTTTGCTCAACATCAAAATAGCGGTGCGAGCTTGATTTACGTATATCTGCGTCTATAAATAAGGTTCGTTTGCCTGTTGCGGCTAGCAAATAAGACAAGTTAGCAGAAATAAATGATTTACCTTGTGACGAAACGGCTGAAGTAATTAAGGTCACTTTTGATCTGGGCTTTTCAGATAAAGCAAATATTAAGGCGGTGCGCAAACTACGCAGTGCCTCAACTTCGACACTATCAGGCATTTCTTTAGCCACCATATAAGCTGATTCATCACCCGCTTCAGCGCGAGACTGCTGAATATCAACCACTGGCAAAATAGCTAAGTTGGGTATACCTGTTTCGATTTCTAATTTTTTAGGGTCACGTACAACTTTCTCTAATATACCCATGAGTTGTGTGAGTAAAAAGCCCAATATTAAGCCTGCTGCAAGGCCCACTAAAACAATAATTCTTTTTTGAGGTTTGTCTGCAAACAAAGGCGTTAAAGCTGGGTCAATAATTGTTACGTTGCCCACAGAACCGGCTAGAGAAATCTCGAGCTGCTGCTTGTTGTTTAGCAAACCTATAAAGAGCCGTGTATTAAACTCGACGTTTTGCATCAACCTGACGTAATTACGCTCTTCACTTGGCAAATAATTGATGCGCTGCGATAGCGAGGCTGATTGTTGCTCAATCCCTTCAAGTTCAGCGGCCAACGACCTCATAATAGGGTGTTTGGCATCGTAGCGAGTCGACATTTCTTGGCGCTTAAT
>JBDNHM010000063.1:0-2280 GCA_041688825.1 Burkholderiaceae bacterium | reverse complement strand
TACAGGTTTAGGAAAAATTAAAGGTAAAGCGTTTCGTATTGGTCATTTAGGCGACTGCAACGAATTAAGCCTGATGGCAGCTTTATGTGGTGTTGAGATGAGCCTGGGTTCTATGGGTTTTAAACCCAAAGCAAGTGGTGTTGTGGCAGCACAAGCGTTTCTTGCGTAGTTGCAATTTACAGTATTAAATACATTAATTCTTGAATCCACAATTTTTGGAGGGGGTCGTGCCATGAGTAAGAATGCTGCACAAGTCATCATAGAAGTACTTGAGTCTGCCGGTGTAAAACACGTTTATGGTGTGGTCGGTGACACGTTAAATCACATCACTGACGCCATTTCAAAAAGTAGCATTCAGTGGGTTCATACGCGGCACGAAGAAGTGGGGGCTTTCGCAGCGGGTGCTGAGTCATACATGAGTGGTGTCTTGGCCGGTTGCGCCGGCTCTTGCGGCCCGGGCAGTTTGCATTTAATTAATGGTGTTTTTGAAGCGCACCGCAACCATGCTCCGTTGATCGTCATTGCCAGCCAGCTTGACACGATGAGCCTGGGCTTAGATATGCCTCAAGACGTCGATTTTAAAACCGTTTTTTCTGATTGTTCTGTCTTTTGCGAACAGGTTTATAACGCCGAACAAGCCAGACGCATTGCCGTACTGGCCTGTCAGGCAGCGATTAGCAAAAGAGGCCCTGCCGTTATTATTTTACCGGTTGATATTAGCAACACTGAAGTTAAAGACAGCGTTCCCTACTCTGTTCATTTTCCTAACCCCGTGCGTCGCCCTTCTGATGACGAACTTAAAGAAATTGTTTCGATTATTGCGCAAGGTAAGAAGGTTGGTATTTATGCCGGTGCAGGCTGCCAGGGTGCACATGACCTGCTAGTGACCTTAGCTGCAAAAATTAAAGCGCCTATTGCGCACACCTCTCGTGCCAAAGATTTTGTTGAATACGACAACCCTTACAACGTGGGTATGACGGGCTTGCTAGGGGTTCACTCAGGCTTTCATATGATGACCGATTGCGATACCTTGTTGCTACTTGGTGCTGATTTCGCCTGGGGTCAGTTTTATCCGCAACATGCCAAAATTGTTCAAATCGATCGCGACGCCAGTCGACTCGGTCGCCGCCACCCTGTCACGCTCGGTCTAGAGGGTGATGTGGTGGCATCGTTAGAAGCGTTGATTCCGCTCTTACAAGAACGCACAGATGACAGCTTCTTAAAAGAATGTCTTGAAGAGCGCAAGAAAACTGAGGGTACGCTGCTAGCAGAAGAAGAAATCGGTCACGGCAGCGTTATACACCCACAATATTTAACGAGTTTGTTAAGCAAGTATGCCGACGACGATGCGATTCTTGCTGCTGACACCGGCACCAGCATGGTTTGGGCTTTAAGACACTTTAAAACCAACGGCAAGCGCAGAACGATGGTGAGCTTGCGACACGCAACGATGGCTAATGCCATGCCTCAGGCCTTAGGCCTTAAGAAAACCTACCCTAACCGACAGGTCATTTCCTTGTCGGGTGATGGTGGCCTAGCCATGTTGATGGGTGATCTCTTGACGATTCATCAAGAAAATCTTCCTATCAAAATCGTTGTCGTTAATAACGGTGCGCTAGATTTTGTTGAAATGGAAATGAAAACCGAAGGCTTGTTAAATAACTACACTGACCTGAAAAACCCCAGCTTCGCCAAGATCGCTGAAGCAGTGGGCCTAAAAGGTTTTGAGGTATTAAAAGCGGTTGACTTAGACCAAGCGGTGCAAGATTTCTTAGCGCACCCCGGACCGGCACTGCTTGATGTTCATACCAACCGCTACGAACTGGTCTTTCCACCCAATATAACGGCAACTAATGTGGTTGGCATGGCGGCTTATAGCGTAAAGGCGCTTTTGGGGGGGCGTTATCGAGACGTAGAGGGCGTGGTCGAGAACACAGTTGAGAACTTAAAAAATAAGTTTTTATAAGCCAATCTAGAAACAAAAAACTGATCAGCAAAGCTGATCAGTCAGTCTTATAAGCCAAGACAGTTTGCAAAAGGGGCAACGGCTATCGCATCATTTGATAACCGTTGCCCTTTAGCTTTACACCTTATTTTGTCTTTAGTTTTGGTGATGACGCACTGGTAATTGTGTCTTAGCCAATAATTTGACCCCCGTCATAGCCGCATGCAATACGACCTAACGCAATGCGCAATTGGGCTTCATCAATTTGGCTTGTATCTATCTGCCCCGACGTATCTTGACCACGTGCTAAGAGCGCTTGTATTTGTTGTGGTGAC
>JBDNHM010000002.1:0-3427 GCA_041688825.1 Burkholderiaceae bacterium | reverse complement strand
CTGCTTCAGTTCAGCTAAAGCAGTTCGTGCATTGATGCAAGCCTTGAGCACGACCCTACTTTCAAGCGTATGTTTTGGGGGCAGCGAAGGCAGCTCATTATGGGGTTTTTCAGGGTTCCAGGTCATTTAAGCTTCTGTCATGGTTTAAAAATACATTTTTAGCGACACGTTTTGATGATATAGCCTTCTCAGCGACATGTCCACAAAACGTGTCGTTATTTTGCATGTTTAGCGACACGTTATTGCCATATGCCGTCCAACGTCGTGCGGCCTTGGCTTGTTTGACCTGCCTAGCGCAACACTTAAAAATGACGAGCGATTTCTGAGGAGGTTACTGGCTCGTTTAACCCGCCATCATGAGCAAAGCGAACCCAAACCTTGGAAAATGGGCGATGCCCCATCAGACTATATTGCAAACATGCTCAAAAAAATTGTTGGCATTGAAATTACGATCGATTCTTTGGTTTGCAAAAGAAAACTCAGTCAAAACAGAGAAGAGGCTGATCGCCTCAATGCCGCCAAGGTCGTGAAAGAAAAAGGCCACATTGAGCTGGGCGATCACATGCGAAATGTCTGTTAGCCCTACAAGAAACAAACTGGCGGTGCTGGTCGAACACGAACGCTAAATGACAAACATTGATCAAAATATGTCGTGCGCTAAGGTATGCTGTATGAAACGATAACAACTCAATACAAAATAGATCTCAACGTGACAGCAGCCGCTTCAGAAATTATTTTCCATGCTTACCCTCAATCACCTGTAGCTGAAAAAGTAAGGGTGGCTTTTGGCATAAAGGGGCTTGCTTGGCGCAATGTTGACATACCACGTCTGCCGCCAAAGCCTATGCTAACGGCGCTAACAGGCGGTTACCGACGCACACCCGTGATGCAAATCGGGGCTGATATTTACTGCGATAGCCAGTGCATTATTCGTGAGCTTGAGCGCCGCTACCCTTCCCCCACATTCATGCCAACATCAGACTTTGGCTTAATGTGGTGCCTCAGTCGTTGGACAGATGGCGCTTTTTTCGACACCTCTGTCAGGCACATTTTGGGCTCAGCAGGCGATAAGTTAGACAAAGATTTCGCACAAGATCGAGGTCGACTTTATCTAGGCGAAAATTGGGCTGAAGCTTTAAAACAGGCAAATGCTGAGCTCCCCCATCTGGTTTCACAAGTTCGCGCTCCCTTATCTTGGCTCAATGCTCAAATGGCTGATGGCCGAGCTTTTCTTTTAGGGGCTCAGCCCGCTGCCATAGATGCCCAGATTTATTTTGTGGTTTGGTTCTTGCGCGGTCGTTGGGCCGACGGCCCAGCCTTTTTGTCAGCATTCCCCGAGTTAGAACGTTGGGAACAAAATGTACGTGATATTGGCCATGGCTCATCAAGCGACATAACCCCTGAAGAAGCCATCATCATTGCGCGTGACCTTGAGCCACTCGCTCAGACAGGCGTTGCCGCGCACGAACCGCAAGGCCTCGAAGTTGGTATGCCGATCTCAGTTAGCCCCGACGTTAACGGTGGCGAACAACCCGTCACCGGAACCGTAAGATTTGCCGATGCAGACACTATCGTGATTGACCGTCATACCGATGAAGTGGGTAACGTTTGTGTGCACTTCCCTCGCGCAGGTTATCGCGTTGATGTGCTGTAAGTGTTCGAAATGCTTGAATGCAAAGATCACTAAACCACTTAAACTAAATCTTTTTGATACCCAAATCGATAAGTCGTTAATTGATACGTTAAGAGGCTAAATAATGATTGATTTATACACCTGGACAACACCTAACGGGCGCAAGGTCTCGATTCTGCTTGAAGAACTGGGCATTCCTTATACCGTTCACGCTATCGACATCACAAAAGATGAGCAATTCGCCCCTGATTTTTTAAAGATTTCGCCCAACAACCGTATTCCTGCAATTGTTGATCACGAAACGGGTATTCATATGATGGAAACGGGCGCGATCATGATGTACTTGGCTGACAAGTACAAAAGGTTTCAATGCGATGGCGATGAATATTGGCGCATGGTCGAATGGCTAATGTGGCAAATGGGTGGCTTGGGCCCGATGCTGGGGCAAACGCACCATTTTGTAAAATATAACAAAGGCAAATCAGAATACGCTGAGCAACGTTATGGGGCTGAAGCAAAGCGTTTGTATGGTGTGCTCAATAAGCGTTTAGAAGGCCGTGATTACATTGCAGGTGCAAATCGTGGTGAGTACACCATTGCAGATATGGCCTGCTGGCCATGGGTGTCTAGATTTGAATGGCAAGAAATTGACTTAGACCATTTTCCAAACGTCAAAGACTGGTACCTAAGAATCGCGGTGCGACCTGCTGTGCAAGCGGGGTATTCTGTGCCAAAGTTTACAACTGACGTACCCATGCCAGCCCTGAGCTAAAAACAGGCAACTGAGTATATAAAACCATGATTTAAGCTTCACACCCGACTTTTCAATGGGCTGAGGCTTGGGTAAAGAAAGAAGTGGGCTCATTCAAAATTTGATTGAGCCGCAGAACTTAAAATTAAGCTAAGCGTATATATTTTTATTTAAGCGGGTCAAGTCGTCGCTTAACGATTGCCAAGTTTGGGCTTGCTCAGGTTGATTGAGCTGCGCCATCGCGGTGGCCAAAGACCCCGCTTGCAGGCCTAATGCGTAAGCCAAGTCGTCAGAACTATGCCGATTAGGTGGGTTCAACAGATCTGACCATTCACCTAAGTCACTCGAGTGACTTGAGGCAATTGATTCACTAGTCACTTTAACAGCATGACTAAACCTGCGTACCAATTCAGACATTTGAACAAACCGTTTGCAAGCATGATTGGCCTGCTCAGGGTTGTGCAGCACGACGATATGATCAAGTGCTCGTACGCGCAAAAACTGTCGATCACTCCATACTGTCACTGCGCATCGACGTTCCCATTGGTTTTTGTCAAGTTTTTGCAGACGGGATCGCAAGCGACAACTCGAGAAGTTGTGGTGGTGTAGGCCAAACTACAGGCACTAGGTGAAACGATTGCATCAGCTTACAGAATGGTTGCCCATCAAGTTGCACCGATTGTCATAGAAATAGCAGCGAGTGACCCTGCAATGCCCCTTAAAGTGCAGTTAAGCCCAACCCTGTTACTTAAGTTTGCTGCCTAGAGAAAGATTAGTCATGGGCCAGTAGCTGGCCAAATGGTTTATTGCAAATTCGGTTTATACATTTCAAGCGTGTGTTGAAATATATTATTTTTTAATTTTATGGTTTTAACAGAACCGAATATGCCCATGTATTGGCCCGTTCCACCTAATATTGCTAAATCAAGGGGCAACCATTCTCGACCTTCTGCTTTCCATTTTGGCGTGCGTTCGTAACCCGATATACCTGAAGACAAAATCTGGCTATCATCAATCACAAAAATCAGATCTCTATGACGAAT
>JBDNHM010000361.1:0-16326 GCA_041688825.1 Burkholderiaceae bacterium | reverse complement strand
AATTTGATACTTCGGTGCTTTGGTACTTAATGTCTTGATTACTATATTTTAATACGCTTGCACCACTGTACCTCTGTACTCTTGAAAGCGTTAAGTCTTTTGTACTGTTGTAGTGTTGTACTGTTGTACTTTACTAAGCGTATTGTCATAACGCGTCATTAAGTTTACATCTTTGTTACCATCATAAAAAAACGGGCCTCAGCCCGTTTTTAACTATATAAGAAGTAATTGATGTACGTCTCAATAGAATTTCAATAGTATTTACTCAGCGTTTGCACTTGATGCATCAACATCAACCGCTGGGCGATCAACTAATTCCATGAATGCCATTGGGGCATTGTCACCTTGACGGAAACCCATCTTTAAAACACGGGTGTAACCGCCATTGCGGGTTGCGTAACGAGGACCAATTACAGCAAACAACTTTAAAACAGCATCGCGGTCACGCAAGCGAGCAAACGCAAGTCGCTTATTAGCCAACGTAGGCGTTTTGCCTAAAGTAATTAGCGGCTCAATCACACCACGTAACTCTTTAGCTTTTGGTAAAGTTGTTTTGATGGCCTCATGGGTCAACAAAGATACAGCCATGTTTCTAAACATAGCTAAACGATGACTACTAGTACGATTTAATTTACGAAGACCATTTCCGTGGCGCATAATATTTCCTTTGAATCTTTGTGACTGTCTCTTCTATCGGCAAGCCGCGGGACAGGTATTTGAATGTGAGAATTAAGGGCGATCGAGGCCCATTGGTGGCCAGCTTTCGAGTTTCATACCCAAGGTTAAACCACGTGCACCCAAAACTTCTTTAATTTCATTGAGTGACTTACGGCCTAAATTAGGTGTCTTAAGTAATTCATTTTCAGTACGTTGAATTAAATCACCGATGTAATAAATATTTTCTGCTTTCAAGCAATTAGCTGACCGAACTGTTAACTCTAAGTCATCAACAGGGCGTAATAAAACGGGGTCAACCTGGGGTGAACCACGCATAGGTGCTTCAAATGAATCGCCATTACCTTCAAGCGCCGCAAATATTGAAATTTGATCCATTAAAATACGAGCAGACTGACGTACGGCCTCTTCAGGAGAAATAACACCATTAGTTTCAACGTCAAGAATCAATTTATCAAGATCAGTACGTTGCTCAACACGTGCGCTTTCTACGATGTAGCTTACGCGACGAACTGGACTAAATGAAGCATCAAGCACAATACGACCAATTGTATGGCTGCGATCTTCAATTAAAGCGCGCACATTGCCTGGAACGTAGCCGCGGCCCTGCTCAACTTTAACTTGCATTTCAATGCGACCTGACTCGGTCAAATGCGCAATGACATGATGAGGGTTAACAATTTCAACATCATGTGGCAGCTCAATGTCTGATGCCAACACAGGACCAGCACCTTGCTTACGTAAAACCAAAGATACTTCTTCGCGGCTGTGCAGTTTAAACACAATACCTTTAAGATTTAATAAGACATCAACAACATCTTCACGAATACCGTTAATGGTCGAATACTCATGTACAACGCCAGTAATTTGCACTTCAGTTGGTGCATAACCAGTCATAGATGACAACAAAATACGACGTAATGCGTTACCGAGCGTATGGCCAAAACCCCGTTCGAAGGGTTCCATTATGACTTTAGCGTGATTCGTTCCGACCAATTCAACTTCTATGGTGCGAGGCTTCAATAAACCTTGTGTTGACATGATAGCTACCCTTTTTCAATACCCTCGGTTCATTACACCGATAAGGCTGATACAAATAATATTTTTAAAAGATAATACAAAGCTTGCAACTAATGTTACAAGCTTTGTTATTAACGAGAATAAAGTTCAACAACCATTGATTCATTGATTTCGCGGGCAACATCTGCACGATCAGGAACTTGTTTAAAGATGCCTGATAACTTAACTGCATCAACCGTTACCCATTGCGGAAAACCAGATATTGCAGCTAAATCAAGTGACTCACGAATGCGCACTTGCTTTTGAGCTTTTTCACGAATTGCAACAATATCACCTGCAGACACAGACATAGATGCAATATCAGATGTGCGACCGTTAAGCTCAATAGCACGATGAGACACCAACTGGCGTGCCTCGGCCCGTGTTGAACCAAAACCCATACGGTAAACAACGTTGTCTAAACGTTGTTCAAGCAACTGAATCAATGTTTCGCCAGTATTACCGCGACGACGTTCCGCTTCAGCAAAATATTTACGAAACTGCTTTTCTAACACGCCGTACATACGCTTAAGTTTTTGCTTTTCGCGCAACTGCAAGCCGTAGTCAGACGTACGAGCACCCGAGGTACGGCCATGCTGACCAGGCTTTGAATCAAACTTACATTTAGATTCAAGCGAACGACGGTTACTCTTTAAAGAGAGATCAATACCCTCGCGACGCGAGAGTTTACATTTAGGTCCGGTATAACGTGCCATGAGTAGCTTCCTTAAATGCGACGGCGCTTAGGCGGCCGGCAACCATTGTGCGGAACCGGCGTAATGTCAGCGATACTTGAGATTTTAATACCAAGAGCATTCAATGCGCGAACTGAAGATTCGCGACCGGGGCCTGGGCCTTTGATGCGAACTTCAAGCGTTTTAATACCGCATTCAATTGCAACACGACCTGCAGACTCAGCAGCAACCTGAGCAGCAAATGGTGTTGATTTACGTGAACCTTTAAAACCCGCACCACCTGACGTTGCCCATGACAAGGCATTGCCTTGACGGTCAGTAATCGTAACAATAGTGTTGTTAAAAGAAGCATGAACGTGAGCAATACCATCAGACACGTTCTTTTTAATTTTTTTGCGCACACGAGATGCGCCTGTTGTGGCTTTAGCCATATTCAATTCCCCTTATTTCTTAAGGCTAGCTGCTGCACGACGTGGTCCCTTACGGGTACGAGCGTTCGTGCGAGTACGTTGACCACGTACGGGCAAACCACGTTTGTGACGCATGCCACGATAAGTACCCAGGTCAATTAATCGTTTAATTGATAATTGTACTTCGCGCCGCAAATCACCTTCAACCGTCAACACACCAATGTGTTCACGAATGCGCTCAAGTTCAGCATCGCTGAGGTCTTTTACTTTTTTGGACACTTCAACGCCAGCGGATTCGCAAATTTTACGAGCACGAGTACGTCCAATTCCAAAAATCGCAGTTAAGCCGATCTGTGTATGTTGATGCGGCGGAATATTGATGCCAGAAATACGGGCCATGGCTGTTCCTTAGATAAAATCGATGCGTGGGCTCATAATTTAGCCCTGACGCTGTTTGTGACGGGGGTCGGTGCAAATAACACGAACCACACCGTGACGTTTAATAATCTTGCAATTGCGGCAAATACGCTTGACTGATGCCATTACTTTCATGGATGACTCCTGGTTTTATTCTATAACCTGTCGTTCATTTTGAACGAAACACGATTCTTGCGCGTGTAAGATCATATGGCGTGAGTTCCACAGTAACCTTATCACCCGGCAAGATACGGATGTAATGCATACGCATTTTGCCTGAAATATGACCTAATACTATGTGGCCATTTTCAAGCTTGACACGAAAAGTTGCGTTCGGAAGATTTTCTACAATCTCCCCCTGCATTTGAATGACGTCGTCCTTTGACATACTCTCGCTTATTTCAAGGATTGACCCGCACCCTTGAAGTTTGCCTTCTTGAGTAACGAATCATACTGGTGTGACATCATATAAGCTTGTACTTGTGCCATGAAATCCATTGTCACAACAACAATAATCAACAATGAAGTACCACCAAAATAAAATGGTACATTCCAACGCATGACTAGGAATTCAGGTAAAAGACAAACGAGCGTGATGTAAAGCGCCCCACCCAGAGTGAGACGGGTCAAAATTTTATCAATAAAACGAGCTGTTTGATCACCAGGACGAATACCTGGAACAAATGCACCGCTTTTCTTTAAGTTATCTGCCGTTTCGCGACTATTGAAAACAAGCGCTGTATAAAAAAAGCAGAAAAAGATTATAGCTGAAGCATACAGTGTAATGTAGAGCGGTTGGCGAGGTGCCAAAGCTGCGGCAAAATCACTTAACCAGCGAATATTGTCACCACTTGCAAACCAACTGCTTATCGTTGCTGGAAACAATATAATCGAAGATGCAAAAATCGGAGGAATGACACCTGCCATGTTTAGTTTAAGCGGTAAGTGTGAACTCTGACCTTGATACAACTTGTTACCGACTTGTCGTTTGGCATAATTAACTGTAATTTTTCGTTGCCCACGCTCAACCAGCACAACAAAGGCAGTTACTAGCACTACTACGACCAATATAAAAATGGCAGACAACGTAGACATTGCATTTGTTCTAACAAGATCAAACAACCCTGCCATAGCTGAAGGTAGACCAGCAACAATACCCGCAAAAATAATTATGGAAATACCGTTACCCAACCCTCGTTCAGTAATTTGCTCACCCAACCACATTACAAACATTGTACCTGTCACAAGTGAAAGAACTGTTGTGACTGTAAACAAAGTACCGGGGTCGATAACTAGGTTTGGTTGAGACTCAAGGGCAACAGATATACCAATTGCTTGCACTAGAGCAAGCACGACAGTGCCATAACGCGTGTACTGTGTAATTTTACGACGACCTGCCTCACCCTCTTTCTTAATTGCTTCAAGAGATGGCACCACAACACTCATCAGCTGCATAATAATAGAGGCTGAGATGTAAGGCATGATGCCTAAAGCAAAAATTGAAAAACGAGAAAGTGCACCACCTGAAAACATGTTAAACAAACCAAGAATACCACCTTGATTTTGACGAAACAAATCTGCCAAAACATCTGGGTTGATGCCAGGTACGGGTATGTGAGTACCCAGCCGGTAAACGACCAACGCAAGCACAAGAAACACGAGACGACGACCTAAGTCGCCGTATCGAGGCCCTGCTTTACCAGATGTTTGAATTGTGGCCAATCTATATCTCTTAATTAAGCGATGTTGCCGCCAGCAGCTTCAATCGCGGCGCGAGCACCAGCAGAAGCTGTTAAACCTTTCAGTGAAACCTTACGGTTTAACTCGCCAGATTTAAATACTTTTACAAACTTAACGGCTTGGCCAATTACACCTGCTTGCTTGAGAACTTGCACATCAATTTCTTCGACCGGAATTTGCTGCAAGTCAGATAAACGAACTTGTGCATATAAGTGGTGATTTAAAGATGTGAAGCCGCGCTTTGGTAAGCGACGGTGCAAAGGCATTTGACCACCTTCAAAACCGACCTTATGAAAGCCACCTGAACGCGATTTTTGACCCTTGTGACCACGGCCTGCTGTTTTACCTAAACCTGAACCAATGCCACGACCAACACGTCGTCTAGCACGATTTGAGCCTTCAGCAGGTTTAATAGTATTTAATTGAATTTCGATCATAGTCATTCCTTTAGGCTTCTGAAACGGCCAAGAGGTAGCTGACTTTATTAATCATGCCACGCACTTCAGGCGTATCGACCAAAACACTTGTGCTATTCATACGGCGCAAGCCTAAACCACGCACAGTATCGCGGTGATCTTGTTTGGTACCAATTACTGAACGAATCAGTTGAACTTTAATATGTTTTTGAGCCATCACTTACCCCAAAATCTCTTCAACGGTTTTGCCACGCTTTGCAGCGACTTCTGCTGGCGTAACCGCTGCGCGCAAACCATTTAATGTTGCACGAACCAAATTGTAGGGATTGCTTGAACCCAAGCTCTTTGCAACCACGTTACGAACACCTAATACATCAAAAATTGCACGCATCGGGCCGCCAGCAATAACGCCGGTACCTTCAGCTGCAGGTGCTATCAAAACTTTTGAAGCGCCATGCTTACCTATAACCGTATGGTAGACCGTACCATTTTTGAGAGGTACTTTGAATAAATCGCGGCGAGCTTGTTCCATTGCCTTTTGAACAGCTACTGGAACTTCGCGTGCCTTTCCCTTACCCATGCCAACACGACCATCGCCATCACCAACAACAGTAAGTGCTGCGAAACTCATTGTGCGTCCACCCTTAACAACCTTACTAACGCGATTGACAGCAATCATCTTTTCGCGAAGACCATCGTCACGCTCGTCTTGAGCATTCTTGCCTTGTACTTTAGCCATTTGAGTATTCCTCGCTTAAAACTTTAGACCGGCTTCACGCGCGGCTTCTGCCAAGGCTTTAACGCGACCGTGGTAGCGAAAGCCTGAACGATCGAAGGCAACTATATCGATGCCAGCAGCGATGGCTTTTTCAGCCACTCGCTTGCCAACCAAAGAGGCAGCTGATGTATTACCGCCACGACCCGTTGAACCGCTGAGTGCTTGACGCACTTCAACTTCTAACGTTGAGGCAGAAACTAAAATACGGTCGCCTTCGGGCGAAATAATGTTTGCGTAAATGTGCTGATTCGAACGAAACACGCAGAGACGATTAACACGTAACTCTGATATTTTTCGACGAGTCGGAATTGCACGACGCAAACGGGAGATCTTCTTATCCATGAATTTTCCTTGTTTGCGCTTTATTTTTTCTTGGTTTCTTTGATGATGATTCGCTCATCAGCGTAACGAACACCCTTGCCTTTGTAGGGCTCAGGTGGACGATATGCACGAATTTCAGCGGCCACTTGACCAACAACTTGCTTATTCACACCCTTGATGATAATTTCAGTCTGGGTTGGACATTCAGCGGTAATGCCTTCAGGCACACTGTGCAAAATATCATGTGAAAAACCAAGCTGCAACTTAACTTGCGTACCTTGTATCTGCGCACGATAACCCACACCTACTAAAGTGAGCTTGCGCATGAAACCTTTATTAACGCCGTTAACCATATTCGCAACGAGTGCACGTAAAGTGCCTGACATGGCTTTAGCATGACGACCATCGTTTGCGACAACAAACTGAAGCTTGTCTGCATCTTGATTAATAATGACGTCACCGGTTAGGTGCTGATTTAATATACCCAATGGGCCTTTTACAGTTATTGAATCAGCAGTAATGCTGGCTTCAACACCCTTGGGTAATTCGACTGGATTTTTAGCAATACGTGACATAGTTTTCCCTTTATGCGACGTAGCACAAGACTTCGCCGCCCACGCCTGTGGCACGAGCTTTGCGATCGGTCATGACGCCGCGCGAGGTTGAAACAATGGCCACACCCAAACCGTTCATTACGGAAGGAATGCTAGTTTGACCTTTATAGACACGTAAGCCTGGGCGTGAAACACGCTCAATACGAACTATGACAGGCCGGCCTGCGTAATACTTCAATGAAATTTCTAATTCAGGCTTTGCTTGCGTGCCTTTTATTTCGAAACTTTCAATATAACCTTCGTCTTTTAGAACAGCTGCAATAGCTGTCTTTATTTTTGACCCAGGCATTGTGACAGTTGGTTTGTCGACCTGCTGCGCATTACGTATGCGAGTCAGCATATCGGCAATCGGATCGCTCATGCTCATCTTGTTTCTCCTACCAGCTAGCCTTGGTCATGCCGGGTATTTCACCCTTCATGGCCAATTCACGCAGTTTGTTGCGGGCTAAACCGAATTTGCTGAATACCCCACGCGAACGGCCCGTAATCGCGCAGCGCGTTGTCTGGCGTGTTGGGTTTGAATTGCGCGGCAACTGTTGAATTTTCAGTCGAGCATCGTAACGCTCTTCGTCAGTCTTTGTTGCATCGTCAACGATTGCCTTGAGCGCTGCACGTTTAGGTGCATATTTCTTGGCGAGTTCGAGACGCTTAATATCGCGATTGATCATTGAAAGTTTTGCCACAGTGCCGGCCCCTTAGTTACGAAACGGAAAACCAAAGGCTGTTAACAACGCCTTGGCTTCTTCGTCAGTCTTTGCAGTGGTGGTTATGCTTATATTCATACCACGCAATGCGTCGATTTTGTCATACTCTATTTCAGGAAAAATGATTTGCTCTTTAACCCCAACGTTGTAGTTACCACGACCATCAAAAGCTCGACCTGAAATACCACGAAAGTCGCGAACGCGTGGCAATGCTACGCTGATGAGTCGGTCTAAAAATTCGTACATGCGCTGACCGCGCAATGTCACCATGCAACCAATTGGGTAGTCTTCACGAATTTTGAAGCCTGCAATTGATTTACGTGTTTTAGTTACAACGGGTTTTTGACCTGAAATCTTTGTCAAATCAGAAACAGCATGTTCAATTACTTTTTTGTCAGCAACTGCTTCAGATACACCCATATTAAGAGTGATCTTGCTGATACGAGGGACTTGCATCGTGCTCGTGTAACCAAACTGTTCTTTTAGTTGTGGCGTAATGGTGTCATTAAATATAGTTTGAAAACGTGACATATTAGTTTCCCCTTAAGCCTTTGCGCCGACTATTTCGCCACTTGAGCGAAATATACGAACTCTGCGACCATCGACTTCTTTAATACCGACACGATCTGCTTTGCCAGTAGCCGGGTTAAATAATGCAACGTTTGATATGTGCATCGGCATTGATTTTTCAATAATGCCGCCTGTTGTGCCCTGTGAAGGGTTTGGTCGAACGTGTTTTTTAACCACGTTAATACCTTCAACCAACACACGCTCTGCATCTACACGCGCAAGAATCGTACCGCGACGCTGACGATCGCGACCAGTAAGAATAATAACTTCATCGCCTTTGCGAATTTTTTCCATATCGCGCTCCTTAAAGCACTTCTGGCGCAAGCGACACGATCTTCATAAACTGCTCAGTACGCAATTCACGCGTAACTGGCCCGAAGATACGGGTGCCGATTGGCTCAAGCTTGGCGTTGAGCAATACTGCTGCATTGCTGCCAAATTTAATCAAAGAACCGTCTTTGCGACGCACACCCTTAGCTGTACGAACAACAACGGCGTTATAGATTTCGCCTTTTTTCACGCGACCGCGTGGAGCAGCGTCTTTAACGGTTACTTTTATTACATCGCCTATTGAGGCGTAGCGTCGCTTTGAACCGCCGAGCACTTTGATACACATTACGTAACGTGCACCCGTGTTATCGGCCACGGAAAGCGTGGTCTGCATTTGGATCATGATTTTTCCTGTTCCAACTTAACTCATCATTAAAGTAGCTTTTCGCTTCTTTATTTTTGTGCCAGTTTTGGTCCCGTCAGGCTTACGCCCTGGGTTGAAATCTGCCGAAATTCCTACTTATGTTTTGTTTTACACAGTACTAAAGCAGGAAAGCTCATCATCATAACTCAGTAAAAACCATAACGCAAGTCGTGACCCGTGTTTTTACCTTTTTATTGGTTTTTTTTTATTATTTCTTCGTTATGATGTGTGTTTAGGGGGGCGTATGTACGAAACACTTGGTTTATTTATTGATGGCAAGCTGATTAACGCAGAGCAAAGGCAAACGCAACCGGTTTTTAACCCGGCTACGGGTGATGTTTTGGCCCATTTGCCCCATGCAACACAAATTGATCTTGAAACTGCGCTGCAAGTGGCGCAACGCGCCTTTCATTCATGGAAAAATTCATCTCCATTAGTTCGGTCATCTATTTTACGTAAAGTAGCTCAGTTAACACGCGAACAAAGTACACAAATTGCTCAAAATTTAACTTTAGACCAAGGTAAGCCTCTTGCTGAATCTTTATCTGAGGTGATTTCTTGTGCTGATCACGCTGATTGGCATGCTGAAGAATGTCGTCGTATTTATGGTCGAGTTATTTTACCCAGGCAACCAGACGTCAGGCAGCTTGTAGTAAGAGAACCTGTTGGTGTTTGTGTCGCCTTTTCGCCATGGAACTTTCCGTATAACCAAGCAATTCGTAAGATAACTGCAGCAATTGGTGCGGGCTGCACAATTATATTAAAAGGGCCTGAAGACTCACCCAGCGCGGTAATGGCTATTAGTCGTTTATTTCAAGAGGCTGGTTTGCCACCTGGTGTACTCAACATTGTCTGGGGTGACCCGCCACAAATTTCTGATTATTTAATTCGCTCACCTATAACACGTAAAGTTTCTTTTACTGGCTCTGTTTTTGTAGGAAAACAATTGGCTGCATTGGCTGGTGCTCATATGAAACGCGTCACGATGGAATTGGGTGGTCACTCACCTGTTTTAGTTTTTAATGATGCAGATGTAGATCGGGCTGCAAAAATGCTCGCTCGGTTTAAAATTCGTAATGCTGGCCAAGTCTGTATTTCACCCACTCGTTTTTATGTACAAAAGGGGGTTTACGATAAATTTCTTACCACTTTTGTAGAGACATTATCTAAAATAAAAGTTGGTAATGGTCTTGAGCCTGGTGTTGATATGGGGCCACTAGCACACGAAAGACGCGTTGAAATGATGGGTAAATTTGTAGATAATTCACGACAAATTGGTGGCACCGTTGTTTTAGGTGGTGAGGCAATGTCAGGTAAGGGAAACTTCTTTGCACCAACTGTAATAACCGGGCTGCCCGACAGCGCTATGCTTATGCAAGAAGAGCCATTTGGACCTATTGCCCCCGTTGTACCCTTTACTGATGTAGATGAAGTCGTAGCGAGGGCAAACAGCCTGCCTTTTGGTTTGGCTTCTTATGTTTTTACAAACAATCTTAAAACCGCTACGCATGTATCTAATGCTCTTGAAGCGGGGTTAGTAAATATCAACCATTTTGGAAGTGCCTTACCTGAAACTCCGTTTGGTGGTATCAAAGACAGCGGAATTGGCAGTGAAGGGGGTTCTGAAACATTTGATGGATACTTAACTACAAAATTCATCAGTCAAGCTTAAGGTGTATTCAAATTTAAAATAAGTTAGGCATAAAAAAAGCGATGAAATTAATCATCGCTTTTTTTTAAAGTGTAGCGGGTTAGATTTCGCGTGAAGCTTCAATCAAACGGGTTACTCGCCACGCCTTGTCACGTGAAATAGGGCGGCATTCTGAAATTTCAACAGAATCACCCATTTTGTATTGATTTTCTTCATCATGCGCTTTATAACGTGCTGAACGCATAATAACTTTACCAAGCACTGGGTGCTTAACACGACGTTCGACCATAACCACAACGGTTTTGTTCATTTTATCGCTGACCACTTTACCGTTAAGCGTTCGTTGATGTTTTACAGATTCTTGAGCTACCGTCATGTTAGGCCCCTGCCTTTTCTGTCAGAAGCGTACGAGCGCGTGCAATATCACGCCGAATTTTACGAAACTGACTATTGTTGGTAAGCTGCTGGGTTGCTTTCTGCATACGTAAACCGAATTGGGCTTTTAACAAGCCTTCAATTTCTGTACGGATTTCTTCAGCGCTTTTGCTACGAAGTTCACTAGCTTTCATCTCTATTCCTCTCACGAGCCAATATGGCGTGACACGAAAGTGGTTGAAATGGGTAACTTAGCAGCAGCTAAGCGAAACGCCTCGCGAGCAATTTCTTCGCTAACGCCTTCCATTTCATACAACACTTTACCAGGTTGAATTTCAGCAACCCAATACTCAGGATTACCTTTACCTTTACCCATGCGTACTTCAGCAGGTTTTTGTGAAATAGGCTTATCTGGGAAAATACGTATCCAGATGCGACCACCTCGTTTAATATGGCGATTGATAGCGCGACGAGCAGCTTCGATTTGACGCGCTGTTAAACGCCCACGACCCGTTGCTTTTAAACCAAATTCACCAAAAGAAACTGCAGCACCACGTGTAGCCAAACCTGTGTTGCGACCTTTCTGCTCTTTACGATACTTTCTACGTGCTGGTTGCAACATGATTATTCTCCTTCAGGTGCCGATTCGGCAGCAACTGCAGGTGCATCTAATTTCTTAGGTGCACGTGCACGGCCGGCGACTGGACGACCTGGCTTAGCGCCCTCGGGACGATCACCGCGTGGTGCACGACGGGGACGACGTTCTTCTTCACGAGGGACGACTGTTTCGGCAGGTAGTTCACCGTTAGGTAAACGATCACCTTTGTATACCCAAACTTTGATGCCAATAGCGCCATAAGTTGTTTGAGCTTCTGCGGTGCCATAATCAATATTGGCTCGCAACGTATGAAGTGGCACACGACCTTCGCGATACCATTCTGTACGAGCAATTTCAATACCGTTCAAACGACCAGCACTCATGATTTTTATACCTTGAGCACCTAGACGCATTGCATTTTGCATCGAACGCTTCATAGCACGACGAAACATAATACGTTTTTCTAATTGCTGGGCAATTGAATCAGCGATAAGCTGAGCATCTGTTTCTGGCTTGCGTATTTCTTCGATGTTAACGTGGACAGGCACGCCCATCAAACGTTGCAAATCAGCTTTTAAGCCTTCGATATCTTCACCGCGTTTACCGATCACCACGCCTGGGCGTGCTGAAAAAATTGTAATGCGTGCATTTTTTGCAGGGCGCTCAATTAGAACACGCCCTACTGAAGCACTTTTCAGTTTCTTCTTAAGATATTCACGAACACGAATATCTGAAGCTAATAAAACAGGAAAGTCTTTTTCCGATGCGTACCAACGAGAATCCCAGTCACGCGTAACAGATAGACGGAAACCGATGGGATGAATTTTTTGACCCATAATGACTCCTTAGGCTCCGACCATAACGGTGATGTGGCAGGTTTGCTTCTCAATTTGATTGCCACGGCCTTTCGCACGAGCTGAGAAACGCTTCATTGACTGGGCTTTATCGACATAAATAGTCGTAACCTTTAATTCATCAATATCAGCGCCGTCATTATGCTCGGCATTTGCTATGGCTGACTCAAGTGCTTTTTTGAGAATTTCAGCAGCTTTTTTATTGGTGAAGTTCAAAATATTTAGAGCTTGTGAAACTGATTTGCCACGAATTAAATCGGCAACAATTCTAGTTTTTTGAGCTGAAATATGAACCCCACGGATGATTGCTTTGGTTTCCATTGCTTATCTCTTTGCCTTTTTGTCAGCCGCATGACCTTTAAAGGTTCGCGTCAGCGCAAATTCGCCGAGTTTATGACCAACCATGTTCTCGTTTATGTAAACAGGAACGTGCTGGCGACCGTTATGAACCGCAATAGTAAGCCCAATGAATTCAGGCATAATTGTGGAGCGACGCGACCAAGTTTTGATCGGCTTTTTACCCTTTTCAGCGATTGAAGCATCTACTTTTTTGAGTAGGTGAGCATCGACAAAGGGGCCTTTTTTAATCGAACGTGACATGTTTCGGCCTTTTTATTTGCGCTTACGGCGTTGAACAATCATATTGTCAGTACGCTTGTTGCGACGGGTTTTGAAACCCTTAGCTGGCGTACCCCATGGGCTTACTGGCTCGCGTGCTTCGCCTGTACGACCTTCACCACCACCATGCGGGTGATCAACAGGGTTCATTGCAACACCACGAACTGTAGGACGAATACCACGCCAACGCATTGCACCGGCTTTACCAATTTGACGTAGGCTGTGTTCTTCGTTACCCACTTCACCGATTGTTGCACGGCATTCAATATGAACTTTACGTACTTCACCTGAACGAAGACGGACTTGAGCGTATGTACCTTCACGCGCCAGCAGAACAGCTGAACCACCAGCAGAACGAATCATCTGTGCGCCTTTACCAGGCAACATTTCAACGCAATGAATAGTTGTACCAACGGGAATATTGCGAATGGGCAATGTATTACCCGTACGAATGGGTGCTTCAATACCAGAGTGCAGCACTGTTCCTACTTCAAGACCGCGAGGTGCAATAATGTAACGTCTTTCACCGTCTGCATAACAAAGCAATGCAATGTGTGCTGAGCGGTTAGGGTCATATTCAAGACGCTCTACCTTTGCAGGTATGCCATCTTTATCACGACGAAAATCAATTAAGCGGTAATGTTGTTTATGACCACCACCGCGATGGCGAATCGTAATGTGCCCGTTATTGTTACGGCCTGAACCACGAATCTGCTTTTCTGTTAAAGCTGCAAACGGCTTACCTTTGTGAAGGTTAGGCGTTACAACTTTCAACATGCCGCGACGACCTGGCGACGTTGGTTTTGTTTTTACGAGGGTCATTTAATTTAACTCTCCGAAGTTAATTTCTTGGCCGTCTTTAAGAACCACATAAGCTTTACGCTCATTGCGGCGACGCCCAACAAATTTACCCGTACGCTTTTCTTTGCCTTTACGGTTCAGCACCTGAACAGAATCAACTTCTACCTTGAACATAAGCTCTACAGCAGCCTTGATTTCAGGTTTAGTTGCGTCTTGTGCAACTCTGAATGCGACTTGATTGTTTTTCTCTGCTATAAAAGTGGCTTTTTCAGTCACGATTGGTGCGAGCAACACTTGCATTAAACGGTCGTTGTTCATCCCAGCATCTCCTCGAGTTGGGCAACTGCCGATTTCGTAATAATCACATGTTTATAGTGAATCAACGAAAGCGGGTCTGCATAACGCGGCTCAACAACGGCAACGTGCGGCAGATTGCGAGTCGCAAGGTAAATGTTTTCATCAACGTTGTCAGTAATAATCAACACTGAATCTAAACCCATTAAGCGCAACTTATCGGCTGCTACCTTAGTTTTAGGTGATTCAAGTATGAAGTCTTCGACGATTGCGATACGATTTTCGCGAGCCAATTGTGAAAGAATAGACCGCATACCAGCGCGATACATCTTTTTATTCACTTTTTGACTAAAATTTTCTTCTGGCGAATTAGGGAATATACGACCACCCCCACGCCACAATGGTGAAGAAGTCATACCTGCACGTGCTCGACCTGTACCCTTTTGTTTAAAAGGTTTTCTGGTTGAGTGTTTTACCTCAGCACGATCTTTTTGTGCGCGGTTGCCAGAGCGTGCATTTGCTTGATACGCAATAACAACTTGATGAACAAGCGCTTCGTTAAAATCACGAGCGAAAACTGTATCAGGCGCACTGAATGTTGAAGATGACGTGCCTTGATTGTTTAGGAGCTTGATTTCCATGCTTTAAGCCCCTTTCTTTAAAGGTGTTTTAACAGCTGGACGGACAACAATTTCGCCACCTGAGTAACCGGGTACTGCGCCCTTAACCATTAAAAGGCCACGCGCTACATCTACCCGAACGACATCTAGATTTTGAGCAGTACGTGTGTCGGTACCAAGATGACCAGCCATACGTTTACCTGGGAAAACGCGGCCCGGATCTTGTGCTTGACCAATAGAACCCGGTACACGATGCGAACGTGAGTTACCGTGTGAAGCACGTTGAGATTTGAAGTGATGGCGTTTGATGGTACCAGCAAAACCTTTACCAATGGTTGTGCCGGTGACGTCAACTTGCTGCCCCGCTTCAAATATTGACTCAACCGCAACGACTGCACCGGGTGCAAATTCTGCAGCGCGTGAAGGGTCAAGTCTGAATTCTTTAAGGATGCTTGGGGCTTCTACACCCGCTTTGGCATAGTGACCCGCTTGAGGTTTTGCAACGCGTGATGCGCGGCGTGTACCGTATGCAAGCTGAACGGCTGCATAACCATCTGTTTCAAGCGACTTAACTTGGGTGACGCGGTTGTTTGACACGTCTAGCACTGTTACAGGAATGGACTCACCATCTTCTGTAAAAATACGAGTCATGCCAACCTTACGGCCAACCAAACCAAGCCGATGTGAGGCAGGTGTGGGTGTTGGTGTCGGTTTCGACATCATTTTCTCCCGGGTTTAACCCGATTCCCGACTTCGATTGGTCGGGGCTAATCAATATTCGGATGTTTCCGAACGCTACAAGAATGTTATTAGGCTTGGCTTTTGAGCCTTACCGAAATACAAATCTTGGTTACCTCAATTGGGTAAGCCATATATCATAGCATGGCTTACGTAGAAACAACAAGTAAGAATGACTTATTGCAATGCAATTTCAACATCAACGCCTGCGGGCAAATCAAGGCGCATAAGCGCGTCAACTGTTTTATCAGTTGGATCAATAATATCCATCAATCTTTGATGCGTGCGAATTTCCATTTGGTCACGTGATGTACTGTTTACGTGTGGTGACCGAAGCAAATCATAACGGCGAATGCGGGTAGGTAATGGAACCGGGCCGCGAACAACTGCACCCGTGCGCTTTGCCGTATCTACGATTTCTGCAGCTGATTGATCAATTAGTTTGTAATCAAATGCTTTAAGGCGAATACGGATTTTTTGATTTTTCATGTCAGTTTCCAAAGAGCGAATAGGTAACCTGATTAATCAGGTTACCTTGTTAGTATTATTTCAATATTTTAGCGACGACACCGGCACCAACTGTGCGGCCGCCTTCACGAATGGCGAAGCGTAGGCCTTCTTCCATGGCGATGGGGGCCAATAACTTTACCGTCATCGACACGTTGTCACCTGGCAAGACCATTT
>JBDNHM010000360.1:0-1587 GCA_041688825.1 Burkholderiaceae bacterium | reverse complement strand
GGGCGAGATATTTTTCATATAAGCATAATTATAAGGCTGTCTATTAAGTATAGAAACTCATATTTGAGTACTTATAATAAGTTATTTAATATCTTGTTAAGTTTATCAAGTTCACAAAACACTTGCATGGCTCGGGTAAAGGCGCGCTATTGTTTCGGCTCAGGGCGATCAACACGGTGTTACCCATGGATTGAAGGGTGGGGCGAACAGGGTAATTGGGGCGTCTAGCCGTATCTTGCGAAGTTTGTAAGCGGGTTCAACTGGTTCGGCCCTGGTGCACTTTTACGGTCATTACCATCATCAAATGGGTGCATCGTTTCAAACCATAAGTGAGCAATACACGCTCGCACGATTCCGTCTAGTGGCGAGACGCCTGTTTTTGGGTGGCACCGTAAACGTTTAGCCAACGGCCATAGCCTTGCCAAGCAGTGCACTTTGAGATTGCCTTGCACGCGTTAAGTGCGCAGCAATATGTTAATTTCGTAAGTGAAGTCGGGCCAACCGCTGCGCCTGCACATGCCTCAACGCCTTTCTGCCTAGCAAAAACATCACCGACAAGGCAAAGCCAGCAAACACGCTCACCAACATAATGATTGAACGCTTGGGTTCAACTTTTTGATCGGGGGCATAGATGGGGGTTGCAAATGAGGCTTGCCTAGTTAGCGGTTCATTCATAGCATTTTTTAAGTCGTTTAATTGCTTACCGAGCTCAAGCACCTCATTGTCTTTAGTGGTGATGTTGCCATTCACTACAAACTGCAAGCGATTAATTTCAAGCTCAAGTTGCTTGATGTCATTTTGCTTTGAAATCAAAGTATTCAACAGCAAAGCCGACGCTGAAAACTGGGTGTTATCGAACTTAAAAGAAAGTGCGTCTTTAGAAAACTGGTCAACAAAAGCCTGATTGGCGGCTAGCTTGGTTTGAGCAACAGCTAAACGTTCGCGGTTATAGGTTAACAATTGTTCTTGTTCAGTTTTGGCTGCCTCAAACTGCTTGGTTAAGGTTCTAATTGCGACTTCATTACGATCAATGAGTGGTGCAGCTAAAACACTCTGATTGATAATAATATTTGAAAGTACTGCTTCTAAACAACTCTTTGCGAGTGCAGGGCTTGGGCTCTTGTAGCTAACCGCCACAAAATTAGAGGTTCTAGGTATTGAAGCGTTTAAAGACTTAGCAAGGGCTGATTGTGGGTTTACGTCTTCGTCGTCAAACCCACAAGCTTTAATGGTTTCATTAGAATAATAAGTGGGTGATTTAAGCTTTTCAACCAATATCTCTTTAGATTCAACAACAGTTGATGCAATTCGAGTTGGTTCAATCACCGCACTGGCTTCATATTTAACTGGCAAACTAAAAGCAACCGCTGCACCAGCGCCTATTGCGATGAGCACCCAAATAAAAATGGTTTTTATGTTTGTTACAAAGAAATCATATATATCTAGTCACTAGTGTCCCAACGTTACTCGGGTAATTTTATCTAAATTCATGATTTATTTGAATAATTCGTCATTTTACCGTGTCCACGATTTGAATTTAATTTTGAACTTAAGTCATCATAGGCAGAACTATTCTGTCGGAGACGG
>JBDNHM010000359.1:0-5373 GCA_041688825.1 Burkholderiaceae bacterium | reverse complement strand
GACTTAGGTCAAGGTGGTGCTGATGTTCTGGTTATTGCAGAAGGTGCCACGGCAAACGCAACAATCAACACAGCGTGGACTGCGACTTCTGGCACGACGAACGAAGGTACGAACACCTTTGCCAACGCTATCATCACAACTGCTGGTCTAAACGTTAATCTTGATGCAGCAACAGTAACTACAGCGGGCAGTGCTACACAGGGCTTTACGGTTACTAACACGGGTGTAGCTGCGACCTTGATTGGATCAGGTGCAGCGGACTCAATCACAGGTGGTACTGGAAACGACTCAATCATTGGTGGTGACGGTGCTGACTCGATCACAGGTGGCAGTGGTAACGACACCATCACGGGTGGTGCAGGTGCGGATCTGCTGACTGGTGGGGCTGACGTGTTTGCATATACTGCAATTAACCAAGGCGGTGCTCTGCAAAAAGTTTCTGCAACTGCAATAGCTGCAGGTGGTGATTCGATTGTTAACTTCACAACCGCTTCTGACAAGCTTCAATTTAATGCTGCTTCTCTTACTACTGGAGCTTCAGCTTCAGCAGCAGCTCTAGTGGATGCTAATGGTTGGGATGCAGATGTAGCAGGTGTTGCCATTGCAAACTTTACATTAGACTTTACTGCAGGTACGACTACAGCAGCTACTTTATCTGCAGCCATTGGTACAGTAAAATTTGATAGTGCGCAAACAGGGTATATTGCAATTGAATCATCTACTACAGCTAGTCAATGGAACTTATTCCAAGTCACAACTAGTGCTGCGAGGGAGGATACTGCTTTGGTCTTTACAGACGGTACAGCAGACGGCATAGCTTATTTGGGTACCGTATCAGTTGCAGCTGGTGGCGATTTAGTTATAGCAGATTTTTCTTTCATCATCTAACCACTATCTACCAAACCCACAAAACACCGTGGGCGAGTAATTCAAGCCCCACTGCTCACAAGGCAGTGGGGTTTTTTCTTTGTGCCGCGTTATGATTACGCAATGGACACCATTGAACGAGTCAGTCGCATTGAGCAACGCATTACTGAATTGGATGCGGGTAAAGAGATTGATGCCAAGCACATCAACGTGTTGTTGGCAGTGGAACAACAGCAGCAGTTTGCAGCAGAGTGGCAGCGTCAACAACAGTTACGACTGGTTAAAAAGCCAGCAGTGCTCAACACGTACGAAACTGTACACAAGCAAGCTGCAGCACTGTTGGCACGATGTAATGCCAGTGCAGTACGCACGAAGCCAGAGCAGGCGACATTATTAAAACTACAGGCAAAATGTGCAGCAGCGATTGAGCGAGCACACGCTGAGATTAAGAAAAAGTTAAAGAAACGAGCGGCACTGGCTGAGTGGTTGGACAGAACAGTGGTTGATGTTGACAGTATCGTACTGGACAACGCGAATCAAAACTCTGTCCTACACTTCAACACAGTATTGAATGACAGTTATGAACGGTTGCCCATATTAGTGACCAGTAAAAATGTTCATAAACAAGTCTCACAAGAACAACGCTTTGGTTGGCAGACGAAACGTGACATACGACTGCAGTTTTTAAATCAAACATTAGATAATTTAAACGCGAATATATTAGATGAGTTGGCAAAGGAAATGACAGCACGTGTGTTTATGGATGCTTACTTTGGCGCTGTAGATGATAAAAAGAATGCATGGGCAGAAGCCAACGCTGCACTGCAACGAAATGGCTTTAAACGAATGGATACGCAATACAGTGTTGGTATGAACAAGCGTGACAGGGAAGTGCGTGCAATGGAAGCAGCATTACTCAAACAAATTGAAGCGGCAATGACAGATGATGAACGAGAACAATTGGCGTTGAGCAGGGAATATGACAAAGCAGCTGGCTGGAAAGGCTGAGAGGTAGGGGTTTTACACAGTGTGGGGTTTTTTGCTAACACCCCACGTCCAAGTAAAAAACCCCACAGTAGTAAGAACAGCCCTCGCCCTGCGCAGCACTGTGTCAGTAAAAACCCAGCAGCAGTAAAAACCACCCCATTCATGCTGCCGTTCTGTCGTTCGCTGTGTCGTTCATTCGTTGTGTCACTGTCGTGTCACCTTCGTTCGTTCATTCATTCATTCATTGTGTCACTTGTTCATCGTGTCGTTATAAACCACGCTGACAACACTCAAACCAACTCAACTGCAGCACGCAGCATGGATGGTTTAATGTCGATTTAGCGTTGCGTTGTTGACAAATTTGCGTGCCCCGAAAGTTGTTGCAGAACACGTGCACCAACGCCTTGCTCTGCTAGTCCTATCTTGCTAATTATTCAGGTTATCATTGTCTTATGAAAACCTTTTTACACGTGGGTTGTGGCTCAAAATACAAAAACCAAACGACAATAGGGTTTAACAAGCCAGACTGGCTTGAAAAGCGACTCGATATTGATGAAAGTGTCAAGCCAGATATTATTGGTACGATGACAAATATGGCTAATGTTGATACTGGTTCAGTAAGCGCTATATTTTCAAGCCACAACATTGAGCATTTATACCCCCATGAAGTGCCGCTTGCCTTGGCAGAGTTTCTACGAGTGCTTGACGATAAGGGGTTTTTGGTCGTCACTTGCCCTGACTTACTATCTGTTTGTACTCTGGTGGCGCAAGATAAGCTGACTGAACCTGCTTATCAATTACCCGCGAGCCCTCGCTTCTGAGCATTTCCCTGTTTAATTATGATGTCAAAAAATTATTTACCCGTTATTCAGTTTGAACCTGATGGTTACGTACTCGATGGCCCTAAACTCATGGGCAGGCAGTCAGCAGGTAATGGGTTTTTAAGGGCTGCCATTCATGCAAGTAGTCAGCACCTAAAGTTAGACACAGAAACCTACCTTGAAGTCATGACGCCTCACCAGCAGTCAGCCCGCATTTTCACCCAAATTGTTAAAGATCAAGCCCCCGAGCTGAATTCGTGCTGGGTACCCTCTGATCGCTTAGATGTTATCAAACAAAATGGGGCACTATTTTTGCCAGGCCCTGGTTTGGCCGATGCGGCTCGTCAGCGCTTGCGCGTTGACCCTGGGGCTTGGTCAATAACAGGTGCAACCTATACACTTTGCTCGCATACTGCGATGGACGCTCTGGTTGACATTATTGCAGCGCCCGTTATGCCTTGGGACGCGCTTATTTGCGCCAGCACCGTGGCACAGAAGGCTGTGCAAACATTATTTGAGTTGCAAGCGCAATATTTAAACTGGCGTTTTGGCGTCACGCAATGCGTCATTCCACAGCTACCTATTATTCCGTTTGGTGTGCATCAATCTGATTTTGAGTTCTCTAACGATGATCGAACGCGTGCACGTCATCGCCTAGGTATTGCAGCAGCAAAGGTAACGGTTCTTTTTGCGGGTCGTTTATCTTTTCATGGCAAAGCGCATCCTTTTCCAATGTTTGTCGCTCTGCAACGCGCGGCAGAGAAAGCGAACCAAGACGTTGCGCTGTTGCTGTGTGGGCAGTTCCCTAACGACGCGGTTAAACAGGCTTTTTTTGATGGGCTCAAACGCTATGCGCCGCGTGTGCACCCTCAGTGGGTAGACGGCAAAAATTTTGCTCACTACAACGAAGCTTGGGCTGCCAGTGACCTGTTCGTTTCGTTATCAGACAACTTACAAGAAACATTCGGTATAACCCCTGTTGAAGCCATGGCAGCAGGCTTACCAGTTGTAGTTTCAGACTGGGACGGCTATAAAGATACGGTTGTGGAAGGGGTATCGGGTTACCGTATACCCACTTGGATGCCACCCCCCAGCTTGGGTGCGGCACTTGCGGCTTCTTTTGAAGCGGGCATCATTAATTATGATCGCTATATCGGTTTAGCCTGCCTTGAGGTTACTGTTGATTTAAATATTTTGACTGACCGTTTATTTGACTTGATAACCCAACCTTCTTTACGCGCTCAAATGGGCCTTGCAGGTAAAAAGCATGTGGCGCAAAAGTATGATTGGTCAGTTGTGATGCAACAACACTTGGTTTTGTGGAAAGAACTTGACCTCATTCGTATTAAAGGTGTGAAACAAAACCAAGCGAAATTGGCAGCAGCACCCAAAGCTACCCCCGCGCGCCAAGACCCATATTTTGTGTTTGCAAGCTTTCCAACTCATGTGATTAGACCTGAAACTGAGGTGCAACTTGAAGATGCACACGCTGACACCCAATGGGCTGATATATATAGTGATGCCTTATTTAGTTTTGCAGGTGATTTTTTACCTCATCCAGACGATGTTAAGCAAATCATTGAGTGTTTGGGCATGGTTGAAACCCACATGATTTCTATTCAAACATTAGCTGAAAAATTAAGTCTTACCCCAGATCAAATGATTAGGGTTTTGGCGCCCATGGCCAAGTTAGGTTTTGTGTCATTTATTAACTCTACGCCTTTTAACCCAACACATAACGGAAAAAAACCAACATCTTGACTTCTTGAACACCTGGTTAAGTAGTTGATATTGACTATACCTATGGCTACCATACCGAGCTTAACCTTGATCGAAATCGTCTTGCATTTTGGCTAATAATTTGGCGTTTTTTGATGTGGGTAAGGCTTGTGTGTTTGGGTTCGGGCAAGGGGTTTCAATCAAAACACACGCATCTGCTTCACGCGTGTCTAGGTGAGGCATACATTTCACCCTATTTACGAACTGTAACTGTTCGTATTCTTGCAATGGTTTCAGACATAGGCGCTGAGCGTGACACATCTAAACCAAGTCGACGCGCAATGTCGTTAACTTTTGCTGGGTTTGAAGGCACGCCACCCTGATCAATTGCATTTAATAATGCTTTGGCGTCTTGCAATTCTTTCGGTTCATTTTCTTTGCGTTTGAGCCATGACAATATATTCATACTTAATAGTTTAAATCAGTAGAAACCTAAAACGGCTGTATCAAATACTTTAAATTTTTGTAATACATAGCCAACTGATGTGGGGGAATGTAATGATATTGTCTTTGTTTAAATGGTTTTAAGCCATCACTTACAGCCTTAGATGGGTTGCCTCAACGTTACAAAATTATCTTAGGTGATGTGGAAGATAATCTCTGGAGGTTTGAGGCCAATCATTTGCCAGTCGTGTTGCAGCGAGTCTTTTAGCAGCCATTGATTTACCTAAACTCACTACGCAAACCCATGAAGCATATGAAGCGTTAGCAATTGATTTAGCCACCCACCCAGAAAAACTCGAAGCCATTAAAGAAAAACTCAACTATATTATTTTTTTTAAAATTATTTGAAATAGCTAACGCTGAACTTACTGCTTGATGCATGTCTAAGTATGAATATAAACCACATCTACCTATAAAAGTCATATGTAAAGGTATTAAATTCTTATATTTTTTATAAAGTAATTGATTTAAACCG
>JBDNHM010000358.1:0-1074 GCA_041688825.1 Burkholderiaceae bacterium | reverse complement strand
TATATTGGGGGGTCTTGGCCGGTGTGGTGCTGTCGTTGTCGTACTTTATGTATCAACGACTTAACCCCCGTATTATTGAAGTGGGCTTACATACCGACGGCACGTTGCGTGATCGTAAAGAATGGCATTTACCCGCTTTAGCCCAACACACCTATGCGTTTAGAATTGATGCCGGCTTAGATTTTGCCACCACCCCAGCCTTTGAAGCAAAAGTGGCGAACTACTTAACAGACCACCCCGATACGCAGCAGGTTTGCTTGTTTGCCCAATCAGTTGAGCGTCTTGATGCCACTGGCGTTGACGCGTTAATAAAGTTGGCCATGCAACTCGACCGCAAAGGCATTACTTTTAACGTGTGTGGTCTAAAAAGCCCTGTTGAGCATACCTTGAAACGCGCAAAGCTCAGCACCTTTGCACCCCACATCAAGTTTTATCGTACCGAACAGCAGATGCTACAAGCGCTTCAGTCAAACATAAACGTTTGAACTAAAGCCCTTTGTTTTGAATCGCATCGTGGCGGGGGTGGCCATCACACCTCACGTCATCAATAAATCACGCTAGGTAACCACGTCACAATTTCAGGGAAGATAAACAGCGTAGCGATTGCCAGCACCTGCAGAAACACAAACGGTATAACTCCTTTGTAGATCATGCCGGTTGACACCACATTGGGTGCCACGCCCCGCAAATAAAACAGTGCAAACCCGAACGGTGGCGTTAAGAAACTGGTTTGTAAGTTCACCCCCACCATCACACCCACCCAAATGGGGTCAAGGCCAAGGGCTAACAAAATCGGTGCCGTTATCGGTATAACGATAAAAATAATTTCAAACGTATCAAGAATGAAACCCAACACAAACATGATCAACATCACCACGATCATGGCGCCAATGGCGCCACCGGGTAGGCCTGATAAAAACTCATGTACCAAGTTGTCGCCACCCATTTGACGAAACACAATTGAAAACACCGACGCGCCAAACAGAATAATAAAAATCATGGCGGTGATGGTGGCGGTTGACACCATGGCTTCGCGCATGACTTTATAAGACAACTTCCAGCGAAATGCGGCTA
>JBDNHM010000357.1:0-1358 GCA_041688825.1 Burkholderiaceae bacterium | reverse complement strand
TCGCCGTGTTTCAATTCAATAATATGGGTGCAATGTTTAAGGGTGCTTAAACGATGCGCCACAATCAGCACGGCAAGATCTTTGCCTAAGCTGTCAATCGCTTGCATGACTTCTCGTTCAGTGGCGTTATCTAGCGCGCTGGTGGCTTCATCAAAAATAATCACGTTTGCCTGCTTGTATAGAGCCCGTGCAATGCCAATGCGTTGCCTTTGCCCGCCTGAAAGCCTAACCCCACGTTCACCCACAAAGGTTTCATAGCCGTCTTGCCAGCCTTCTATGGTTTGTGCAATTTGCGCTTGCTGTGCGGCGAGCTGAACGCGTTGCATATCGATTAAGGCTTTGGGTACGCCAAAGGCAATGTTTTCAGCGATGCTGCTGTCGGCTAAAAAGATTGATTTAGGCACGTGCGACAAATGGGCATGCCATGCACGATGATTGCTAGTGGTGATGGCTTGGCCGTCAATATCTAATGAACCCTGTGTGGGTTTCAATAAGCTCATCACCACATCAATTAAGGTACTTTTGCCACTGCCGGTGCTGCCTATGAAACCAACGCGGCTACCTTTGCTGATGGTCACGTCAACATTTTTCAGCACCAAGGGCGATTGTTTAGCGTACTGAAACGATAAATTATTCAGCTTTATGTCTTGCTCAAACGCAATCGGTTCAACCAAGCCTGTGCCTTCGTTTGGCATAGGTTGGTCGAGTAGGTCAATCACGTCTTCAAGGTTGGTTTTATTCCCCCTAATTGCAGAAAAACTACTATAAGCTTGCTGCAAAACAGGTAATAAGCGTTGCGCCCCCAATGCCAACGCACCCAATACCGGTATGGCCCCTGCAATGCCCGCTGAGCGCTGTGCCATCACGTAGGCCAATACCGCAATTAACACCATACCTAAGGCTTCAATCATAAAACGAGGGCTGCCACCCACAATACTGACATTTGCCTGAGCGCGCCGAAGCGACTGGTCGGCCGTGCGGTAAATATCGCAATAGGTGTTTTGTGTGCCATCAATTAAAACGTCGCGTATACCGCCCAAACCTTCTTGTAAGGCTTTAACCACTCGGTTAGATTCCTGGCTAATGCGTTTGCTGTCACGTAGTAAACGCTTTTTGGTTAAGGCAATGACTAATACATAAACCAAGCCAAACCCAACGAAGGCGGTGACGGCGATTAAGGGGTCAATTAATAACAACACGCCCAAAATCATGAACATTAAAAAGAAAGAACTGGTGAGCAGTAAAGCTGACATTAAAGACTGGTTAATAACCGAGCCGATTTTAGATGAAATGGCTGCGATTAAGTCGCTGCTGTTGCGCGCCACATGCACCGCATAGGGTTGAAATAAGGTGCGGCG
>JBDNHM010000356.1:0-1225 GCA_041688825.1 Burkholderiaceae bacterium | reverse complement strand
CGATGGCGTCATCGCCACCAACACCACTGTGTCGCGCGACTCAGTCATGGGTCAACCTCACGCCCAAGAAATGGGCGGTTTGTCGGGTGCCCCGTTGCATCAACAGTCCCTTAAAGTCATTGCCGCGTTGCGACAACACTTGGGTGCTGACTTCCCCATCATCGGCGTGGGCGGCGTGATGTCAGGCCAGCACGCTAAAGAAAAAATCGCTGCCGGTGCGAACGCTGTTCAGCTCTACACCGGCCTGATTTACAAGGGCCCAGGGTTAATACGTGAATGTGTTGAAGCGATTTGATTTAGTTAAATCAAGCACTGATTACATCTGTGTAAACTGTTTGCATATTCCCTAAAAGGTTGGTGATATCTGAACTCGTTCCCGCTAGAAAGGCATTTGAATCTACTTGGCTAATTGAATCATCATGTTGATATTGCTGAAATATTTGCTCATTAGCAATCATGCTTTTTGCTGACAAGGTTTGCATGTCTGCTGTTTGAGCGCCATTCATGATGATAAAAACATAAGGGTCAATGTCTTCACCACGACCTATCGCCTCTTTAATATCTTGCAACCAGTAAGCTCTACCGGCATCATCTGGGGCACGATTAAACAACACGCTATAAACCGTATCAAGAAAACCATTGATTGCAACATCAGTAGCCACTGGGTTCGCTAAAAATGGGTAAAGCGTTTCGGCAGCTGTTGTTTCACCCATGACGTTAGACAATTTGTACATGGCATCTTGTGCCGATGAGCCACCGTCTTGAAATTGTTTTATTAAAGCAAGATACGTATCAGATTCACCCTGCATAGCGCCATAATTAAAATAACCAAAACCAGCCAGACCAACGGTAGAGTAGTCATCAAGTGAACCTGCCAAGAGCCCAATTTCTGGAACCACCTGCAAGTTAACGGTACTCAATGACTTTTCTATTACGCCGCCACCAATATCTTTTTCAGCAAAGTACTCAAAACTATCAAAACCCACAAACCCACTAATTGGGTTGTAGGTGAAAGAACCATCAGTATTAAAACTGAGTGTGCCATGGGTTGTGGTTGACTCCAAACTTGTTGTGGTTGGGCTACCTTCATCGTTAAAAAGCGTACCATTAACTGCAGAAACGACGATACCCGCAGCGGTCACAAGATAAGCATCACGTATCGCTAAAATATTATCGGGAGTTGGGTCAGGTGTGGGGCCTGGTGTTGGGCCAGGTGTGGGGCCTG
>JBDNHM010000355.1:0-24989 GCA_041688825.1 Burkholderiaceae bacterium | reverse complement strand
CCACGAATGGCTTCAAGCCCAACTTTGGCCTTAAACTCAGAACTGTGAATCTGGCGCTTCTTAACTAAGCTCATTTTGTGTAACCCTTTTAACTTAGGCTACAGCTTAAACTACTGTCTCAAACATTGGATCCACTATATTTTGCGAAAAATATTTCTAATGTTAATGCCGCCAAAGAAGTTTATAAAACATTTTTTACAGACTACACCCCTGCCCTTACAACCATCTCAGTTTCTGATTTACCAATGCATGCTTTAGTTCAAGTCGAAGCGGTCGTTTCACACGGCGACGTTACACCGCCACAGCCGGTGGAAGATGCCCGCCATATTGTTATTAAAGCAAACAATAAAGCTAACGCACCAAAAGATCACTCTTCGCAAACGGTTGCCTTTTCACACTACAACCACATTTCAGCGCAATTGCCGCTAGACCCAGAAACCGGCAAAATGATTGCAGGTGGTGTGAAAGAACAAGCTGGGCAATGTCTAAGCAACATCAAGGCAATTGTTGAAAGCATTGACCATCATTTGGCCGATGTCGTAAAAATTAATATCGTAGTTAAGAATATTGCTGATATGAATGCAATAGACTATATCTACGTCACGTACTTTCCTGATGGCATACCGGCACGCAGAACAATTGGCGTGTCGGCGCTTCCGCATAATGCATTGATACAAATTGACGCTGTCGTATCAAATGCAGAAGGCACACCGCCCCCAGCTTAATTTTTCATATGGGGCGGTTAGCTGTTTTATATTTTTTACTATATTTTAAGAACTATCAATATTTTTCAAAAATAATGCATAACGTTCAACAACACGGGTCGCCCCAATGAAAAATTATTTACGCATTTTTGTCACCACGACAACATTATTTATGGGGGCCTCTTCAGCTTGGGCTCAAAACACGCCTAACCCAATTCCCACACTTTCAGATGAATGGCGCTTTTCTGTCACGCCATATGTTTGGACACCAAGTTTAAATTCCACCCTATATTTAAACAATAGCCCCATTGGTCGAGCCGATTTGTCGGCCAGCAGTATATTAAGTGACCTCAACATTGCCGCAATGTTAAGTGGCGAAGCGCACAAGGGTAAGTGGGGCATTATGGGTGATTTAATTTATGTCGAAATCACCAATCAAGGCGCTAAGGTAATCGGTCAAACTGACGTGGGCAGCACGGCTACCGTTAAAAATACAATTTTTACGGCTGCAGTCACCTACACCTTTGCTCATACTCAAGATCTTTATGCTGATGCGCTGGTGGGTGCTCGCTTATTGAGTACGTCAGCCAATTTAAATGTGCGCGCACAGGGTTACCCTAACGAAACGCTTTCAAACACCACAACAACCACTGACCCAATCATCGGCTTTAAAGGTCGCTTTAGGCTGGGTGACGGCACGTGGTACGTACCGTTTTACGCTGATTTCGGCGGTGGGGGTGGTTCGACAAACATTACTTGGCAAGCGTTAATTGGCGTGGGCAAAGCATTTGATTGGGGCGATGTCACCTTAGGCTATCGTGCTTTATATTACGACATGAAGTCGGGTGCCACGCTTCAAAAAACCACCATGGCAGGCCCTGCTCTAGGGTTGACGATTAATTTTTGAAATTAAATTTCAAGTAAAAATTGCCTTGGCAGGAAGGCGGTTTGAGCGAAGGCAAGTCGGACTAAGTTACCAAAAAGTTACAACAGCCGTCAAAGCAGCATAGCTGTTGAATAGCAATCACTTTAACTCAATAGCATCGTCTAAACCTTATCGATTAAATGCCAGCAACCAAGACTCCCTTTAACTTATTAACCCTTTAAGCGACACACATGAATCACATTGAACGCACACACACCACCGCTCGCATGAGCAAAATCGTTACCTGCGGCGATTTGATCTACCTTTGTGGCCAAACTGCTGACGGGTCAGATGCCAGCGATATGGCAGGTCAAACTGCCGAAGCATTGCGTCGTGTTGATGCCTTGCTTGAGGAAGCGGGTAGCGACAAATCATGAGTTTTAACCGCGCTCATTCATATCAAAAGTATGAATGATTTTGCTGCCATGAACGCTGTTTGGGACGCTTGGGTGCCAGCCGGTGCCGCACCTGCGCGCACGACTGTTGAAGCCAATTTAGCCACCCCCCCAATTGCTTTTTGAAGTGACTGTGGTTGCCTCTAGGCGTTGATTAAATTAGCGACGACTTCAGGGTGAAATGCTAGGGTTCAACAACTTGCCACACAAGCTTTAGCCCTCGAAGATCGAGGTCAAACGCATTCAACCACTCTTTATCTTAATCTTGGTCTTTCTACACATCGAAATGATGCGTTACTAGGCTTGTCGCAATTGGCACCACGTCAATTGGTATTCAAGAACCGGCTTTGTTTTCAGAGCCAGGGGTGTTTTTAGTTCGCCCTGATCAAACGCTTTATTATGGTTCTGTTCAAACGATGCATTTTGCTAGGCCTTCGTTTAGTGATTTGCTCATGCCAAGCATTTTTGCTTGATTTAGGTCGCGCTGTTTCTTAACCGGCTCACGGTCATGTCTTTGTGACAACCAAGCTTTATGTAATGCAAAGGCCCGGGGGTCGGAAACGGACATTAAAACAGGTTGCCCATCTGCAGCAATGACGACTTGTTCTATGCGGGGTGCGTTAGCCAACCACTCTAAATTAGGCACTTCAACCGCTTGAAGAACGCCTTCTGACATTTTTGGAGGTGCACTTAACAGAATGACTTTATCTTGAGTGATAAAGTCAACCATAAAACCATCTTTATTGATAGCTCTGAACTGATCACGACTTGAAACCTGAAAAGTTTTGTCGACCTGACGTAATGCAGCTAACAAGTTATTTTCTTCAAGCTTATTTGCAAGCAAAGAGATTTGTTTACGCCCGTCAAACATTAAATCAACATCACCGGACGCAAGTAATTCAACCTTAAACTCTACAGCTGCCATAGCTTCATAGGCGAACAGCGCATGGGTACCGACTACCCTAAAGTTTTTAAGTGCACGAGTTTTGTCTAAAGTTAGTAAGATGTTTCCTACAACAGTTGGCATGCGCCCTAAACGTAGCGCACGATTGAGACGAGTTTGTGTTTTAAGCCTTTCAGACAGCCCAAGGTATGATTCATAAGCAGTTTGTTTGCCTGTTTGAAAACGCTCGAAAATCGCCTCAGTTTCAGGCGAACGACGGCCTAGTGATTTACCGTTTCCTTGGGCGTTACATAACCTGATCAAATAGTCATTATCGTTTACCTTTTTCCAGCGCATACCGTAACGGTAGTCATTTTGACGCCAAGCAGCCTCACGCCAAGCCTAAAAAATTTGTTCAGACTCGATAAGATTCAAACGCTGCTGATCGAAAAGAAGTTTCATTTTGCCTGTAAATCAGTAAAATCTTATTTTACAGGCAAAAGCTATATAAATCATGTGTTTACAGTAATACCCAACCTGCAACAGCTCCCCCCAAAACAACTAACCAAGGTGGAAGCTTCCCATACATGAGTGCCACAAGGGCAACTACTGCTAAACCGAAGTCTTTCCAAGCAAAGCACATCGCCAAAGCAAGCCCTTGATCAAACCCGCCAGGCCCACCATGCACAGACAGTAAAGGCAAACCGTTTCCAAGATTGGCGTATTCAACAACACCCAACTTCGTTGAAACTTTTTGCGGCGTGACATCAAACACTGATTGATATTGACCTAACTGAACCGGTTGAATATTCATCTTTATGCTCCTTGGTAAGGTGCTTATTGGTAAGGGTTCTAATTAGTTTATGGCCTTTCAGTTAATATTGATTTGACATGGGTCAACTCGCATAGATGAACGATGATTGCAAAACAATTGATTAAAATTTTATGGGCTTGTTTGATCGCGTTAACGAATTTTGGCGCGCAGGCTGAAACCACGAGTACGGCATGCCAATTTACAGATGGCGCTGTACCGATAAAAAATGGCATCATTAAATATTTTCAAGTCGGTTCCGGACAGCCAGTACTCTTATTGCATGGCCTGTTTGCTCAAAAAGAACAGTGGTTAGATTTTGCTTGCAACATGTCGCGTCATGGCTATGCTGTTTACGCCCCAGATTTACCGGGTTATGGTCAAAGCACAGGCTTCCCAATTGAAAACTATAAACTCTCAAAAGAGGTGTCGTCTGTTCACGAGTTTGTACAGAAATTAGAGCTCAAGCCATTTCACATAGCAGGCAACTCAATGGGGGGTGCGATTATGGCGATGTACAACACGCAATACCCAGATAACGTTCAAAGCTTGGCTTTTATTGGCGCGCCTTTAGGCGTTATTAGTTGGAGCCCACAGGTTAGGTCTGCCATATTCAAGGGGGTCAACCCATTTATACCGATTAATTTAAATCAGTTTGACTTAGAAATGAGCCTATTGTTTTATAAACCGCCGGCCATTTCTTCTGAAATAAAAGAATCAGCCATAAAAAATTATGTATCCAATAATCTGCACTATCAACAAGTTTGGAACATTGTGAACCTAGACCTCATGGTACTTGAGAACAACCAAGTATCAACAACCCCTACTTTTATCGCATGGGGTTTACACGATGGTGTTTACAACATTGCGGGCAAGACTAAATTAGAGGAACTATTTCCCAATGGTGTTTCACTAACCATTTCTGATGCTGCCCATTTGGTCATGCTTGAACAGCCTATCGAAGTGTCAGATCAATACTTAACATTTCTAAAAACAGTCAAACCGTAGCGAACCCAT
This sequence comes from Burkholderiaceae bacterium, assembly GCA_041688825.1. Lineage (GTDB taxonomy): Bacteria > Pseudomonadota > Gammaproteobacteria > Burkholderiales > Burkholderiaceae_B > Algicoccus. The sequence goes on along the minus strand of JBDNHM010000355.1, from coordinate 20,254 downwards.
GCGGCTCAGGGTGTTGTCTTATAAAACCTAAGCCGATTTCTTTTCTCTGGGGAAAATCACCGCCCCCAGAACCGTTAGCAAACTTAAGGCGGCAATAGACTTCAGCATTAAGTCGAAACCGCCTTCGTTGTAGAGTACAGAAACCAGCCCTACCGACAAACCTGCCGCGGTAAAACCCAAGAAGAATCGAATGGAATATGCTCGGCCACGCCATTCATCAACGGTATATTTACCGAGCATGGTGTCATTGACCGTGACCTGCCCAAACACGGCGATCACAATAACAATAGCCGACAAAATCAAACCATAATCGGTCAATGTCGATGCCAAGAATAAGGCTGGAACAATACCAATCGCTAAGGGTAAGAAGACGTTTTTCAAAGAATGTTTATCTAACAAGTGGCCAATCACATATTGAGCCAATGCGCCAAACAAGTACACCACAAATACGATTAGCCCTAATGTAGCGGTATTGCTTGTGAGGCTTGTTAACCTTTCTTGAAATATCTTAGGCAAAGCCACGGTGACCGAGTTAAAGGTAATTGAGCTTGCAATGATAGTGATGAACAAAGAAACAATGACCCAAATCATGACTGACTTCGGTACTTTAGCAGTCACAGCCACCGATTTTTTTAAAAGCTTATCAACAGACCTGGGCACCTGATAAAGAAATAAAAAGCCGATCACAAGAGAGAAAATTCCAGGCACCAGAAAAGCGGCTCGCCAACCAAAATACTCATTGATCACACCCGTTACCAGCGCTGAAGAGGCCACGCCAAAATTACCCCACATGCCGTTAATGCCCAGCTCTTTACCTAACTTATCGACATGAGAGACCAACATGGATGTGCCCACAGGGTGGTATATGGAAGCCATGATACCCACGCACAGCAGTACGGCGCCTAATTGCAAAGGGGTTTGTACAAACGTCATACTTGACAGCGTCAAACCCATACCAACAAAAAATATGGCCATCATATTCCGACGGCTCCATTTATCACCCAGCCAGCCTGAAACTAAGGCACCCGCACCAAATGCAATAAAACCAGGCGTTGCGTAGGGCAAAAGCTCGCCATAGGTTAAACCAAACTTGGGCGCAATCACAAGCACCGCAACCGTGAATATCAACATCGCATAATGATCGATGAAATGACCCACATTCATGTACAAAATGATTTGCTTAGATTTCGTCATTTACATTTATTTGGATATTAAAGTTATCGTTTTTTTATAGCTTGATTAGACACTTATTTAACGTCACAATGACTTAGCATATTTCAAATGAATTTAATTTTTTTTTTAGTAAAGCCAAGTTTACTTGACTACTTGAATGTTAGAAATTAAATGTTGAATGTTGAATGTTTAACAGCATATATTTCTATTCAAACACTTAACTTAACAATAAAGGTACGGTATGGTTCTTTATCACGCTGCATCGTCATACTACTCAATGATTGCCCGTCTGGCCTTACATGAGGCTGGGGTTAATTTCGAGAATCATGTTATTGACATTCACTTTGCCAAGCAGCAGCTTTCGCCTTGGTATCGAGCCATTAACCCAAACATGACCGTACCCACGTTGGTTGATGGCCAAGAGATATTCTCTGACAGTCACGATATTTTGCGCTTTGCAGCCACGCAAGCTGGGTTGAATTGGCTAGACGCCGACCATTCAAAGCAGGCAGAAATTGAATCAACCGTGAATGCCTTTTATGCCATTCAGATTGAAAACATCACGTTTGGTAAATTAATGATTAAGTACCCGCCTTTGCATGTCATGTTTCCTAAACTGCTTGGCAAAATCATTAAAAAACTAAACGATCAGCTTAGCACTTGCTCTGACCCCGATGCAGTAAAAGCAAAAATTGCCATCAACGAAGGGCGATTGGCTTTCTTTACAGAAGGCAATCTTTCCGAAAAAATTGATATTGAACGTGAACATATTGCACGTTTTTTACACATGCTTCCCAAGCCAGCATCACAATCGCTTTTATACGGTGACCAGATCTCTTCTGCAGATGTGGTGTGTGGCGTGCTCTTGGGGCGACTAGCGATGATTGATGAACAAGCGTTACTGAAACCGTTTCCTGAACTGGAAGCTTGGTTTGCGCGCTTGCAAACAAGACCAGCTTTTGCAAAATCCGATATCTGGCTTAAGTTTCATTTGTTAAGAGCTTTACGCCGACGCTGAATCAACATCACCCCTTAACCAATTTTAAAATGATGCATGCACCCTGACACCATTCGTACCCTAACCCCTACGCTCACGCCATCAGGACATCTGCGCGTTTTCACTGATGATGCATCAGTTTCCTCGTTGGCACCACAAGAAGTAGGAATCATTAAAGCGTTCAGCCAAAGTTCAGCGCATGGTTTGCTTTATCTAGGCACATCCTTAACCACGGCAGCCCTGCCACAGACTTGGTCTTGGTGGCGTGACTTTGCGACGCGATTTCTAACCGAGCTTCGCACCACTGCCGGCAATGAAACCCCTTTACCACCCGAAAGCTTAGCATTGGAAACACTCATTATCTGTGCCCCCCCGATGAGGGGTGCAGAGTACCTGACACCTGATACGCTAAGTATCTTATGGCAGGGCTTGGGCGCCGCATTATTAGACGAATGTGCTACCCATGGCGAAAGTATCGAAACCTACTTGAAGGCCAGGAACGAAGCATGGAACTTGGTGGGGCGCGTACACTTCTTTCTAGCGGAAAATCGCAAAGACCCAGATGCACCTTTTGCGTTCATAGCCACTTACACAACAAATTTAACTGCCCATGGCAAAGCGCAGCACCTCCCCCTTTCTCAAGCCCTCGCAGAGTTTTCTGGTGGCCGCAAAAAGGCTCAGTTACTCTCATTACTCATGCCTGTACAGCGCGCTGCAAAAACATGCGACTGGCTTGCAGAAATGGTTCATAGCAAAGAAATTTATCACCCATTGCGCTGGCAGGTTTCAGATGTTGTACGCTTTCTGCAAGACCTGCCAGCTATCGAAGCAGCTGGCATTGTGGTGCGTATGCCAGCTCTGTGGGCAAGTGGTCGTCCGAGTCGACCTAAAGTGCGAGCCGCGCTGGGCAGCAAGCCCCCATCAAACTTGGGCCTCGACGCGTTACTTGACTTTGACATGAATGTCAGTGTTGATGGTGAGCCCCTGACGGCAGATGAAATTCGCGACATGCTCGCTCAGCAAGATGGCTTGCAATGGATTCGTGGTCGTTGGGTAGAAATCGATCAAAAACGGTTAAGCCGCGTGCTTGAACAGTTTGATGCGCTCGCACAGACAGCGCAACATGGCTTGCCTATGGCGCAAGCCATGCGTCTTTTAGCGGGTAGCTCACTCGACGACGACGCACCTGATGCAAATTGGTCTGACGTTACAGCAGGTGCATGGTTGGCAGAAACGCTGCAGCATCTACGATCTCCTTTAGGCTTGGCTGCTGTCGACCCGGGCCCAGGTCTGCAAGCAACCTTGCGCCCCTACCAACAACAAGGTTTACGGTGGCTCTATTTGCTCTCAAAATTGGGCTTAGGTGCCTGCTTAGCTGACGACATGGGCTTAGGTAAAACCATTCAGGTGCTTGCTCTTTTACTGGTGCTTAAGCAAGAAAATAAAAATGCGCCCCGACCTAGCCTATTAGTTGCCCCCGCATCACTCTTAGCAAACTGGCAGCAAGAAGCACAACGCTTTACACCTGGTCTGCGTTGCATAATCGCGCACCCTAGCGAGATGTCAAGCACAGAACTGCTCAAGCTTGATGCGTCTCAGCTCGATCAAGTTGACTTGGTTGTCACCACCTATGGCACTTTGCCTCGTCTCAGCAAACTGCAGGCTATTCATTGGCATGTGGCGGTAATCGATGAGGCTCAGGCCATTAAAAACCCATCAACCAAACAAACCAAGCAAATTAAAAAAATAAAAGCTAGTATTCGTATTGCACTGACAGGCACGCCCGTTGAAAACCGTCTATCTGATTTGTGGTCAATTTTTGACTTTACCCACCCAGGTTTATTAGGTTCAGAACGGGCCTTTGCAAGTTTTTCTAAGCGCTTAGCTGAATCTAGGAATTATGGGCCTTTTCGAGCGCTTATCGCCCCCTATATTTTGCGTCGACTCAAAACAGACAAACGAATCATCAGTGATATACCAGATAAAACCGAACTGGCAACATGGTGTGTACTTTCACCCAACCAAGCTGCGCAATATCAAGAGGCAGTTCAAACACTAGCCAAATTACTCGAATCTAGCGAAGGCATCCAACGTAAAGGCTTAGTGTTGTCTTTTTTGATGCGATTCAAACAAATTTGTAACCACCCCTCGCATTGGCTTGGTGATGGTGCTTGGCAACCAGAAGATAGTGGCAAGTTCACACGTCTTCGCGAAATTGCCGAAACTATTTCAGCCAAACAAGAAAAAATGCTTTTGTTTACTCAATTTCAAGAAACAACCGCCCCACTGGCTGCATTTTTAGGAAAAATATTTGGCCGCCCTGGCTTAATTTTGCACGGTGGCACCCCAGTCGGCAAACGACGGGAATTCGTTAAACAATTTCAAGAAGATGAAAGCATTCCTTTTTTTGTACTGTCACTCAAAGCTGGGGGTTCGGGCCTCAATCTCACTGCAGCCTCGCACGTTGTTCACTTTGATCGCTGGTGGAACCCAGCGGTCGAAAATCAAGCGACTGATCGCGCCTTCCGAATCGGGCAGCATCGCAACGTATTGGTTCATAAATTCATCTGTCGCGGCACCATTGAGCAGCGTATTGATGAACTTATTCAGTCAAAGCAGGCCCTGGTGAGTGATGTGATCGAGGGTTCACGAGAAATTAACTTAACTGAAATGAGCGACAAAGAACTGCTCAATCTGGTTAAACTCGACCTGCACAGTATGGAGCACTGATACATGAGTGATTATGGCTGGAAACCTTATGTACCTGTGGCCAAGCGCCTTGCCCAGGCTGAGAATCAAATAAAAAAAGCACGCAAAGCGGGTAAATCGCTTGAGCCTGTCACCATTACAACGCGCGCCATGGCTACTACGTTTTGGGGCAAGGCTTGGTGCAAAAATCTAGAGGCGTACAGCGACCATCAAAATCGTTTGCCACGCGCGCGCACCTATGTTCGAAATGGGGCAATCATTGATTTAAAAATCAATTCAGGTCGGGTCATTGCGCAGGTAATCGGGTCAAATCGATATCAAGTCGAAATTGATATATTGCCCTTACCCAACGAAACATGGCACGAATTAATTGAGGCTTGCACAGGCTCAATTGAATCGTTGGTAGAACTCTTGCAAGGTCAGTTTTCAAAGGCAGTAATGGGGCATATCTGTGATACCAAAACCGGACTTTTCCCTTCACCAGCAGAAATTAAATTCGTTTGTTCTTGCCCCGACTCAGCACAGATGTGCAAGCATGTGGCAGCTACCCTTTATGGGGTGGGCGCCCGCTTAGATGTTGATGCAAAACTTCTTTTTATTTTGCGTCAAGTAGATGCCAACGATCTGTTAACTGCCCAAACAGGCAACATAACTGAAAATAAAAAAATACCAAAAGCATCAAGAATTTTAAGCGATGCATCTTTAAACGATATATTCGGCATCGAATTGGCTGCCATCGATACGCCTAATTTAACAAAAGGAAATTCCTAAGGTTCTACTTTGGTCTTGAGGCTCTGCATTGAGTCACTTTAAAACCGAAATAAGCAGGTCTACAATTATGTTCATATCAAGCTTTTCGGGTGCCAAAATGCCACATCTTCAAGATGATCTTCAAACGCTTGTTCAACAAGTTTATGTCCGTCGCGCCTAAGACTCGGGTGGGCAAAACGCAAGTTACATTCCCTACTTAGCGCAAGTGCCCTCAACCCTCTCAGCACTGGTGGTTATCACGGCAGAAGGCGCTGTGTTTCAAGCGGGTGACAGCAACTACCGGTTTGCAGTTGAGTCGATTTCAAAGGTTGCCACCCTATCGTTAGCGCTGGAAGATGTGGGCCCCGCTGTTATGCAAAGCAAAGTGGGGGCCAACCCAAGGGGGTGGCCTTTAACACGGTCATGGCTCTTGAGTTACATGGCGGCAAACCACAATCACCGTTAGTCAATGCAGGTGCCATTTCATCGGTCAACAAGCTTCGCCCCTTAAGCCTAAACTACCTCAGTCTTGAGTCTGTTTTAAGCGACGCAGGGGTCATATCTCAAATACCAATCAATCGAATTATGGTCATGTCGTCTGGGCGCTCAAGCCTCATCGACTGTGGTCATTGGGGCAGTATTGAGTTCGTGCGAACTCAACAAAAACCCGATAATCTGGTTGGCCACTTGACATACGACACCGAATGTCGAATTTGGCGCGCAAGTGTTACACAAACCCTACGCGACATGCGTGCGACGCATCGAAACCAAGATCTTATCAACTGGAATATTGTAAATGAGTATGTTTAACGAACTTATGTTTTATTGGTGGCACTTGCTTGCGTGATTGTTACGGTTCAAATCGTTTAAGTGAAGATCTTGACTTTACGGGGGGCGTAGACTTCTCGCGCGATAAACTGGCCTCGATGGCTAGCGTCTTATCCAGTAGTTTAAAAAACAAGTACGGGCTTGAAGTCAACGTCAGCGAACCCACTCGCAAAGAAGGTAATGTAGATACCTGGAAGATAAAAGTACAAACAAGATCTGCACGGCGAGATATTCGGGTCCAGCGAATCAATATTGATGTTTGCTCTATTCCCAGTTATCAAGCTCGCCCAATGATGATACTCAATGCTTATGGTGTTGATATGGGCACAGACGGGCTCATTTTGCAGGCACAGTCACGTGAAGAAATATTTGCAGACAAACTTTTAGCCTTTGCATTGCGGCCAAATCGCTTAAAAAATCGTGACCTGTGGTACATAGCGTGGCTGAATCAACAGCAAGTCAAACCCGCCTTAGGTTTAATTTCACAGAAATTGATTGATCATCAGGCTAGCTTAAAAGATTGTTTGTTGGCTTTTTCCAATCAAGCAGAATCTCTCAAAACCGACCCTGCGATTGCTCTTGAGTTTCGTAAAGAAATGGGCAGGTTTCTACCCAGCCACTTGGTTAGAGACACTGTCAATTCAGAAGACTTTTGGGTATTTTTAAGCAACTTAATGAACGAATATTTGCAGCAGGTCACGCAAGACCTAGGAACTGATGCTTCAACACGCACTTATAAAATGTAAGGTGTGAAGCCCCTAACTTTTTATCTTGCCCGTCGTGACCTAAATTTATGAGCTAAATTTATAATTTTTTAAATTAAAAAAAACTTAAATGTATTGTTGTAATCTATTAATTAAAAACTTATTGGTCAGCATAATCAAGCCTCTTTTTACCCAGTACATCATTTGCGCTACAGTGTGGTGATTCTAAACGAGACTAAAAATGACCCAAAACTTAAACACTGACCTGCTTGAACCTGAAATCGACACACTTGACACTTTTTTAGCTGAACTTGATGGACCAGTAAATAGCTTCGAAGGGCTTGATGGCCTATTTTGTGCACTGATCTGCGCGCCGACACAAGTGAAGCCCAGTGAATATTTAAAAGTGATTTTAGGCGACAGTGCTTTTGCCGATGATAAGCAAGCAAAAGATATCTCTTTACTGATGGCACGGCACTGGAACAAGATAACAAGCACCTTGCAACAAGCTTCTAAAGTAGGTGATGTATATGTGCCCGCCCTGCTCGTTGACGACGACGGCAACCCGACGGGCAATGAATGGGCAGAAGGTTTTGTATTAGGTCTTACGCTTACTCAAAAAGACTGGCATGCGTTTAGTCAAAACACAGAACTCGGTAACTTGCTTGAACCTGCGATGCTGCTCGCTCATGAGCACCACCCAGACCCTACTTTACGCCCTGAAACGTTAAGCAGCGAAAGCCGCGAAGACTTACTTGACGACATGTTTGATAACCTAATGCTCATTTACGAACACTTTCAACGTCTACAGCGCTAGGCCCTTATACCGACAAAATGATTATGGGTTGTATTTGCGCCCTCAGAATGATGAGTGTCTCGGTGCTTCCTCTTGATGCGTTGATACAAATTGATGCTGTCGTTTCAAACGCTGCAGGTGCAACACCTGCAGAGTAAGTTCAGGTTGAAATTTTCAAAAAAAATAACATGCAGCCTGTTATATTCCTAATACTTTCAAAAGATATGTTCCTGTCTTTCTCAAACCCTAACGAGGCTTTATGTCAAAACGTGCCATTGCTCTCATTTCATTTGCGCTTGCGCTTGCGCTCGCGGCAACCCTACCCTTATCAGTTTCAGCAGGCGAGTTGCTCGACAAAATCAAAAACAATGGCAAGCTTATTTGCATTGTGAACCCTAATTCACCCGGCTTTTCAGTGCCAGACAGTCAAGGTGTTTTTCAAGGTTTTAATGCAGACTTCTGTCGCATGGCTGCCGCCACCATTTTTGGCGATGCCAGTAAGGTAGAAATGCGTGGCGTAGGGTTTTCAGACAGCCTCAAAATGTTGATTGCAGGTGGTGCTGATATGGCTTCACGCTCTATTACTGAAACTGCAACGCGTTCAGCTGAACCCGGTTTAAGTTTCATTGCCACCACTTTTTATGATGGTCAAGGGTTTATGGTGCCCAAATCGTTAAAGGTTAAAAGCGCACGTGAACTGGCCGGCGCAACCATTTGTGCAGAAGACGGCACCACGACCTTACAAAGTTTGGCTGATTTTTTTGGTCGCTTAAAAATCAAATATACGGTTGAAAACATTGCTGACAAGTCTGCGCGTTTACAGGCGTTTTACTCTGGCAAGTGCGATGTATTGTCTACTGACATGAGCGCCTTAGCCTCAGACCGTCGTCTTGCAACCAACCCTGATGACTACATTATTTTGCCGGAAGTCATTTCAAATGAGCCTTTAACACTTGTAAGCCGACCCGACAACGAACTTGAAAAAGCCATTTTCTGGGGCTTTCAGACCATGTTAGTTGCTGAAGACTTAGGCGTTAACTCACAAAACATTGACGAAATAATCAGCAAACTTGACAGTGCATCACCCCAAGTCAAACGTCTACTATCTAAAGAAGGCGCTGTGGGTGACGTCGCTAAAAAGCTTGGCATCAGCCCAAACTGGACATACGCCGTCATTAAATCAGTAGGCAATTATTCTGAAGTGTTTGAGCGAAATTTAGGAAAAGGGTCTGTGCTTAAAATTGACCGTGGAACCAGCATCAATCGTCTTTCAAAAGACGGTGGTTTACTTTACCCCTACCCCATTCGTTAAACGCTGCAGGGTTTAACGGGCTGATGACGACATTTGCAATGCAAGCTGAGCAGTCGCTTGGCATCCTTAATCTAATTCAAACCAAAAAGAACTAAGCCTTCGTGGTTTCGCTAAATGCCGATTTTGGTTTTTTCTTTCAGCCTGCTGGTTTTGATATTAGCCACGCGCCATTTGCCTTTCAGGCGACTGATACATTTGCGCGTGCCTTTGCAGTTGGCTTAACCAACACACTTATCATGGCCGTTATAGCCGGGGTGGGTGCGTTAATTTTAGGTGTGTTTATTGGGGTCGGTAGCGTCATAGGCAATGCGTTTGGGCGCCAAGCTCTCAACGGTTTTGTTGGCTTAATGCGCAACCTACCTAAACTTCTTATTTTGCTGGCTGTGTATATATTTATGGTGCAAACCATGCCGCCCCCAAAAGAATCATGGGAGCTGCTATCAAGTGTTTTCCTCTCTAATCGCGGGTTAAATTTCCCGATGCTAGATTTTTCGATAGGGTCATGGAACATACCCGTAAGATCACGTTTTGGTGTCACCGGTGGCATGATTATTCCCACTCAATTCATTGCGTTATGGTTCACACTTGTGGTTTATCATGGCGCCCAGATCGGTGAAATCGTTCGCGGTGGTTTGCAGTCTATACATAAAGGCCAATGGGAATCTTCAGCTGCATTGGGGCTCACAACACGTCAACGATTAAAACTGGTCATTTTGCCGCAAGTTTTTCGACAAATTATTCCATCACTGATTAGCCAGTTCATTAATTTACTCAAAAATACGTCAATTGGCTTAGCTGTGGGTTTTGCTGATCTGATGGCCGTGGCCAGTACAACCATCAACCAAGCGTTCAAGCCCATTGAAGTGATGACTGTCATTATGTTGATGTATTTGGGTATCGGTTTATTGTTGTCAACCAGTCTAAATATGCTGAACAAACGGTTACGTAAGGGGCTGGCATGAAAGCCATAAAACCGCCGCCCATACCGCTACTGCAACGTTACCAAAACCTGTTTGGTCAAAACTACTTTGCTGTGGCCATAAACCTTATCGTATTAGTTATCGTTATTTTATTAGGTTGGCAAGTGCTGTCTTGGGCATGGGTACACGCGGTAGCACCGTGGCAACAACCGGCAATGTGTAAACAAGCCACGGGTGCGTGTTGGCCTTTTTTAGTGGAAAAAACACCCCTTATTTTGTTTGGCACCTTCCCCTATGAAGACCGTTGGCGGCCACTTATTGCCAGTGCTAGTTTGTTGCTGATGAGCGGGGTCACGTTATTTCAATGGGCCACTTGGCGAGTGCAAGTGGCCGGGTGGGTTGTGTGCTTAGCCTTGTTCGCCGTGCTGATGGGTGGGGGTGTATTGAACTTAGCCGTTGTACCCGAAGCGCAATGGAATGGCCTGCCAGTGTTGCTATTTTTAGGCACAGTAAGCTTAGCCTCAGCACTGCCTGTAGGTCTTGCACTTGCCCTTTGCCGCACATCATTAACCCGTTGGTTGCAATGGCCAGCCACTTGCCTCATAGAAACCTTACGTGGCATACCGATGGTGGCCGTGCTATTTTTTGGTGTGTTTGTGTTGCCTTTATTGTTGAGCGATTTCAAACTCTCAAGCATCTACGCAGCGCTTATTGTGCTGGTGTTTTTTCATGGTGCGTATATTGCTGAAGACTTACGCTCGGGGTTGCAGTCAATTCAAAAAGGTCAATGGGAAGCCGCCCAAGCGCTTGGTCTAAGCCATTCACAAATCTTAAAGCTTGTTATTTTGCCGCAAGCCATTAAATCAGCTACACCCGCATTAACCAACACCGCGATTGGTGGCTTTAAAGACACCTCGTTAATTGTGTTGGTTGGCTTGCACGATATGCTGTCAACTGCAAAAATGGCATTTTCAGATGCGCAATGGCAACAGCAAGCACTTGAAGCCTATGTCTTTGTGGGCGTTATTTTCTTTGCACTCAACGGTTTAATTGCTATGGCTGGTAAACGGTTTGAGCGAGCTTACGACGTTAGCTTACGAAGTTAGCTCACGACGTTGAGAAACTTTTGTGAGTTTTTGACCTTTGGGTTTAGAACCTAAATGCTCAAGTACAAAGGGAGGACGATTTGGAAATTGCGCCACGAGATTGAGCTGACCACCCATGCTTTCAATGTAATGTCTTAAGGTAGATAGCAACCAGCAGTCCTTATCGGGCGTCTTTTAGCACCATGGCAGCACCTTTTTCACCGATCATGATTGCCGCAGCGTTGGTATTAGTCGAAACCATACGGGGCATAATTGATGCATCAACTACACGCAACCCATCAACACCCCGAACACGTAAACGCTCATCTACTACTGAGGCATCATCAGCGCCCATGCGACATGTGCCAACAGGGTGATAAACAGTGCCACCCTTTTGACGCGCGAAACTTTCTAGATCTTGATCACTCACCACACCATTACCCGGGAAATATTCTTCATTCGTTACGAGGTCACGAAAGGCTGGTTGAGCATAAATTTCGCGCAACTGACGTAAGCCCGCTACCAAAACACGCACATCTTGGGGGTGTTGCAAATAATTAGCCACAATACGTGGTGCGACCAATGGGTCGCTAGAATTTATCTTCACTTTACCGCGCGATAAGGGACGGCATTGGGCTGCCGAAGCAGAAAAACCGGAAAACCTATGTAGCGCCTCACCGGGTTTATCAACCGACAAAGGCATCACATTAAAAAGCACATCCGCCCTACCTCCTTCAGCGTAAGGCGTGCAAGCTAAACCACCCACTTGACCCGCTCCAACAGTTAAGGGGCCTCGCTTTTTAAACAACCACTGCGCCCCCATTTGAGCCAGTTTTAAAGGATTACGAATATCGTCATTGAGTGAGTGTGGATTCCGAAGCTTGACAATCACCCGCGCTTGGTAATGGTCTTGCAGGTTTTCCCCCACCTCCGGCGCATCAACATTCACGCTGATTCCGTTTGATTTAAGAAGTGCCGAAGGGCCAATGCCTGAGAGCTGCAAGAGTTGAGGTGACTGCAGTGCACCACCAGACAAAATGACTTCAACGTCAGCCCTTGCTTGCTGTAGCTTTCCTGCATGCATCCATTGCACACCCACAGCACGACCATTTTCTTGCAACACCTTACAGACATGTGCGCGGGTGACTACTGTCAAATTACTACGATGAAGAACCGGATCAAGAAAGGCAGTCGCAGCATCGCAACGCCAACGATCCTTTAATGTTAATTGGAAACGTCCCAAACCGTCAGACTGTGGACCGTTGAAGTCTGAGTTTATGGGATGACCCGCTTGGGCTGCAGCTTTTAACCAGGCCTCGCAATAAGCATGGTTATTGCGCAGATCAGAGACGCACAGTTCACCCGCCGCCCCATGAAAAGCGCTCTCGCCCCCCTCATAACGTTCTGAAAGCTTGAAATAAGGCAAAACATCTTGGTAGCTCCAGCCTGAAGCGCCTAATTGAGCCCAATCATCATAATCAGCACGCTGACCTCGAATGTAGAGCAAGCCGTTAATAGCGCTTGAGCCACCTAAAACCTTGCCTCGTGGCCAAACCATTTGCCGACCTGCTGTCTCAGTTTGAGGCTCGACTGGAAATTGCCATGAAAAACGTTTGTCAGTAATGGTGCGGAAATAGCCAACAGGTAAGCGTAACCAGAACCCTTTAAAAGCCCCACCCGCCTCTAATAACAATACGCGACAAGATGGGTTTTCACTCAAACGATTAGCGAGCACACAGCCCGCTGAGCCAGCACCTACAATTATGTAGTCAAACCCCTTTTCAATCTTGTGGTCGCTCATTTTGTCTCTTGTATTTGGTGATAATTTTAAAACTTAGAACTTAGAATTTAGTAGAAAATTAAATTCTGTCATTCAAAAAACCGTTGAAATAATCGAACATATCTTTAACAGATATGTTCGATTAAAAATTATGCCTTCACATTTTTAACGAGTAAGTTGACGTCAAAATATGTTTTAGCGGGAACTGGGTTTTGAATGCCGCCAAATCGTACATAAAAATCTGTCACCAGCTGTAACCAATCTACTGCTGTACCGTCTAGGTAAAGTTTACGCCACTCAGCAGACGTGTAATATTTAGAGGCTTTGAACTGTGCTTGCAATTCGACAAGCGGAACCTGTTCGTAATTTTTAGCTTGAATAATGGGTAAGATTGAGGCGGAATTAGTAATTAAGTCATCGTTAGAGGCAATCCACCCTCGAACGACCTGATTGAGCGTCGCGCTATTTTTTTGAAAATAATCGTCGCGCGTTGCCCATCCACCCACGATTGCAGACTTGGGGAAATAAGCTGATGCGTCAACCAACATTTTGGCACTGGGTACGCGTTGGGTCACCTGCATATTGAAAGGAACCCACAAAGCAACGGCAGGTACGGCACCCGAGATAAAGGAAGTAACCGCTACCGACATGCCTTGATTCACCAATTCAACATCCTTTGCCGGATCGATTCCGTTAGCACGCAAGGCGGCATCTAAAAATACGTGCGCGGTGGTTCCTAACGTTGTTGAAATTTTACGGCCTTTGAGGTCGGCCCATGTTTTAACACCCATGTCTTCTCGAATCCAGAGTTGGGCAGTTGCAAATTCAACGTTGTTGATCAAAAATGCCTTTCCTTGACCGCGCGCTGGAAAGTTTGAGATCACTGCTCCGGTAGTCAGCATATCTAAACTGCCACCAATCATTGCATTAAACAAATCTAGGCCTGTGTTGAACTTGAATGGCTCAAACTCAATGCCTTCTTTGGCCCAATGCCCTCGATGCATACCTGTCCAGAGTTGCCCCGTTACTGCAAGCGTATCGACATAACCAATTTTAATTTTGGTACGCTGTTGTGCAATCGCGGGGGCACCTAAACTAACGAGTCCTGCAGCACCGACGCCTTTAATAAAGTCACGCCGATTAAATTGAAATTTTTGGCTCATGAATATCTCCTAGGTTTGTTTTGAAACAAATAAATAAAAGAAACGAGGCTTTTATGATCAGCCTTTTGCAACACTCAGTTTTTGCTGTGCATCATATTCCGCCATAACGAGGTCACGCACTCGCGCCTTGATGGCAATAAATTCTGGTGACTCGTGTAAATTTTCAGTTCTCGGGTAACCAAAAGGAATTTCAATTATTTCCTTAATTCTTGCTGGCCTTGCAGTAACGACAACGATGCGAGATGCAAGATATACGGCCTCTTCCACAGAGTGGGTAATCATCATGACCGTCTTACCTTCTTGCTGCAACACCTCGAGTAATAGGTTTTGCATTTTAGATCGTGTCTGTGCATCTAAAGCGCCAAAAGGCTCATCCATTAACAAAAACTCTGGCTGCGCTGCATAGGCTCTTGCGATTGCCAAACGCTGACGCATACCGCCTGAAAGTGTCTTGGGAAAGACCTTGGCAAAATCTGTCAAACCCATTAATTCTAAGTACTTTCGGCAAACCGCTTCTGTTTCGTTTGCAGGTGTCTTACTCGCTGATAGCTTCAAACCAAAAAGAACATTTTGTTCTACAGTAAGCCATGGAAAAACACCGTATTCCTGAAAAATCACACCCCGATCACGGCCGGGTCCATCGATTGTCTTTCCATCTAGGGTCACGCGACCCTCGGTTGGGCGAACAAACCCTGCAACAATATTCATCAAAGTCGTTTTTCCACAACCTGAAGGACCCACAACACAAATGAACTCGTTTTCATGTATATCAAGTGAAATATTTTCAACGACTCGAAGCGGACCAATCTCTGTTTGAAAGTCGCAAGTGATATTTTCGAATTTAATGCGCGGTTCGGTCATTGCGCTTCCACCCTTTCTTGCCAACGTATCATTCGTTTCGTAAGCGCTCGCAATGCCAGATCCATACACATGGCGACCAGACCAATGCATACAATTCCAACGTAAATGACGTCAATTTGAAAAAATGATGCAGCATTTTGAATCAAAGCACCAAGCCCGTGTTGAGCAGCAACCAGTTCTGAAGCAACGAGAGTAGCCCAAGCCACGCCAAGTGCAACCCGAATTGCCGTGAGAATGTGTGGTGATGTCATGGGCAAAATAACGCGCGTAAAAATTTCCCAGTCACTAGCGCCCAACGTTTTTGCGACCTTGATATAGATCGGGTTGATCTGAGAAACCCCCTCATACATTACGATTACACCGGCAAAGAAACTTGCATAAAAAAGGATGACGACTTTAGCTGGCTCATCAATACCAAAGTAAATCACAACAAGTGGAATCAAAGCGATCGGTGGCAGAGCTCTAAAGAAGTTAATAAGAGAATCTAAAAATGTGCGTGCGTTTTTATACCAACCAATTAAAAAACCAACGGGTACAGCAACTGTAATGCCCAGCAACACACCGAGTGTTACGCGCTGGGTCGACTTGATGATGTCAACACCCAACCTTCCATTAAAAAGCAATTCGCCAAACTTAGTTGCAACCTGCAAAGGTGTTGGCATGAGCCCCTGACTCAGCAGACCAGAAGTCGCTACGATTTGCCACATAAAGACAAGCAGAAACCAAGGCAATAAAAGTAAACCAACATGACGTAAACGATGCACGATAAATAACATTCCGCTAAAATTTTTTCTATTGTAATATAGTTAGAACTTTAAACTTTAAAGGTTTTCCCTAGTGTCAAGTTTGAACTCAGATAACCCTGTACCCCGCTACATACTTGTGGCGCAGTTGCTTCGCCAACGCATAAACAAAGGCGTTTGGAAATCAGGCGTGCATCTTCCCCGACTCGAAGATCTGATGCAAGAATTTAGTGTTTCTCGTGTGACTGTGCGCCAAGGCATCTCCCTTTTAGCGCGAGAGGGTTTAGTAAGCGTCTCTCGTGGTCGCGGCACAGTTGTTTTAAATCAAAAAAAACCTAGTCAAGATAGAACACTTCTTTTAGAAACGTCTCTCGCTGACATGGCAAATGGTTACCGTAACGATCAACCCTCGCTTACATTAATTGACGAATGTCGAGCAGAACTGCCAGCCGTTCCAGCCGACTGTGGCCCACCTGTACCCATTTATCGTTATTTAAAGCGCGTTCATTCTCGCGACGGTGAACCGTATTGTTTAGTTTCAATTTACCTCGATGAAGAACTATTTAATAAAGCACCAGATCGGTTCCGAAATGAAATTATTATTCCAGCGCTTCTTGATACACCAGGCATCAAAATAGCTCGCGCTCACCAGAATTTACGCATATCGATTGCCGATATGGAAACGGCTCAGTTACTTGATCTGCCGCTCAATTCTGCTGTGGGCGAGGTGGTGCGTTTTTTTCACGATACAAAGGGTCGCTTGGTGTACGTTGCTGAAATTACATACCGTGCAGAATTTATTAACTTCAAAATGGAACTCAGGGTGTAAGCGTGATTAAGATACATTCCCTTACACCTCATCTTTACAGGGTTCCGCTAAACAAACCCGTTGTCACCTCATTTGGAACGATGGACGCACGCTGGGCATTGTGGGTCAGCGTACAGGACCAAAATGGCACTCTTGGATGGGGTGAAATCTGGTGTAACTTCCCTGAGAGTGGCGCCTTACATCGTTGCCGTTTGCTGCAAGATATCTTTGCGCCTTTTTTACCCACGCTAACAAGCGAACACCCAGCGACACTGAGCGCTCAGATTTCAACACATGTGCACATTCTAAGATTGCAATCTGCTGAATTCGGCCCACTAGATCAATGCGTCGCGGGTCTAGACGCAGCACTTTGGGATCTATACGCGCGGCGCTTGGGCCAACCTCTACATTGTGTTCTTGCTCATGAAATATATGGTGATCAATTCAGCATAAAGAAAAAGCCGCGTATCAGGGCATATGCCAGCGGTATTAACCCAAAGGGTACAAAAGAGATGATTGATCGTGCATCTCATGACGGTCACAGTGCCTTCAAGGTAAAGGTCGGTTTTGGAGATGAGCAAGACATTCGCACCCTGCAAGAAGCGCGTGATGCTGCAGGTCAAAGTTGGTTAGCCGCTGACGCCAATCAGGCTTGGAACCTAGATCACGCAATGGCCCTGTTGCCCAAGCTCAACGCCTTCGACTTAGCCTGGTTGGAAGAACCCATTCCAGCAGATTCAAGTAAAAATGACTGGCAGTTAATATCGAAATTGGCTTCGATGCCACTCGCTGCAGGAGAAAATATAAACCACTTGCCAACATTTAAAGAAGCGATACATCACTGGGGTTTAGGCGTTATACAGCCTGACTGCGCTAAATGGGGTGGAATCACTGGATGCCTAGATGTCATTAAGCTTTCTCATGAGGCTGGCTTGATGTACTGTCCTCACTTCCTTGGTGGGGGAATCGGACTTCTCACATCTGCTCATTTGCTTGCTGCATCGGGTCAAGACGGCTTGCTTGAAATGGATGTTAATTTGAACCCTTTACGAACAGAAATGCTAGCGGGGGAATTGGTGCCGCAAAATGGCTTCGTTACCCTAAACGACGAACCCGGTATCGGTATTGAACCAGACTTATCAGCCCTTAAAGTCTGGGCTCACCCAGTACCCACTTATTAAAATTTCTATTATTTAATAAAAAGATCACGATATATGAGCCGAATTAACCTAACCGTTCATTCTGACGATAATGTCAGTACATTGTTAGATACTAAAATCGACGATCACATCACAGCAGATGGCATCTTAATGTTTGAATCTATTCCGTTTGGCCACAAAATAGCCATCAAAGATATTGCGAAGGGTCAAGCCATTATAAAATACGGGGTACCCATAGGCATCGCTACTCAAAATATTAAAGCTGGGGGGCATGTTCATGTTCAAAACTGCAGATGAATCGCTTTCTGCCAACTCCAATGTAGCGTTAAGCTTTCTTGGTTACGCTCGTGAAAATAAAAGCGTGGGGGTACGTAACCACCTTGCTATCATTTCTACTGTTGCTTTATGCAACCGAATCGCAGACCTTGCAGCTATTTGCTACGAAGCGAATGGGGGTGAAGCGGCCCTCAAAGTGCAGGGTGATTTTCAACGTGGGCTTCAAAGTTCAGACGCGACGCTTCAAGACCGAATAATCGCCCAATTCATTGACCACCCAAATATTGGCGCAGCTGTGGTTCTATGTCACGACCGTAGAACCGCAGAAGTCTGGCGCAAGCGACTTGCAACAATAGGTAAGCCCATTGAAGTTATCGCCTTCATGGAAAGCCGGGGTGTTGCGCGCGCTGTAGAAATAGTGACTGAATCTCTTAGGCGGCTATCACAACAAATTCGAAATCAGACGCGCGTTCCTTGCCCCTTTTCAGCATTAACCTTCGCTCTAGAATGCGGGGGGTCAGATGCTTCCAGCGCGGTGTGTTCTAACCCTGCTATTGGTCGATTCGTAGATATTGCTATCGCTGGCGGCGCTCGCGTAATCGTTTCAGAAACCGCTGAATTTATTGGCGCAGAAGAAGTCGTGCGTGCTCAATCGGTTTCAAACAAAGTTTCAGAAGCTATTATTGACTGTATAGCCACAACCGAAGCTCGCATGTCTGGAGACGGCGATAGTTACCGCGGCGTCAACCCAACAGAAGAAAATATCGAGGCTGGCCTAACCACCCTAATAGAAAAAACAATGGGTGCAGTTTGCAAAATTGGTAATGCTCATTTTGCAGGTTGCCTGAGTTTCGGACAAGCACCCAATGAGCCTGGGCTTTACTTCATGGACACGCCCTTTTTTAGTCCTTGTTCTATTACCGGTATGGTTTCTGCAGGTGCACAAATTACGCTCTTTTCGATGGGTGTGTTTAACCCCTCTGGCAATCCACTTGCACCGACGCTAAAAGTTTGTGGTAACCCTCAAACTGTAGCAAATTGGGCTGACGGTATTGATGTAGACCTCAGTCGCCTGATCGTTGGTGACATGACACTTACAGAAGCCGGCAACGACGTTGCCCTTGCAGTAATGCGAATAGCCAACGGCCTACAAACAAAAACTGAAGCCTGGGGTGAAGGTCAGTTTATTATTCCGCGCTTAAAGCCAACGTTTTAGATAGCACGGGCATACTCTAGGGTTTCATTACAAGCTAGCCTTGAGCGATTTTATCTTGCGTCTTGGTATCAAAGTCGCTGGCTTCATGACGTTCACGTAGCTGCTCGTAGGGTTCGCCGCTCAGGCGATTAACCATGCGACCGCGCTTTACAGCGGGGCGATCATACATTTGCGTTGCCCAGCGTTGAACGTGGGTGTAACTTTCTACATCTAAAAACTCTGCTGCATCGTAAAGCCAACCCCTTACCAAGCCACCGTACCAAGGAAAGGCTGCTATATCGGCAATCGTGTACTCACTGCCAGCCAAGTATTCGTTGTTGGCTAACCGTTTGTCAAGCACATCTAACTGGCGCTTTACTTCCATGGTGAAGCGGTCGATTGGGTATTCCATTTTGCTGGGCGCATAGGCATAAAAGTGACCAAAGCCACCACCCAAATAAGGTGCGCTGCCCATTTGCCAAAACAACCAGTTCGACATCTCTGTACGTGTCAATAAATTTTTAGGAATAAAGGCACCAAATTTTTCTGCTAGATAAAGAAGAATCGCGCCAGATTCAAAAACGCGAACGGGCTCAGGCCCACTGCGATCTAACAGCGCTGGAATCTTCGAGTTTGGGTTGACCTCAACAAAACCAGAGCCGAACTGATGGCTCTTACGAATTTCGATCAACCAAGCGTCGTATTCAGCACCCACATAACCAAGCGTAAGTAGCTCTTCAAGCAAGATCGTAACCTTCACACCATTAGGCGTGCCTGAAGAGTAGAGTTGCAACGGGTGGCGGCCTATTGGCAATTCTTTTTCATATAACGGGCCGGAAACAGGCCGATTTATATTCGCGAACTCACCACCATTAGGTTCGTTCCACACCCACACTTTTGCAGGAACATAATCTTTAGAGTCGGTCATGTTGATTTCTTTAATAAAATAGTTAACACTCAATATCTCAATAACTCAATAAATCAGTGACTCAGT
>JBDNHM010000354.1:0-11206 GCA_041688825.1 Burkholderiaceae bacterium | reverse complement strand
TTATGATAAAACATTTCCGTCTTCAGCCTTCCAAAGAATCCCTCGCAAGCTGAATTATCAGGCGAACAGCCTTTGCGCGACATTGAGCGTATTAGTTCTGCATCTTTCATCCGAGCAAGCCACCCAGGCCAACGATAATGGGCACCACCTCATCATCGAGTGTGATCCCCGCAGGAAGCTGCACAGTATCACCCGCCTGAGCGAAACTCTTGACATCATCTGAAATACTATCCGATCTTTTCTTTCTCATAGTATATGATCCCGTGCGTACATGTGCGCGCCTCCGCGCCCGTGAGTGAAATTCCGCAATAGCGTTAAATAAACACTGTGCATCCGGTCCAGAAACACTTGGGTTTTTGACTTTTCACCCCCCCTATCCCCCTTTCTTGTACCAATGAGATGCTCGATCTGTTGGATTTCTATCTGTGTCGCCGCCTATTTCGATGTTTCTTTTCTCGTTCCGTTGCTTCGTGCTGTCGTGGTGTAGCTTGCAAAGTGACTGAAAAGGCCCTGCATGGAAGAGGCATTCAAGCGCCTCTCAGGCAAAAACGGGGGTCAAAGGTCGTGCTTTAGTGGTCAAATGTCATACTATGTCTGACAGGCAACAAACATAATCACCGCAGACAGAGATCAAGGTTGCAAAGAATTAAATAAGAAACGAAATCCTTTTAAAACGCCCTACAGTCGTTTTAAAAGGTCTAGGACTATAAGGTTGCACGATTAATCGTTTTAATCGCTCCTGAGCCCTTTATGTAAGCCCTAGGTGGGTTTGAACAGGTATACAAGCAGGACACGTCCTTTTTCTGTATACCAGCAGGGGGAGCCGACCGCTGTTAAGCGGATCGGGGGGCCGCAGGCCCACAAAGGGGGTCGAGTCCGATGCGAAGGCGTAGCCGAAGCTATGACAGGGGGGAACGCAGTTCACCCGCGGACACCCTTCGCCCGCCTCTGCGGGCGCTCTCTTTTATTCTCTTTGGTGGAATATAGGATAGTTATCCACAGGTCTTCTATTTTTTTACGTCTGATTAATAAATAGATTAAAAGATGATTAGGTAAAAAATAGAATTGTTTCAAACCCTTGCCTAGTAAGGCTCTTAGACGTTTTGTCCTGTGGATAATTCGGGTTCTATCCCCCCCCCATTCGGGTTCTATCCCCCCTAAACCTCGGGTTCTATCCCCCCCCTTTCGGGTTCTATCCCCCCCCCTTTTCGGGTTCTATCCCCCCCTCTTTTCTATCTAAAAATACTTTTTGTTGTTACTTTTGTCTGGAGGTGTTTTTTTTGTGTTTTGCTGGGATCTCGAGTTACGTTCACAAGATCTGCATTTATTTCCCATGAAAAAGCTTGGCCAGACCTATCGCATGCACCTACGAGTGCGTCCAGTGCAGGAATTAAACTGTCATCACGCCAACCTGTTATCGCTTTGTTGCGTTTTGCGTCACTTTTAGTTTCCGCTCCTGATTCGCTACCGCAAAGTTTGTGCAGCGTTTCTATTTTTAGAGGATACGGCTGAGCATGCGTTGAATAGAAACCGTGTAACCATTGAGCTAGTGGGTGACCTCTCAAATTTTGCCTTATGCTCCAGTCGATTTGTGTCCATTTATCACGGCCAAACATGACCTTCATGCGTGGGTTTAAAATCAGTACATAGCGCCCGGTGACATCGTCACGGAAGTATTCATCCACCAATGAGCCTCCATAGGCGTATGGGCCTTGTTTGACCTCTATAGCATTGGCTTTAAGTCGTGCGAGCGTTTTTTTTAACCATTCCCGGTCACTCTTTCCTATGTTTTCGCCATGCACACCACCCCGACCAATTAGCTTTAGAAAACCCTTTTCAGTGAATTCAATGCGATCACCAAGTGGAAACAGGCGCGCAAGGTGCAAAGCACCCTTCCAGACATCAAGATCAGTTTGATCCAGTCTTGGCCCTGTATAAATCAAATCAATGCCCTCAAGGGCTGCTACGGCCTCACGTTCCATATATCGACGCTTGCCTCTTTTTACTGCCCCAAAGAGCGCAGAACGCAATATGCCATTCGGTACACCTCGCATAGGTTCTGGCCAAAGAGGAAGCTGTGCAGGTGACGCAATTGCACGTTCGGCTGTCTTTTGGCGAATACTTTCGAGTAAATTTTCACCTATCTGGTGATTATTGGCTCTAGTCGATGCTACTAGCTGTCTATTTTGTGAGTTTTTTCCGTCATTGCTTGCTTTGTAAGCTCTAATTAACTGTTGAAGCTCACTAATTTCTTCGTCGTACTCAGCTTTTTTAGCTTCTAGCGTTTTAATCTGACGCGACAGCAGTTCAATTTCATGGCGAACGGCTGGACTATCCTCGTGCTGTTCCAAACCGATTAAACGGTTTTGCACCTCAATAATTTCTTCCGCAATGTGCTTAGAAAACCGAATAAGTCTGTTTTCATTCGCCACGTCTTCGTTGTGGCAAAGGTTTGGGTTATTACTGGATGAGTGATCGGCCATATCCTGTCGCCCTTTTGCTTTTAGTTCGTCCGAATCGAGTCGGCCTCCATCATTCATGCTAATTGTCCTCGTTTCATTGATCGACTCAAAGCATATTCAATCCATTGACAATGAAGATTTACTCATTTGAGTATATCTTCATTGACTCAAGGACTAGTTCTGTCATGGTCTTTTCCCTCTTAAGGGCCGCAGCTTTCCACTTATTGCGTATTGACTTCGACACGTTCAGGTTGATGCGCACCTGATCTTCTTCCGTTAGTACAGATACGGCCGGTAGATCACGAACATTGCTTAATGATTTGCTTTTCAAAGACATGCTTTTTTCTCCAACGCATCTACCAATAGATCAATTTCAGTTTTACCCATTCGGTCGGCGGTATCGTAAATGCTCAGCCCGTCCGTCAGCGCTTGAGCGAATGCGACGCGATTACCGATCGTTGTATCTAGTTGTTCGATGCCGTACTCGTTCCATTCCCCGGCCAAAACCTCTTTAGATAGATTAGTTGAGCCCGATATACGGTTAGCAAGGAATGCTGCAATAATTTTGCCGCCTACATCGATTTTTTGCTGAATGAGACGCACGGCTGCTGCCGATGCCCAAATATCAGCGCCAGACGGTTGAATAACAATCAATGCAACATCTGCAAAGCGAATAACTGAGGCCGTCATTTTCTCGGCCTTGGCTGGCGTATCAATGATCACAATGTCGGCATCAATACTTTTTAACGATGCAAGCATTTCTGGCCTGTCGAGCGCGATCACATTTGGAAGGTTGGCATTTTCAGGGCTAGCCGAACGCCAATCTCGGGTAGTCCCTTGAGGATCAGCATCGACCAAGATCACGCGCTTTCCCTGTCTGTGCAGGCAAACTGCAATATTTTGGCTAAGCGTTGATTTGCCCGTGCCACCCTTTTCGTTTAAAAGCGCTATTATCTTCATATACTCATATACTCATTAACTTATATAATGATATGAGTATATGAAGATTTGAGTATTTGAGCAAGTAATTTTTTGTTAGGCTTCACAGACGCTGCTCCCAACAACCGTAAATTTTCCACATTTTTTATTTTGGTAAAGCCAAATGAACCTTAATCGCGTCTTCAACGGCGAACATATCGGTCTTTGATAGTTGGCTAAGTTGACTGGTGAGGCGCGCTTTGTCAGCAGCCATGATCTGGTCCGCCATCGCTTTACTACTTTGACCATTAATAGTGACCAACGCTTCACCAGGGTACTGATTCTGTGTATTGCTTGTTAGAGGCAGCCTTGTCCAACGTGGTATGAGCCTGAGCGGCTGGCGTATTTCCAACCAGGAATGAGCCTGCCTGAAGGGGCAAATTGAGTCAGCGGCGCTGTCGGCTTGATCATCACAAGGATGGTGATCAACATGGACGAGACAAAGCTGCGCACGATTGCGCAACTACAGGAATTTCTGGACGCAACCCCCGAGGTGAGATTTACAGGCGCTGCTGGGGAAGATTACACCCAGCGCTACGAACACATCAGCCGCGTTCTCAAGCGCTTTGACTATCCCAGGCGCAAGAAAAGCGAGCGTGGTGTGGTACTGGCCTACCTGCGCCGCACCAGCGGCTACAGCCGCCCTCAGATCACCCGCCTGGTGGCACGCTGGGACGAGAACCTCCTGGCCACCGTGCCCCTGGCCAAACGCTACCGAGCGCCAGCTGCACCCTTCGCCAGCAAATACACCGCCAGCGATATCGAGCTACTCGTCCAGATGGATCGCGCCAATGAAGATGTCTGTGGCCCCGCCATCGTGCACCTGCTCAAGCGCGCCCACGGCGTGTACGGCGACGCCCGCTACGAGCGCCTGACCGGCCTGTCGGTATCGCACCTGTACAAGCTGCGCATCGAGCAGACCAAGTCACGCTCACGTCATAGCAACGACAACGCCCTGGCGGAAAGCAAAAATGCCAGTGTGGTGCGCAAACATATGGGCTACAGCCACATCCCTCAGAAGTACGCCAAGCCCATCAATGCGTTCTACGAGGGTGTGTTCAACTCGTGGCTCAATTTGCATCGTCCCTGCCTGTTCGCCACCGAGGTGGCGATCGAAAAGGGCAAGATCATCAAGCGCTACAAGCACAAGGATGTGAAGACGCCGCTGGAGTGTTTGGTGCTGCTCAATGAGAAGGATCTGGTTAAATTCAAAGCGGGTATCACGCTTGAAGATTTATTGGCCAAAGCTGGTGAGAAAACCGACCTGCAAGCAGCCCAGGAAATGCAAAAGGCCAAGGCAGAATTGTTCGAGTTATTCAACAAACCAAAACTCAAGCAGCAGGCCTAAAGTCAATTCACATTAAGAAAAAACGTGCGTGAAAAAATCATGCGCGCTGGGGGTGCCTCCGGCGGCCTGGCAGGGGCCTGCATAGAAAAAAACAGCAGACAAAAACCAAACCCCTTAAACTTACACTTTTAACCCGATCAAGCCGCCACAAACGTTAAATATCCAACCTCTGCTTGCGCTGGTCGAACTTTGAGTTCAATGTCGTAACCCAGCCTAGTCAAGCAATCCATCAGCTTACGCTCTGACAGGTTACTAAAGTCGCCACTCATCATCCCTGACACCTTGGGCTGAGCGATGCCCATGCGTTTGCCAGCTTCTTGTTGATTCAGATCAAGGCTGCGCATAGCCTTTCTGATCTCAATGACAAGAGCCGTTTTGATTCTGAGCTTTTCAGCATCCACTAAACCCAGGTCAGCAAAAACGTTGCTCGAACCCTGATGAACTTCACTGCCTTTGACAAGCCGAGTTTTCATTTTCCTAACTCCTTAACAATCGCCTCGGCCACTTTGAGCCTTGCGTGAATGATGTCCATGTCCTCTTTGGGCGTGGCAATGCCTCGCTTACTTTTTTTCTGAAAGCAGTGCAAGACAAACACCGCCTCAGAAAACTTGACGGTATAAACGGCGCGATACGTTCCACCCACATCGTCTTCTACTACCTCTAATACGCCAGCACCACCAAACCCCTTGAGCACTTTGGCCGTATCGTACTTGTCGCCAGCTTGAGCCAAAGAGAGCGCAAAGCCAAATAACCGGCGAACGTCTGTAGGCAAAGCTATCAAATCTTTGTAGCTACTACCGATCCATTCAAGTGGCTTTTCAATTTTAAGCATCACTAAATATATATGAACAGATATAATCTGTCAATGTTGTAAAAATATCCCTTCGTCAGATTTTCCTAAGTACGGTTAAACACATTCCGTAAGTTAGCCCGACAAACACGTGTTGCCCGGCTATGCCGAGCCCCATGATCTAAACCTTGCAGGCACTGGCGTGCCTGCTGACGCCTCAACGGTCTGAAACGTGTAAACCGTGTTTCAGCCCTTAAAGGCGTCACACATGACGCACCCCTACAGGGTGGGCGAGCGCGAGGATTCGTGGGCGTTTGGCAATGTTGTGCCGAACTCATTTGTGGCTTCGACAGGCCTTAAGAATCGTTTATAGGATTAATTTTGTTCGTGTTCTGTGTGGCAAGTGTGTGGCCGTCGACTTTTATGATGAGGTGCAATGAGCCATTGCACCTGAGTGTGAGACGCTATTGATATTGCTTTGGGACGTATTGAATACAACATGGGGATCGTTTGAGACTTTTTGGATACCCGATGAATACCAATTGAGTAACGTTTGGAGAAGGATTAGAGACTTTGCTGCGTTGCTGCGTTCAGGCATCGCGCGCAAGATCCATTATGGTGGAGGACTACTCGACTGCCATGCAGTGAAATACAAAGGAGGTCGATCATGACCGTTAGCCGTATGGTTCAGGCCCGTGTGCCGGGTGACATTCAAGACAGTACCAACCAGGTCATTCAGGCTTCTGGCCTGACCGCGAGCGACGTGATTCGTGTACTCATGACCCGGATTGCGCAGGACAAGATCATTCCGCCTGAACTGTTTGAGCCGAATAAAGAAACGCTTGCCGCGCCTTCGCTGAGATTGAGCGCGGGGGTCGGTAGTTGCCATGTGCGGTCTAATCTGGTGTTGATATATCGGCTCATGGACAGCGATCGGTGTAACGTCCACAGTGTCCGCAAAACGGTCGTTTTGTAGAAGTTTAGAAAGATCACGTAATTTCGACGTTCCTAACGTATTTTGACTATTCCTAATACGTCCTATGAATCAAAACCTCAAAAGTATGAGTTTTGACAAGTTAATAGATAAAAATCATCACTGCCGTCCGGTTAATTTCCGAATAAATTCAATTGGTTAGCGAGGTCAAGATTATTAGTTTTGATCTCGCTGCCTTGGAAGGCGCTTAAAAGCTCGGTTTTCTCAAATACCGAGACCGATAATATCTGTAGCAAAGTGTATAGCGAGGCATCAATTTGAAGTTCCTTCTTGACGATGGCAATCAGTACGTAGGTCGACACGGCGCACCATATTTGCGTCTTGACGGCGTTCTCGCTGTTGCCCAGGAACTTCTTGATACGCAGGTGCTGTTTGATCCACTTGAAGAACCATTCGACTTGCCAGCGGTTTTTGTAAAGCGCTGCAATGGTCAGCGGTGGCAACACAAAGTTGTTGGTCAGAAAGATCAGTGTCTTGCCAGTATCTGGATCTTTGAATCGAATGCGGCGCAGATTCTCCGGGTAATGCTGAGAAGCGTAAAAGCCTTTGAGCAGCACCGTCTGGTCGCAAATGACACCAGTTGTTCTGTCGGTTCGTTTGGAATAAATGCGCCGAGCGCTCATGTTGACTTTGGCTCGGGTGACGAAGAGTCCGCACGCTCGGTGCATGGCGTAGAGGCGGGTGAAATCCAAGTAGCCGCGATCCATGACGTAAAAGGCCCCGGCTTCGATCGGCATGAAGTCCAGCACGTTGACATCGTGCATCTTGCCGTCCCTGATGTGGATAAACCGACATTTTCCATTAGAGATTTTCAAGGCGAATAAATTGGTGCAAATTTGGCAGGCAAATCAAAGGTTTTTGACGCATCCCACAGCCCTTGCATCCAAGCCCTCTGCTGCATTGCGACTGCCAAATTGATGATGGGCTTTCTGCTTTCCGTTGTAATGTAGCCCGCCTTCGCAAATAACTTGTAACGCAGCGTTTGCAAGGTGTGCTGCACCGAGTTTGAAGAATGCTTTACTGCGCTTGCTTTTAATAGCACCTGACGTAACAAGCTCAAAAGATTGTATGCCAACATGACCGTATTGAGCGCAGCCTCGGTCGCATAAAACTCTTTCATATTGAAATTGTCGGCAGCGAAATCGTATTTCAACTCCTTGATCCGGTTCTCGCAATCCGCACGTCCTCGATAGGTGCGCCAGATCACCGTCGCTGGCAGATTGAGATCCGTGACCAGCGCAGAAAATCGCCATTTCCCAATCACCAGATCGTCAGAAAATAGGTTCAATGTTTTACCTTTTGGCGCAGCGCGTTGCTCAATATGCTGGCGTATGCCGATCACCCAGCGTGGTTTACTCCACGTATTGGCTTGGTACCAAAATCGCGTCAGCTCAATGCCTTCGACGGGCTTGCCTTCGTCATCATGCAGCACCCACCAACCATCGGCTTCTACCAGTGCGCGCTGCAACGGCTGCGTCTGGCGTAGCGCTATGACATAGTGCATTGCTTGTTGCTCTAAATTCTCAAGGAAAGCACTGTCGCTAAAGCCGCTATCGGCGCGTAGCAGGCTCACGTGTTTGCCACCTAAGCGATGCAAGGTATTGGCTAAAAATCCGATGACGTTATTGGCCGAACCCGTGTTGCCAGGACGCAGCCAGCAGTTGGCAATCATGCGGGTATCGGCGACAAAGGCCATCAGTGGATGGTGACTGGCGCGTCCACGTTTGGCTGGGTTGTAGCCAACCGCAGCGCCTTCCTGAGTGCCATAACGCGTCATGACAGTGGAGTCTAAATCGAGCGTAATGCCGTTGATTTCAATCTGCCCAAACATCCATCGGTAGAGCGAATCCATGACCGACTCGTTGGTGTCTTGGGTGAACTTTTTAAACAGGCGCATGACGGCTTTGAAATTAGCCATGCGTGTAAAACCGAACAGGCGTTTCAATACAGGATCATGGCGGGTGACTTCACCATGCTCAAAACGGTTGGCGCCACACCATACGGAAAGCATGAATTGGGTAATGAGTTGCTCGGGTCGGTAGCCCCGATTGCTCCCCGGTTGTGGCAGGCCAGAAGCACTGAGCGCAGTATCAAAATGCAAATGATCCAGCATGCGTTTCATGATCCCCATGCCGCCCCAAGCGGTGATTTCTTTGTCGGTAAAACGAAGGTCAAAGTCCATGAATATCCCCACACTGAAATCGCGATTCCTTATTTTAGCTTCGGAATAGGCTGAAACGCTTAATAATCAATGACTTGCGCTAATGGCTTCCATTAGGAATTGGCGGCTAATGGAAAATGTCGGATAAACGCTGGGATTGCGCCTCTCAGGTCCAACAGCGTGTGCAGCTTGGCTGCAGCCTTGGCTCTGCGAAACGGGGCCCAGTCGAACAGGCTCAGGCACAGATCGATGGTCGTGGCATCCAGCGCGTAAACCGTGTTCTTCAGGTCGAGTCCGACCAGATCCGTGTCGCTGTAGAGCTTGCGTGCGCGGCGAATCAGCAACGCCGCAACATCGGACCAAATACGCCAGTTGCGCGATTCGTTCGCATCGGCCAGCGTCGAGCGATGAATGCTGTGACGCAACCCCATTGCGTAAAGCTTGTTCGCATTCGCACCCAACGTGACTTCGATATCGCGAAGACTCTCGCGCCACGTCAGCTGTGCAAATGCCATGACGCGAAACGGCTCCGCGCAGGTCATGCGCCGAACGCCAGCGTTGCCGCCATAACGATCGACGATTCGACCAAAGCTGGTCCATGGCACAAACTCCATGATCTGTGCAAACAGCGTCTTGCCGACATACATGAGATATCCCCCAGAGGCTAACCCCTAGGAACTTACCCAATAATGAAGAATTTGTATTCAAATCGGTACCAAATAAAATCGGCCTCTAGGCCACGCCAGTATTAGTTATTACTGAAAATTAACCCGGTTAAACCGGACAGCAGTGAAAAATCATCAAAACAAAATTGTTGGTGTAGGTTTTGAAAAAACAACCGAACCGATAGAAGCCAGCAGGACTACTGGGCGTTAAAAAATTATGCGGTTGCAGCTACCCAAGAATGACTCAACGCCTCTGCCTGTTGCAACACTGTTTGCACGGCAGCGTCTTGCAAATCTGGTGGGTAGCCGTATTTCTTTAAGATACGCTTCACCAGCACGCGCAGACGTGCCCGAGCGTTTCACGGTGAGCCCAGGCTTGAATCTTCAACAATCAGTTTTTGGTTCTTTTCGTCAAAAGCGTCTGAAATTTATTTCAAGAAAATAAGGCCCAGCACTACGTGTTTGTAGTCGCTTGGCTCCATATTGCCGCGAAGCTTGTCGGCAGTCTTAAATAACTCAGCTTCAAAACCAAGGTCACCAACGATTTTCTTGTTGTCTGCTTTTGCCATTTTGCCAAGTCTCTTTTAATTAGTCTAAGTTTTCAAAGATATATTGGAAGATAGGATAACTTAGTCCAGCCTAAGGGTTAACAGTCAATTTACATGATGCTATGTATCACCCCATGACACACCAACGTGTACAGATAGGCTACACCCAAAATTGACACTTAAATAATTAGCGAAAAGTGTAAAAATAGGATGTATTACACTATTTCTTGACATAGTGTAAATGTAGGTTTAAAATCTAACTTGACACTTATCAATATGTTGAGAGCGATATGACGAAAGGTCAATTAGTCGGCTACATCCGAGTCAGCACCGAGGCTCAAAATACAGCACGCCAACACGAAGCCTTCGCCACCCTAAACCTTGATCGCATGTTCATCGATAAAGCCAGTGGCAAAGATACGGATCGCCACCAACTTCAAGCAGCTTTGACCCACCTACGCGCGGGCGATACCTTCATCATTTACTCAATGGACAGGTTATCGCGTTCATTGGGTGACTTAATTGACACCGTGAAAGGTCTCACTCAGCGTGGTGTGGAAGTTCAATTCATTAAGGAAGCGCTGACCTTCACTGGCGACGACAACCCCATGGCAAACCTACTTCTGGGCGTGATGGGCAGTTTGGCAGAATGGGAACGAGCTGTTATTCGTGAACGACAGCTCGCTGGCATCGCGATTGCCAAAGAAAAAGGTGTTTATAAAGGCCGCAAAAAGGCATTATCGCAAGAAGGGGTCACAAAATTGAGAGCTCTGGTTGCCAAAGGGATACCCAAATCCCGTATCGCTGCTGAACTAGGCATCTCCCGTCAAACGCTTTACGCATACTTAAGCAATTTAAATTATTAACTTTAAGCAAACTTGACTCTTGACTGAATTGCCCCAACCACGGCATACAGGATATAGGTCAAGAGAGATGAAGACATAGGGGAGTCATTACACTCACATTTACTAGCTTCTTTAGTCACGCACAAAACATGACATTTTAGTTTCACGCCTGCCGTACACAGATATGACACCATATTGGTAATATAATTTTAAATGGCTATTTTCAGACTCATGGTTTTTTTCATTAATAAAAGCTAAAACGGTATGAAATACATCGTCGTCATAGTCGGCCAATTAGGGTATAGGGAAAAGAGCCCCCCATACTATAGGGGGCCAAGAAATATAACCACAGTTTAAATTGGCCAGGTCATTTTTGACCATGCAAATTACCCATACTTTCAAACGACGCGGAACA
>JBDNHM010000062.1:0-2991 GCA_041688825.1 Burkholderiaceae bacterium | reverse complement strand
GGGTTATGAAACCGTTGCCCAAATTCAAATTCAGCGCAAATGACTTCTGCCTGACCATTTGGCACCAGCTTGTGCAATGTGCCAGCCGGGCAAAAGACAATACCCGGTTCAGTCAAACGACCCACCAATCTATTGTTGGCATACACCTCAAGCTCGCCTGCTTTCAACCAGTGAATGTGCCCAATTTCAGGGTTTTCAATTGATTCAAAACGGTCATACAGCGTGTCTGAAAAGAAAACGCGCACGGTTGGCGGAAAACGCTCTAACAAAGCAGTTAGTCTATCAATCATGTTTTATTATACCAATTGCAATGTAATTTGTACTATTTATAACATATCGTACACTACAGTAGAGGTTCATCAAACAAAAAGAGGTAAATATCATGCTGAACCCAAGACAAACTGTACCGGAACTGAATCTTCAAACAATCGCTCACGGTGCTTACGCACTCAATGAAAATCAGCCCAAGCTTTTTACGCTTATTGTTTTTTATCGAGGCCTACACTGCCCGGTTTGCCTCAAGTACCTGAAAGAATTAGGTGCGTTACTGCCTGAGTTTGAAAAAAGAAGCGTTCAAGTTATTGCCGTTTCCTCAGACGATAAAGAGCGTGCACAACAAACAGCCGATAAAGTTGGGGTACCTGACCTCTCGTTTGGCTATGGCTTAACGCTTTCAAATGCCCGTCAATGGGGCTTGTATATTTCAGAAAGCATTGGCACCACATCAATTGGTATTCAAGAACCAGCTTTGTTTACAGAGCCAGGGGTGTTTTTAGTTCGCCCTGATCAAACGCTTTATTATGGTTCTGTTCAAACGATGCCTTTTGCTAGGCCTTCGTTTAGTGATCTGCTCATGGCCATTGACTTTTCAATCAGCAAAAACTACCCCGCTCGCGGTGAGTATCTTGGCGAGGTTTGATTGAATTGTGACGTGATGAATTGTGACGTCAAATTTTATAGTTGTATGACTTATGTTGCAACGTTTACAGTTTGAATAGATTACTGATAATTTTTTCAAACTATAAACACATACTTACCATTCAAAAAATGAGTAAAAAATGAAAAACAAGATCTTTCTATTTTTAATTTTAATGGCGTCTGCGCATGCTAACGCTCAAATTCTTGACGCGATTCGCGGTCACACTCAAGACATTAAGGCTCGCTTCAGTGACCACCAAACCATAACGGGTATGGTTGTCAAACAAGGTGAAATTGATACTGCAGCAAAAGGCCAAGACTTTCTGCACCAATCGTCTGGAACGTGGTCTGTTGTTCGAGTGGGTAACGACTTATATCTGCAGTCATCAGAAAATTTTAGCTCAAGCCCCGGGCCTGATTATCATGTTTACGTGAGTCGTGGCGCAGCTATAAAAGATAATGATGAATTTGACGGCACTCAAATAGAAGTAGCACCCCTGACCAAGCCCAATGGTGCGGCCTACTACAAACTGGCCACGAACGACATCGACACCGTCAACAGTGTTTTAATCTGGTGTAAGCAGTTTAATGAATATATTGGCTCTGCTGATTTAATGGCAAAGGCATCAGCATTAAATTAGAGCTGCCATGGCACTGTTAAAGCAATAGACAATACCAAAACAGATTTACTCAGTTTCTCAGTGGGTTCGAGTATTGCCGCTCATATAACGCCAAGCTGCCTCACGCCAAGCCTGAAAAACCTCTTCATACTCGATAAGATTTAAACAATACTCAACCTGCATCAGCTCCCCCCAATACAACTAACCATTCCGTCTACCCAAGCCGACCCACCCACTTGGGTAGGCGCCCCCTGCGGCATAACGTCTCAGCGGCGCCGAAACCAAAAAACTGACAACGCTGACGCCAACAACACCAACAAGGCACTCAGCGCAGCAGACAAGGCAGACACTTCAGTGCGCGAGCGTTCTAACTCAAATTTTGTGCTGAGTTGCTCATAAATGCCCGCAAGTTGCTGCGCGTTTTCTGCTTTGAAAAACTCGCCTTCAGTTAACAGTGCCATCGTCTGTAACGTACGCTCGTCAACCGCCGCATAAAACGATCGATCAAAGCCTGGTATAAAACCATCTGGCGTGCCAAACGCAACGGTATAGACCCGAACCCCTAATTGTGCGGCCAGTTGAGCTGCAACAATGGGGTCAGGCCCCGTGGTGCGCCGGCCATCAGAAATTAAAACAATTGCACCCGATTGAAAAGAACCCGGTGGCACGGGTTTTAAATTAAAAATAGCTGAGTCTTGTGATGGCTGTCTTCGCGTTGACGAATTAAAACCATAAATCAATGGCTCAATATCTAACTCAAGTTCAGGGCGCAACACGGCAAGCGCCAAAAGCAAACCACTGCCCGTTGCTGTGGCGCGTTGCAGTCGAAAACGATCTACCGCAACCAACAGTTCTTCGCGGTTATCTGTCACGCGTTGTGCCACTTGAGCCGTGCCTGCAAACGTAACCAAACCCACACGAAAATCTTTGGGCAGCTCAGTAATAAAAGTTTTAACGGTTGATTGTGCAGCTTTAATTCGGCTGGGAGGAATGTCTTCAGCAAGCATGCTTAATGAGACATCGACAGCCACAACTAAAGTACGCGTATCTGTAGGCAATACAATATTTGCCGTGGGGCGCGCCAGACCAAACACACCCACGACAATTGCCAAAAGCATCAAGGCCGGAGGTATATGGCGACGCCAGCCCTGTCT
The DNA here is from genome assembly GCA_041688825.1 of Burkholderiaceae bacterium. Classification (GTDB taxonomy): domain Bacteria; phylum Pseudomonadota; class Gammaproteobacteria; order Burkholderiales; family Burkholderiaceae_B; genus Algicoccus. Next base: position 299 of record JBDNHM010000062.1, on the reverse strand, counting down.
AACTGTGAGCGCGCGATTCACTAAAAGCAATGTGGAATAACCATACGCCTCACGCCGGCGCCTTTTAAGCAGCCACAGGTAGCCGGCCACCAGTAGTGGCACAATTAAAAAACCCCACAGCGCTTGAGGCCAAATAAAGTGCATAAGTCAAACTTCAGCGTTAAGATAACTTAACTGTATCATTGCTTTATGGTCTTGAGGTCATGTCAATTGATGAAACGTGCCGCGCTTTATAGTCGCTCGAGTCGATCACCCACTAAAGCATCAACAACCTCTGCCACTCAGGCTGAAACGACACG
>JBDNHM010000353.1:0-1076 GCA_041688825.1 Burkholderiaceae bacterium | reverse complement strand
GCTAGGCAGTTTGTAGCCTATTTGCAAAAAGCCCAACATGAAAATAAAGTGCTTTTGCCCAGCAATTAAGAGGGTTTTCTACGCCGACGGTGTTTTGTCGGCGAAAGTGTCAACATCAATCTCAACACCCGCAACACTACCTAAGCTATGTGCTGCAGTAATGGGCGCGAGCTTACTTCGTTGGTCTATGCATGGCACATATTTTATTGCCAGCAGGGTCTCTTAGCCAAGCAATATAAACCGTTCCTGCTGCGCCATCGCGATAGCCTGGGTCACCTTCGCAAGACTGGCCGCCATGCGCTACACCGATTGCATGAAAGGCATCGACATCATCTTTTGATTTTGCAGCAAAGCCAATTGTGCCGCCATTGGCATGCGTGGCAGCGTTACCATCAAGCGGTTTGGTGATGGCAAACACGCCACCTGGGCCACGATAAAAGTATCTGCCGTGACTGAACGTGCCAGCCTTAATGCCCAAAGCCCCTAGCGCCGCATCATAAAAATCTCTTGAAGCGTCTAAATCATTTGCACCCAACATAATATGACTGAACATACGTTTTCCTATTAACAAAAAATGTTTATAAATTTAAATAGCGGTTGAATTTAATGATGTTGCTCATGTTTGATATACAACAACAATATCAGATTATTTTAGTATTTTGACCTTGCGACGTGTACTAATCAACCTTCTTTTTTTATATTCGTTTCATATTTTTTAAAAAATAAAGTCAGTGTTGCCCTGCTTGCGCAAAATAGGGGCTATTAGATTTAAAACGATCTTAAATCGTAAAATTGTTACATTATGACTAACTATACCCAAACCCCTCAAGACTTACCCGTGCCAGAAAATGACGGCGCGTCTAACCATTTACTCGGCTTACAAATACCCAACCCATGCGATGGCCTAACGGTGATGTATGACGGTGCTTGCCCACTGTGTCGTAAAGAAATTGGGGTGTACCAATCGCTTACACCACTAGAACCGGTACAGTGGTTAGACGTGAGTGCGGCTCAAGCAGACATCAGTCCTGAACAGCAGGCGCGTTATATGGCACGGTTTCATGTTCGACAAAAAG
>JBDNHM010000352.1:0-2695 GCA_041688825.1 Burkholderiaceae bacterium | reverse complement strand
GGCCAGCAGATGGAACACCTGGCACAGACCAAGGTAGCTATGCTTTTTCTGAATACGCTGACCATCCCAGTGGTCACGTCGTCACGCAACTTGATCCGTTTGCAGTTCGTCCCACACGCGGCAAAATTTATGCCCTAGAGCCCGCTGAAAAATACGGCAGTTCAACGCGTAACGTTTTAGCTGAACTCGGCAAAAGCAGTGATGACATTGAGGCTTTACTTCAATCAGGTGTCGTCAGTGAAAGTTGGAGCAAGCAATACTTGCCTGATTAACGCTTGGAAAACAACAGCTTTAACGGCTTCCACAGCAGGGCTATACAAGCGATGCTCGTGAGAACCAGCGCGATAGGGTGGCCGATAAAAAAGGCACTGAATTGACCATCAGTCAAAATAAGACCTTGCCTTAAACTCATTTCAAGTGTGGGGCCTAAAACCATACCAATGACTAAAGGTGCCATCGGGAAGCCCTGACGCCTAAAAATAAAGCCGACAATACCGGCTATGACCATAATAAGTAGGTCAAAAGGGTTGCCATTCACAAAGAATACGCCAACAGCGCATAGCACCGTTATGGAAGCCAACATGAAAGCTTCGGGCATGCGAAGCAGGGGCACAGCCGCTCGGCTAATGAGGGCGCCCATGGGCAACAAAAGAATATTCACAATTAAAAAGCCGATAAAGATGGCGCCAATCACCACAGGGTTGTCATGCATCAGACGAACACCAGGCGTCACACCATGAATCGTTAAAGTCGCCAGCATGACCGCCGTGACCGCATCACCGGGTATGCCTAAGGCCAAAGTGGGTACAAGTGCGCCACCGGTTACAGCGTTGTTTGCTGATTCAGAAGCAATGATGCCATCGGGCTCACCTTTACCAAAGTTTTCTTTATTGGGTGAAGAGCGCCTAGCCTCAGCATAAGCAATAAAAGCAGCTGTGGCCGCACCGGTTCCTGGCAAAATACCAATGCCACAACCAATGGCGACAGACTTAACCAAGTTTTTAACGCGGCCGCGCCACTCATGCAGCTTAGGTAGCACGATGCCATTAAATTCAAACATTTGTGCGGTGTTATCAAATTTTTGTGAGGCCCTGATTAACACTTCAGACAAGGCAAAAACACCAATCACAACGGCCAATAAATTAAAGCCTGCAATCAAGTGATAGTCGCCAAAGGTGAAGCGGCTTTCACCCGTGATGGGGTCGCCCCCAACACAAGATAGAAAAATACCCACCATGCCCATCAACAGGCCTTTTGTAACCGACCCTTCAGACACTGACACGATGCAAGTCATACCTAACAGTATCAAAGCAAATACTTCGATCGGCCCAAAATTTAAAGCTAATTCAGCCAGTTGTGGGGCCGCAAAAATTAGAACAATGGCAGAAACGATGCCACCAATAACTGATGCAACCGTTGACCATCCCAAAGCCTTGCCTGCTAGCCCCTGTTTTGACATGGGAAAACCGTCAAAGCACGTGGCTGCAGACTGGGGTGTACCCGGTGTATTAATTAATATGGCAGAGATTGAACCCCCATAAACAGAACCCGCGTAGACGGCTAAAAGCGTCAAGATAGCAGGGGCTTGGCTCATCGTTAATGTGAAAGGCAACACCATAGCGACGGCTACAGTTGAACCAATGCCAGGTAGTGCGCCCAGCACCACACCCAGTGCCGTGCCAAAAATTAAGACCAAAATACCTTCAAGCGTGAAAATAAGCTCTAGCGACTGTGGAATAGACTCAAGCATAGTGTTAGAACCAATGCGTAAAGGGGGAGGTGGGCAGGGGCAGCATTAACACGTGGTTGAACAGCAAGACTAGACTTGCGGGTAACCCGATTGAAAATGAAGCAAGCCACAATGGTTTGGTGATGCCTAAACTCACTAGGCAAATGACACAAAATAGTATTGAGGCCAACAAAAAACCTAGGGGCATAATGGTGAAAGCATATAAAACAAAAGCGCCAGCGATTACAAACGCTCTTTTGAAAGCAGGCTTGTTAGGGGCTTGCTGCTGTACAAACTCGATCACTAAATTGATAGACGCCAATACAATAAAAAGCCAAAGCACAATGCGAGGAAAAAACACGGGGCTAAACGCCCCACCCAAATCAGCAAAGCGCATTTGGGTTGTTGAAGCGAGCAGTGCAATCGGTACCAGTACTAAAATAATGGCTGTGATTGACCGCTCGTTAACCCTTGAGTAGGTGGTGCTCACTTCAGACCAGCGGCCTTGATCAGCTCAATATTGTTTTTGTATTCTTCTCTGTAAAAAGAATCAAAAGCTTGGGCGTCCATGTAGCGAACAACGGTACCGGTTTTATCTGCAAATGACTTGAAGCCAGCCGATTCTGATGCCACTTTGCAAGCATTAGAAAGCTTGGTTTGTATGGCTTTATCAAGTTTTGCGGGGGCAAACAAACCACCCCATAAGTAGAGCTCATTCAGTGGTTTTTTAATACCTAATTCAGCCATGGTGGGTACGTTAGGTAAGTCAGCTAAACGTTTGTCATTGAAAACACCTAATGGGCGTAGACCACCTTTTTTCATGAGTGTTTCGGTATCACCAAAAAACTGAGTCGTACCCGCCGCCATGGCTTGCATAGCAGGGCCTGAACCTTGAAACGGTAGGTGCTTAACGTCTTTCATGGCGTTCATGCCAGAGAAGGCAGCAACCATAGCCAAGTGAGTCAT
>JBDNHM010000351.1:0-1318 GCA_041688825.1 Burkholderiaceae bacterium | reverse complement strand
ATTGCCAGCATAAATTATCTCTTTATTAACCGCTTAAACCCAATGAATACGAGTCAGAATATATAGGGTATTTAACGATATTTATTGACGTTGAAAAAACCCCTTAGAACCAAGCCCTGCAATGCTATCCGGTTACTTTACATATTTATTGATATTGATTAGAATTGTTACATATTGATAAAATTCTGTTACACCAACAGTTACACGGCTGTTACACGGAAAAATAAAGACAACCCTAAAAGGCAACCAGCATGGCTAGATTTAAACTCACCAGCGCCCGTATTAAAGCGTTTGATTGCCCCATTGATACAAAGCAAGTATTTTTATGGGATAGCGAGGTTAAAGGTTTGGCCGTACGTGCAACCAAAACCGCTAAGTCATTTATTTATCAAACGGTATTCAATGGCAGAACACTACGCATGACAATTGGCAGCGTGGGCGCTTGGTCAATTGACGAGCAGCGCGGCATGGATAACGAAGTGCTGGCACATGGGGCGCGGAACGAAGCCCGAAGGCTGCAAACCATTATTGACCAAGGCGACGACCCCCGCGAACTGAAGGAACAAAAGAAAGCCGCCACCATTACCAAGGCAGCCAAGGCCCAAGTTAAGGGGCAACCCGCGCTGGTAGCGTGGCAAGCATATATTGCCGCCCGATGTTCAAAACCAACCGAGAAACATAAGGTATGGAGTGAGCGTCACGCGAATGACCATAGGGGCATGGTGGCTGAAGGTGGCAAAATCATTACACGGGGGCGACGCATTGGGGCACCAGCCGAGCAGCAGGAAGGTATTCTGCGGCAACTGTTATCGATGCCACTTAAAGACATCACCCGCCCCCGCGTCGAAGCATGGTTTAACAAAGAATTAACAAGCCGCCCCCGTCGTGCGACACTGGCCTTAACCGTATTGGGCGCGTTTTTTAATTGGTGCAAGACACATAATGAATATGCTGCTGAAGTCGCCGGCAACCCATGCCAAGACCTGAAGAAAAGATTACAGGCACCCACTGAAAAAACCGATGTACTTCAGCGTGAACAATTGGCGCTATGGTTCAAGTACGTACGTCAAATCGGCAACCCCACTACGGCGGCATTTTTACAATGTTTATTGTTGACAGGCGCGCGACGCAACGAACTGGCTACTCTTAAATGGGCTGATGTTGATTTTGAATGGGCCACCCTTCACTTGCATGACAAGGTAGACGCGGAAGGCCGCACCATACCGGCAACACCCTATGTTTTAAGCCTGCTAGCCGATTTAAAAAGACGAGCCACAGCTAAGGTAGTGGGTATTCACGGCGCCCCCTTAGCGCCCGT
>JBDNHM010000350.1:0-22724 GCA_041688825.1 Burkholderiaceae bacterium | reverse complement strand
GCAAACCCCCGGCGCATTCACTTGCCCGGGGGTTCTGCACTTCTAAAACCTCTATTGAAATAAGAAGTCAATTGCACTGAGAAGTTATTTCCACCGAGAAGCTATTTCATCTGTGATTTCCATTCCTGAGCCGTCAATTGACTACAAGTACAGAAACTACCGATTACTCGCGATGATATGGATGACCAGCTAATATTGACCATGCGCGATATAGTTGCTCTGCAAGAAGAACGCGAACAAGTGCATGGGGTAACGTCATACTTGAAATACGCACTAACTGATTACATTTACTTTTAAAAGTGGGATCTAAACCGTCAGGCCCGCCAATGATGAGCACAATTGTTTGAGCTTCTAATGCTTGACTCGACAACATTTGGCTGAACTGTTTTGTCGTTAAGTTTTGTCCGTGTTCATCAAGCGCAATTTTTATACCGTTTATTTGGCTGATAGCCTGTTCTATTCGTTGTGCTTCTGCAAGCATCATTTTTGCGGGGGTTTTACCTAACGTGCGCGGTTCTGGTTTTATATCTTTTAGTTCAACGGACCAGTCACTGGGAAGACGCTTAATGTATTCTTCCCACCCATCAACGACCCAATAAGGTACTTTTTGTGCCACTGAGGCAATAACAATTTTCATTCATCTTCAAATGATGAATGTTGCATTTGAGATAAAGGTACACGTTTTGATTCTGCTGCCAGTTTCATGTGCACAGGTTTGTCACCCCAAATTTCCTCAAGGTTGTAATAAGTGCGAATAGCTGGCTGCATAATGTGAACGACTATATCGCCAATATCAACCAGTACCCATTCGCCAGTTTCTTCACCTTCAGTGGCAATCACTTGCAAACCTATTTCGCGTGCTTTGTCTTCAACGCTAGAGGCTAGACCGCGTGTTTGACGGTTTGAAGTGCCTGATGCAATGATGACACGATCAAATAAGCCTGTTAAATGTGTGGTGTTAAATACCTTTATATCTTGTGCTTTCACGTCTTCAAGTGCGTCGACAATAGCTCTTTGTTGTTTAGTAATATCCATTATTTCTCCGATTTAATGCAGTAAAGGTTGTGCGCTTTAATATATTGAATCACTTGCTTGTCTAGAAGCCCATCTACCGATTGGTTGTTAGCTAAGCGTTGACGTATATCGCTTGCTGAAACAGCCAATGGTTCAAAAGGAAGCACTTCTAATGCAGCGCAACCGTTATTAATGCGTTCTTGTAGTGGGTTGGGTACATGTAAAGTTGAATGGGGTCGCTGTGCCACAACTAGTGTGACGCGAGCTGCAATATCAGCCCATTTATGCCATGTACAAAAGTTATTGAGTTGATCGGCCCCTAAAAGCCAGAAGTAATGAGGCTTAGGGTCGAGTAAAAGAATTGTATCTATTGTGTAAGTGGGGCCACCACGGTCAATTTCAAGTGTATTGACAGTTAAATTTGGCTCATTTGCAATAGCAAGCTTAACCATCTCAAGTCGTTGCTTGCCATTAACTTGCAGGGTTTCTCGTTGCCATGGTTGACTCGCTGGAATCAACATGACGTTATTTAAATTTAAATGATCTCTTGCTGCACACGCAAGTTCTGTATGAGCAATATGTATGGGGTCAAATGACCCCCCTAAAAGACCGATTCGTTGCTCACCATCACTAGATATGGTTGCAGGGAACGATTGATGATCTATTTGAGCCAATCGCGAGCCCTCAAGTAATGTTGCAGATTAGCTTCCTTAGAACCTTGTGGCGCTTGCCAATCATAGCGCCAAGTGGCTAGTGGTGGCATTGACAACAATATTGACTCGGTTCGGCCACCAGACTGTAAACCAAAAAGGGTTCCACGATCAAAGACTAAGTTGAACTCAACATAACGTCCTCTTCGGTAGGCTTGAAATTCACGTTCGTGCTGGCTGTAGGCTGTATGTCGACGTTGCTCGACAATGGGCATGTAAGCGTGAAGAAAACCATTGCCCACTGATTGGGTCATGTTAAAAGCACTTGCAAAATCGGGGTCGCTCACATCATCAAAAAATATGCCTCCTATGCCTCGGGTTTCTTTGCGATGTTTAAGATAAAAGTATTCGTCGCACCATTTTTTGTATTGGTTGTAACGATCTTCACCATAAGGTGAAAGTGATGCATAGCATGTTTGGTGAAAATGTTTAGCGTCTTCCTCAAAGACATAGTAAGGCGTTAAATCTAGGCCGCCGCCAAACCAAAATACGTCTTCTGCATTTTCGTCTGGTGCAAATGCCACAAACATACGTACATTCATGTGTACGGTAGGAATATAGGGGTTGCGAGGGTGAAGTACTAAAGACAGGCCCATAGCTTCCCAGCAGCGCCCAGCCATTTCTGGTTTACGTGCTGTTGCTGAAGGCGGTAGGGTTTCACCTTTGACATGACTGAACAAAACGCCTGCACGCTCAAACAGTTCACCACCTTCAATCAAGCGTGATATACCCCCGCCGCCTTCCTCACGAACCCAGTTGTCTTTTGCAAACGGTTGACCTTCTGCTTTTTCTAACGCGGCAACTATGGTTGCTTGAAGTGAAAGAAAGTATTGATGCGCGCTATCAATAGGTAATTTAGGCAATAATTTTTTCATAATTAAGCGTTTTGCATCATTGCTTATTAGGTTCGAGTGCACGCCAACCAATATCGCGTCGAAATTGTGCGCCTTTAAATTTAATCTGATCAACGGTTTGATAGGCTCTAGCTTGTGCTTGAGCTAAATCATCACCTAATGCGGTTACGCACAATACGCGGCCACCTGATGTTTGAGTTGTATTTTCATCAAAGTGTGTTCCAGCATGAAATACAACACAATCATCATTAGGCAAGGGTATGTTGTGAATCACATCACCGGTTACAGTTTTTTCTGGGTAGCCGCTGCTAGCCATCACAACACCAATGGCTGGGCGAGTATTCCATATGACTTCTGCTTGATTCAGTGAAACATTTGTTGCATGCATAAACAAACTGACGAGATCGCTTTCTAAGCGCATCATAATAGGTTGTGTTTCAGGGTCACCAAGGCGGCAATTGAATTCAAGCACACCGATGGGTCGTGTGGCATCAGAGCCTTCGCCAATCATTATGCCGGCATATAAAAAACCTTGAAAAGGTATGCCGTCATCTGTCATGCCTTGAATGGTTGGTTCAATCACTTCTTTCATTAAACGATCGTGTATTAAAGATGATACAACCGGGGCGGGCGAATAAGCGCCCATGCCCCCTGTGTTGGGGCCTAGGTCGCCATCTGTTAAGCGTTTGTGATCTTGACTGGTAGCGAGTGGAACAATGTGTGTGCCATCACAAATGACGATGAAGCTGGCTTCTTCACCAATTAAACACGACTCAATGACAACACGGGCACCTGCTTGCCCCAGCTTTGCGTCGCCCAGCATTGATTGAACAGCTGCATGGGCTTCATCAAGTGTCATCGCGACAACAACACCCTTACCGGCAGCTAAACCGTCTGCTTTAATGACAATCGGTGCGCCTTGGGCGTCTATGTATTGATGTGCAAGCTGGGCATCGGTAAAGGTTTGATAGGCTGCAGTGGGTATGCCATGGCGTTCCATAAACTGCTTAGCAAAATCTTTTGAACTTTCAAGTTGTGCCGCTGCTTGGCTAGGGCCAAAAATACGTAAACCTGACGATTTAAAAACGTCAACAACCCCTTTTGAAAGAGGCGCTTCAGGACCAACGATTGTTAAGTCGATTTTTTGTAAGAGTGCAAAATCTTTTAGATCTTGGGGGTCTTCAATGGCAACATTTGTTACACCCGGCATTTGAGCTGTTCCACCATTACCGGGTGCAACATAAATATGTGTTACCAAAGGTGAAGACTGTAACTTCCAGACCATGGCATGTTCACGGCCACCTGAACCAATGACTAGCAATTTCATACGTTAACCTTCAGAATCTGGGAACACAGCATTGGTATAGACTTCTTGCACATCATCAAGCGAGTCGAGTGTGTCAAGTATCTTTTGCATGCGAATGCTGTCATCACCCGTCAAGACAATTTCTGCTTGAGGCTTCATAATGACATCAGCCATTTCTGGTGTTAGGCCAGCTGCTTTCATAGCAGCTTGAACGGCGCTAAAGTGCGGCGGCTGGCAAATGACTTCAATAACGCCTTCTTCGTCAGTTATAACATCATCAGCGCCTGCTTCAAGCGCGATTTCCATGACTTTGTCTTCAGAGGTGCCTGGTGCAAATAAAAATTGACCACAGTGCTGAAAGGTAAAAGCGACAGAACCCTCTTGGCCCATGTTTCCACCATTTTTTGTAAATGCATGGCGAACATCTGCTACGGTTCTGGTGCGGTTGTCAGTCATGCAGTCAACAATGACAGCAGCGCCATTAGGGCCATAACCTTCGTACCGAATTTCTTCGTAGTTTTCACCATCAACCCCGCCTACGCCGCGCGCAATGGCACGTTGCATATTGTCTTTAGGCATATTGGCGCCCATGGCTTTGTCCCACACTAGGCGCAAACGAGGGTTTGCATCGGGGTCACCCCCACCGGCACGGGCTGCAACCGTTAGTTCTCTTATGATTTTGGTCCATAATTTGCCACGCTTGGCATCTTGCCGCCCTTTGCGGTGCTGAATATTGGCCCATTTGCTGTGTCCTGCCATAATTTTTTTAAACCTTCATAAAAATGTTATTTTACCGCGCCAAGCGATACACTGAGCGTTTTACGTTACAACACCATATTGAATCTTTTTAAACTGTTTATTTCAGGGGAATAACCAATGAATATGCTAACTAAAGCCATTCGTATTGAGCAGCATGGCGACGCGAACGTCATGAACATGGTTGAGGTGGCAGTCGCCGCGCCAACCGAGCATGAAGTGACAGTTCGTCAATACGCTGTAGGTTTAAATTTTATTGATATTTACTTCAGAACGGGGCTTTACAATTCGCCCTTACCCCATGGCTTGGGGTTTGAAGGGGCGGGTGAGGTCATTGCAGTGGGTAAAGATGTTAAGCGTTTTAAGGTGGGCGATCGAGTTGCCTATGCTCAAAGCGCTCTGGGTGCTTATACTTATATTCGTAATGTTCCACAAAATAATTTGGTCAAAATACCGAACAAGATTTCTTATGAAGATGCAGCTGCTGTGATGCTTAAAGGTTTGACGGTTCAGTATTTATTCCGTCAAACGTATCGTTTGCAAGGCCATGAAAAAATTCTTTTTCATGCTGCGGCAGGTGGCGTTGGTCTGATTGCTTGCCAATGGGCTCGTGCGCTGGGTGTGAAATTAATAGGTACAGTATCTTCTCCTGAAAAAGCAGCCATTGCCAAGCAATACGGCGCTTGGGAAACAATCGATTACAGCAAAGAAAACTTAGTAGAGCGGGTAATTGAACTGACTAAAGGTAAAAAAGTACCCGTGGTGTATGACGGTGTCGGCAAAGACACATGGGAACGTTCTTTAGACAGCTTAGAGCCACGTGGTTTGATGGTGAGTTTTGGTAATGCTTCTGGGGCTGTTGAAAATGTCAATTTAGGTATATTGGCTGTTAAAGGTTCATTGTTTGTAACTCGGCCAACATTAGCAACACATGTTAATACACATGAAAAGTTACAAGCGGCTGCTGATGAGTTGTTTGACATGATCTTGAAGAAGAAAATAAAGGTCTTAATTGAGCAACGTTACAGCTTAGATCAAGCCCCTCAAGCGCACGCGGCTTTAGCTGCACGCCAAACAATTGGGGCCACTGTTTTTAACTTAGAATAAATCAAAATTTCAAGTAGATTGAAAGCAGAGTGCGAGTTGTTCACAAGTACTGTACAAGTAGATTACAAGTAGGGTGCGAGTTGTTCACAAGTACTGTACAAGTTGATTACAAGTCGTATAAGTGGCTTTAACACCATAGAAAATACAGTGTGTGCACCCTTAAACTGAAGCTTTTAAAATTGTTTTTAATTTCAGTTTAAGGGGGTTAGTTAGTATTGCTAGCTTGAGATGCTTACTTGCAACATCAAGCCGATTCCTGCTCTGCTTCGAGGTGGTATTGCGTTACGCGAGCCACCTCATTTTTTGATCCCAAAATGACACTGACACGTTCGTGCAGTGCGCTGGGCATAATATCAAGAATACGCTGCGTGCCATTAGTCGCCATGCCACCGGCTTGTTCAACAAGCATGCTCATTGGGTTAGCTTCATACATTAAGCGCAATTTGCCTGGTTTATTGGGTTCACGGCTGTCCCACGGGTACATAAAAACGCCACCACGGGTAATGAGACGATGAACATCTGCAACCATTGACGCTATCCAGCGCATATTGAAATTTTTATTACGTTCACCTTCGGCGCCCTCTAAGCACTCTTTTATGTAACGCTGCATTGGAGGTGCCCAATGGCGCATATTAGACATATTAATGGCAAACTCTTTGGTGTCTTCAGGAATTGTTATGTCTTCATGTGTCAGTATCCAAGAGCCCATTTCACGATCAAGAGTGAAGCCAACCAAACCTTGCCCAATGGTTAAGACCAACATTGTTTGTGGACCATAAATAGCATAACCCGCTGCGACTTGAGCATGCCCGGGTTGTAAAAAATCATTTTCGTTAATATCTCGACCAGAAGCCGAAGCAGGTGCTTTTAAAACTGAAAAAATAGTACCAATTGAAACATTCACGTCGATGTTTGATGAACCATCTAAAGGATCAAATAAAAGTAGGTATTCGCCTTTAGGGTAACGGTTCGGAATGAGGTGAATGGTTTCCATTTCTTCTGAGGCCATGGCGGCCAAATGACCACCCCATTCGTTGGCTTCAAGTAATACTTCGTTTGAAATGACGTCGAGTTTTTTTTGCACTTCGCCTTGCACGTTTTCACTTTCAAGGCTTCCTAGAACGCCGCCTAAAGCGCCTTTGCTCACTGAGTGACTAATTGTTTTACAGGCGCGCGAAACAATTTCAATTAACAATCTTAATTCTGCATGTAACGCGTTGGCTGATCGTTGCTGCTCAACAAGGTACTGGGTGAGGGTTTTTCTTTTCATGGTTCGATGAACTCTGTTAGCAAGGTAGTTTAACTAGGTAGATGATAGGAAGTTAATAAGTTAGATATCAAGGTAAAGTTTTAAAGCGTGAGTGATTTAGAAATAATTTCAAGTGTATTACTAGACAACCCAGGATGTGTATGTACCTTTTGAAGGGCAAGTTTCATTGAAGATTGTGCAGGTTCAATGTGCCTTGCCCAATGGTCTGGCACGCGTGCCAGACGGGCTGCAATTTCGGGGTTAAAGGCGTCAATCGCTATCACTTGTTGTGCCCAGAAATCATAACCTGATGCATCTTCTTTATGAAAACCCAACGGGTTATTGGTGCAAAACTGAAAGATCACTGAACGCGCTCGATTTGGGTTGCGCAAATTAAATGCAGGGTGTTGCATTAGGCCATCGATGGTCGTGCAGGTGGCACTTGGGTTGACTGATTGCAACGCGAACCACTTATCAATCACTAACGCTTCATGCTGCCACGTTTCATAAAAATGCGTCAGGGTATCGGCGTAATGCGTGTGCTGTGTACTCATTGAAAGGGCGGCCATTGCGCCGAAGCGGTCAGTTAAATTATCGGCCTGGGTATAGCGCGAGATAGCATGATTAATCGCGTGTTTGTTGTCGGCGCAACATAACCAATTTAAAATTAAATGTATAAACGCACGTTGACCTGATTGTTGGGGGTTAGCTTTATAAGGTTTTGATACGGTGGTTCTATCAATGGCCAATAAAAGGTCATCGGCCAATGTTAAGCCTAATGCTTTTTGATAACTTAGCCGTGCATGAGCAATTGATAAAGGATCCATGTGTAACATGCATTCAAGCAAGTATTTATCACTTGGCAAGCCGATTAAACGAGTCATGTAGCCCGCATCAATACGGGTATCTTTTAACTGCGCCTGAATGAGACTTAATAACGCTGCATTTGGCGTAAGGGTGATTGAGTTGGTTCGCCAATGTTGAGCAGACTTTAATAAGTGTTGTGCAATCAACGATTGGGTCGATTCCCATCGCACAAAAGCGTTATCGTCATACCGCGCCAAATGGGTGAGATCAGGCTGACTGAGGAGCGCTTGAACGCGAACAGGGGCTGAAAAGTCGCGTAGCAACGATGGAACAGCACCTGCTTCGAGACCTGACACTAACCAGCTTTGTTCAGTTTCAAGTAGGTTCAACAGCAATGTTGAACCCGCTTTCACGTTATTCAAAACACCATGTTGTGGTTGTGGGTCAATCGGTTTGGCTTCTAGCTCAAGTGATTGTCCTTCTTTAGTGACAAAACCTATTGCAAACGGTATGTGAAATGGGTGCTTGGGTAAGCCTGCTTCGCGTTCTACCCCAATTGGTGCGCAATATTGCGACAATGTAATGATGCAATTTTTGCTTTCGTCGATTATTTGAATGGCAACCTGAACAGTGGGGGTGCCGGCTTGGTTGTACCACCGCCTGAACACATTTAAGTTGTGCTCAGGGTTGTCTTGTTGCCAGGCCCATTCCATTGCATTTACAAAGTCATCGCAGGTTACGGCTTGACCGTCATGACGTAAAAAATAAGTACGCATGCCTAATTGGAACGTTTTTTCACCGAGCAAGGTGTGAATCATGCGAATGACTTCAGACCCTTTTTCATAAACTGTTGCAGTATAAAAATTACTAATTTCTTGATAACTTTCAGGCCTAATGGGGTGTGCCATGGGCCCATTGTCTTCAGGAAACTGAACAGCGCGCAATGTAATGACATCGTCAATTCTTTTTATGGCGCGCGCGCTAGCAGCAGCTTGATCGGTTAAATCGTGAGCCATCATATCGGCCGTAAACGACTGGTCACGAAAGACAGTGAGGCCTTCTTTGAGGCTTAAATCAAACCAGTCTCGACAAGTCACGCGATTACCTGTCCAATTATGAAAGTATTCGTGACCTATAACTGCTTGTACGGCAGAAAAACTAGCGTCTGTAGCCGTTTGTGCGTCTGCTAATACGTATGCCGCATTGAAAATATTTAACCCTTTATTTTCCATTGCACCCATGTTGAAGTCGCGCGCAGCAACAATCATGAAACGTTCAAGGTCTAGTTCTAAGTTGTATCGCTTTTCGTCCCACTTAAGCGATTGCTCTAAGCTTTGCATGGCCCATTCGGTTTGCGGGTAGGTACCTAAATCGCTGTAAATTTGTAATAAAACATCACGCCCACTTTGGGTCTGTATATGTTTTTCGCGGCAATCAAATTTACCTCCAACCAAAGCAAATAAATAACAAGGCTTGGGAAAAGGGTCATGCCAAACTGACACCTGCTTGCCATTTGGCAAAACATTGCTCGAAATTAGGTTGCCGTTTGATAATAAAACAGGATAATTTGATGAGTCGGCTTGAATTGAAACTGTGTAAACTGACATCACATCGGGTCGGTCGGCGAACCAAGTAATACGTCTAAAACCTTGGGCTTCACATTGCGTAAAAAAATGATGGCCTGAAATGTATAGGCCCATTAAGCTTGCGTTTTGATCGGGGTGGCACAAAGATGTGATTGATACGACACAAGAAAGGGGTAGGTCTTTAATAATGAGGTGTTTGCTGTCACAAATGTAACGTTGGTTTGGCCAAGCTTTGCCATCAACTTTTAGGCTTTCAAGCGTTAAGCCTTCACCATTTAAAACCAAATCTGCCTCAGTCAATTCAGGCTTGCGTGTAACGCTTAATGTCGAAGTCACACGCGTTGAGCTCGGATCTAAATCAAACGAAAGATGTACGTCGGGTATGAGAAAGGGGTATGGCTGGTAGTCTGAGCGAAATGTAGTCATATTTTAATGAAACACCATCAAATGAATATAGCTCTATTGTATGAGGCTTGGCGCAAAACATGAAAGTTGACCTACAAAAGAAAAAAACCACTCTAACGTAAACGTTGAGTGGTTAGTGCTTGAGTGGTTCATGATCTAAGTTTTAAATAACAAAAAAACTTTAAAACTAAACAACTCTAAATGATAAAAAAACAGTGCTTTTAAGTGGCAGAAGTAAGCGATGATTTAAGCTTGTGTAATTAGAAAGTGCGTGCGCATTGTGCCGGCTGCTTCTGCATCGGAAACCCAGCGAGGGGGTTTGCCCCGGCCAGTCCAGGTGGCATGTGTTTCGGGGTGACGGTATTTAATGGCTACGGGGCCTCTAGGTTGAGTTGTTTTTTTAACTTTAGCTGTACTTGCAGGCCGCTCTTTACTTACGCTCGTTTTATTAACCACTGCAGAAAGTTCATTGATACTGATGCCGTATTCTTTCATTGACTTCACAATTGACTGAATGATTGGTTTACGATTTTTAACTTGTAAAGTTTCAGATTGTTTACGTAAGCGATTGATTTCTTTTTCAATTTTTGCTTGCATAACAGCATAATTTTGACGTGCCATGGTATTTCCTTTATAAAATGTTCTAAGTTTTATTTAAAATAATTGCCAAGTTGATAAATAACTGCTTATTTATGAGAGAGTGAATAGCGAATAGTTATTGAATTATTAATAAATAATGAAGTTGCTAAATCAGTAGCTGTCATGAATAATGCCTTAAATAATTAGTCAGTATTCAAATAAAAGTTTTAAATTTAAGTTTTTTTATTATAACGCGTCTTTTAAGAGGTTAAGAATTTCTTTAACGCTTTCCAATATATTTGATTTATTTAGGCTACCCTTAATTTGCTTATCTGCCAAGACCTGTAGCATATTTAGTGATAACGAATATAGCTGTCGCCTTATTGCGCTTCATATTTGAAACCGCCTGCTAAGTGATTTAAAATTAGTTTTCTAATTATGCTTAATGTTTACTGAGAATAAAATGAAATCAAATGTTCGTGTTGCAGCAGTTCAAATGGTTTCATCAGATAATGTCGCTGACAACTTAAAAAAAGCTAACATTTTAATTCGTCAAGCAGCTGATGACGGTGCACAACTCATTGTTTTACCCGAGTATTTTTGTATAATGGGGCTTCAAGATCAAGATAAGTTGGCTACATCTGAAACGCTAAATAATGGCTTAATTCAAAGCTTTTTAAGTGATTTGGCACAAGAATTAGGTGTATGGGTTGGTGGTGGCACTATTCCCATTAAAACAAAAAACCCTGAAAAAATATTCAATACCCACATCGTTTTTAATAATAAAGGTGAAAATGTCTGCCATTACGACAAGGTTCATTTATTTAGTTTTGAACGTGGCGATGAAAAGTATGACGAATCGAAAACAATCTTAGCGGGTCATCAGCCTATTACGTTCGAGGGGCCAGCGGGCAAAACTGGGGTTTCAATTTGCTATGACTTACGATTCCCCGAAATTTATCGGGCAATGGGTCCCGTTAACCTGATTGTGGTGCCGTCTGCTTTCACTTACACAACGGGTAAAGCGCATTGGGAAGTCTTGTTAAAAGCCCGCGCGATTGAAAACCAATGTTACGTATTAGCACCAGCACAAGGAGGGGTTCATACCAATGGCCGCAGAACTTGGGGTCATTCTATGCTGATTGACCCTTGGGGTGAGGTCATTGCAGAAATAGCCGAAGGGCAAGGGGTGGTGAGCGGAAATATTGACTTTGCCCATATTGACAGTGTTCGTCAGGCATTACCGGCGCTTAAACACCGCGTTCTCTAGCGGGTATCGGGTTTTACGCCCGCCAATCGTTGTAAGCTATTAATAACTAAACTCTACATACGATGTGAATCAGCATGAACCAAGCTTTATCTGCCATGACACCTATTGAAACTGCTCAATCTCTATTGCTTGAACCCTGGGGTTTAAAGCATGACCACCTTGATCGCGCAATGGGCGAAATTTTTGATCATCGTATTGATTATGCAGACATCTATTTTCAATACACCCGTAGTGAGGGTTGGAATTTAGAAGAAGGTATTGTTAAAACCGGTAGCTTCTCAATTGAGCAGGGTGTTGGTGTTCGCGCTATTTCGGGTGAAAAAACTGCGTTTGCATATTCAGACACGTTGTCGCTTGACGCCATACTGAATGCGTCACGTTCCGTGCGTGAAATTGGTCGTCAAGGCCAATCGCGTCAAGTGCCCACAACGTTAAGATCAAAAACGAAAGGCAGAAATTTATACGGCCCTATTGACCCTTTGGCCACACTTGATGCCACTGAAAAAGTTCAGCTGTTAGAGCGTCTAGAGAAAAAAGCACGTCAACGCGATCCACACGTAGTGCAGGTCATGGCGGGCTTAGGTATGGAATACGACGTGGTGATGGTATTGGGCAGTGATGGCCGCTTAGCAGCAGACGTTCGTCCATTGGTGCGTTTGTCTTTAAACGTCATTGTTGAGCGTAATGGTCGTCGTGAAAGTGGCCATGCCGGTGGTGGTGGTCGAACCGGGTTGGCTTATTTTGATGACAGCATGCTTGATCAGTACGTTGCTCAAGCGGTAGATGAGGCGTTGGTCAATCTTGATGCTAAACCTGCTCCCGCAGGTGAGATGGCTGTTGTGCTGGGTGCGGGTTGGCCGGGTATTCTTCTGCATGAAGCGGTAGGACATGGCCTTGAGGGCGACTTTAACCGTAAAGGGTCAAGTGTTTTTTCTGGGCGAGTCGGTCAGCGAGTTGCAGCCAAGGGCGTCACTGTGATTGATGACGGCACCATTGCAGATCGTCGGGGTTCGCTCAACATTGATGACGAAGGCAACCAAACACAGCGTAATGTGCTGATTGAAGACGGTATTTTAAAAGGCTATTTGCAAGATTCTCACAATGCACGTTTAATGAAAACAGCTCCAACGGGTAATGGCCGCCGCGAGTCGTTTGCTCATTTGCCTATGCCGCGTATGACCAATACCTTCATGTTGGGTGGAAGCGATTCCCCGAAAGAAATTATTGCTTCAGTTAAAAAAGGTTTGTATGCTGCTAATTTTGGGGGTGGTCAGGTCGACATCACAAGCGGTAAATTTGTTTTTTCAGCATCTGAAGCCTATATGATTGAAAACGGTCGTATCACATACCCAGTAAAGGGTGCCACACTGATCGGTAACGGCCCTGATGCTTTGACCCGGGTTTCAATGATTGGTGATGACATGAAGCTTGACAGTGGTGTTGGAACATGCGGTAAAGAAGGCCAAAGCGTGCCGGTAGGTGTTGGCATGCCAACCATTCGTATTGATGGCTTGACTGTGGGCGGCACGGCTTAACGCGCATTTTTGCAGCTTAATTTTACCCATGGGTTGAGAATGTCTAGCGATTTACCTTTGACCGGCATTAAGGTTGTTGAATTATGTAATGTTGCTGCAGGACCATTCTGTGGCATGCTACTGGCTGATATGGGCGCTGATCTGATAAAAGTTGAAAACCCAGACGGTGGCGATACGCTAAGAAGTTGGCCACCGTTGACTGATGGGTACAGCGAAAATTTTGCTTCGCTAAATAGGAATAAACGTTCGGTTACGTTGAACCTTAAATTATCAACAGATGTTGATTTATTCAAAGCGCTCATTGGTGATGCCGACGTTTTGATTGAAAACAATCGACCGGGTGTTATGAACAGATTGGGTTTGGGTTATGAAGCGCTTTCAAGTATCAACCCAAAGTTAATTTATTGCTCTATTTCTGCCTATGGGCAAGAGGGCCCGCGTGCCAAAGAAGGCGGCTTTGATTTAACCATTCAAGCAATGAGTGGTTTGATGAGCGTCACGGGCGAAGCAGGGGGTGCCCCTGTTAAGTGTGGTGTACCTGTTTCAGACTTTACAGCAGGGCTTTACGGGGCTTTTTCTATCGCCTCAACTTTACGTCGTGTTGCGCAAACTGGCCAAGGTACGCACCTAGATATATCGATGTTGGGCGCTACGTTGGGTATAGCCGCCTTGCAAACCTCGGAATATTTTGGTGGTGGTCGTGACCCTATAAAATTAGGTTCAGCCCACCCGCGTAATGCGCCGTACCGCGTTTTTAAAGCAAAAGATGATTATTTTGGTATGGCAGCGGGTAATAACGCGCTATGGCGTTCAGTTTGCGAAACTGTGAACAGGTTAGATTTATTAGAAGACGACCGATTTACTAACCCTACCAGTCGAGCAAAACATCAAGACGATTTATTGATAATTCTTGAAGGTGAGTTCGCGTCTAATACTGCTGCAGTATGGCTTGAACGTTTCAGGGTTGCAGGTGTGCCATGTGCCCCAATTAATACCTATTCACAAGTTTTAGCTGACCCTCAAGTGAGCTATATGAATTGGGTTCAGCCTATAGACCTTCCCAACGGTGTTCAGACCCAAACATTCGGTTCACCGATACGTATTGATTCAAAGTCTTTGAAAATTAAACGGCGGCCCCCAGCTTTAGGTGAACATAATGATGAGGTTTTTGGTGCCTTGAAGGGCAAGGTTAAGTAGCATGAACCCGTTGATTTTGACTGAGCAACAAGGTGACATGTGGGTGCTGACACTCAACCGTCCAGACAAGCTTAACGCCATGTCAAGTGAGTGGGTCGATCAGTTGCAAGCAGCCGTTGATCAAGCGCATACGCATGGCGCGCGCGTATTGGTTTTAAAAGGTGCCGGAAAAAGTTTCTGTGCAGGGTTTGATTTGTCAGACCTCGAACAAAGCAGCGAGGCTGATTTGTTGTTGAGGTTTGTTCGTATTGAATTATTACTGCAAAGCATCGCAAACTCACCTTGTTTAACATTAGCCCTCGCTCACGGTAAAGTATTTGGTGCGGGCGTAGATTTATTTGCAGTCTGCAAAGAACGTGTAGCGACCGAAGATACTGTTTTTAGAATGCCCGGGCTAAAGTTTGGTCTTGTTTTGGGAACAAGACGGTTTGCAGAAATAGTGGGTAAGGAAAGGGCGCTCAGCGTGCTTGAAACAACAAGTTATTTTAATTGCACACAAGCTTTAGAAATGAATTTTGTTCATGCTTGCGTTGGTGCAAACGAGTGGTCTGTAGTGATTGACTCTGCGAACAAAAAATCACATTTGTTAGATTCATCAACTCAGGCTAGCCTTTATAGCGTGTTGGGCATGCAAGAGTCTGACAAAGCAGCTGATTTATATCATTTAATTAAGTCTGCAGCACGCCCGGGCCTTAAAGCTAGATTGATACATTACGTTAATAGCCAATCGCTAAAAAAAATGATCTAAAAACAATGTAAAAGTTAGCTAATAGTGATGTGGCAGTTAGCTTAAAACAATGTAAATGTTAGCTAATTGTGATGTAAAAGTTAGCTTAAAGCGATGTGAAAGTTTGCTAATAGCGATGTAAAAGTGATCTTTGTTTTAACGATTAAGTATTATTTTTTGATCGTTATAACTTAATGTTTGTATTTTGCTTTGCTGATGGGTTGGTCGTGCCTGCCACTAGATAAGTATTAAGGGACTTAAATGAAAAATATAGATAAAATTCTTCAAAAAGATCAGGGTCAATTTAAATCTTTTATAGAATCAATGAACCTTCTGGTTTCTTCTACAGATATTGAAAGTGAGATTTTTCCCCAGGCGAAATCGTACTTAAAAAAATTGATTGCTGACGACGCTTGGTTGCCTGATGACTGCGTGCAACCTAATGCAGACAAATATGCGCAACATCTTCTATATAAAGACCCTTTAAATCGTTATTCGGTTGTGAGTTTTGTTTGGGGCCCAGGTCAGCACACGCCGATTCACAATCATACGGTCTGGGGGCTGATAGGTATGCTTAAAGGGGCTGAGCTTTGCGACGAATTTCATTTTGTTGATGGCAACATTAATCCTCAGGGCATGTCGCATATTTTAAAGCAGGGTCAAATTGAGGCGGTATCACCTACTGTGGGTGATTGGCACAAAGTCGCTAATCATATCGAGCAAGAGTCATCCGTTAGCATTCAAGTCTATGGTGGTGATATTGGCACCATCAAACGGCACATGTTGAATGAAAAGGGTGAAGTGGTTGATTTTATTTCTGGTTACAGTACGGTCTGATAGCCCTTTCAATGCCTTTGGCACCTTAGAGTCTTTAAGGGCTTGATAATTGTGTTAAATTGACTAATATGAAAATATCTATTGCTCGCTTCTGGTTTTATTTTTATTGTTTTCCCCTCAACTTGGCGGAGAATCGGTTACGCGTAATTTAAAGTAAAACCGAATCGAACAAACCGCCACATTAACTGGCGGTTTTTTTTTGCTCAATGCTTAAACTGAAGACCCATATTTAATATGCTTACCTAATACCAACACCTAATACCAACACCTAATACTCAGACTTAATCACTAGACTTAATAATTGGCCACTCAGGAGCGCTTCGTGTCACACAATACTGATGATTTAAGAATTCGCGAAATCAAAGAACTGACCCCACCATCGCACACCATGCAAGAACTGCCGACATCAGAGTATGTTGCAAAGGTTGTTTATCAGTCACGACAAGCTTTACATCGCATTTTGCACGGTATGGATGATCGCGTGGCGGTTGTGATCGGCCCTTGTTCAATTCATGACCCAGTGGCTGCCCATGAATATGCCGTTCGCTTGAAAGTATTACGTGACGAGCTTAAAGATGATCTTGAAATAGTTATGCGCGTCTATTTTGAAAAACCCCGAACAACCGTTGGTTGGAAAGGCTTAATTAACGACCCTGATATGGACGGTAGCTTCCAAATCAATAAAGGCCTGCGCTTGGCACGCAAGGTGCTGATTGATGTAAACGAGCTCGGCTTACCTGCGGGGTGTGAGTTTTTAGATATGATTACACCGCAGTTTATTGCTGATTTAGTGTCTTGGGGGGCTATTGGCGCTCGAACCACTGAAAGTCAGGTTCACCGAGAGCTTGCCTCGGGCTTATCTTGCCCAGTAGGCTTTAAGAACGGTACCGATGGTAATGTACGTATTGCTGTTGAGGCCATGAAAGCCGCATCACAACCGCATCACTTTCTATCGGTAACTAAAGGCGGGCACTCTGCCATCGTTTCAACCGAAGGCAACGAAGACTGTCACGTTATTTTACGGGGCGGTAAAACGCCAAATTTCGATGCTTCAAGCGTTCAAAGCGCATGTGATGAGTTGGCTAAAGCTGGGTTAGCACAGCGCATTATGATTGACGCTAGCCATGCGAATAGCCTTAAAAAGCCTGAAAATCAGCCTGCTGTATGCACTGATATTGCCCACCAAATTGCATTGGGCGACACTCGAATTATTGGGGTTATGGTTGAAAGTCACTTAGTTGCTGGTCGCCAAGATCATGTTCAAGGCCAGCCATTAACTTACGGTCAGAGTATTACAGATGGGTGTATTGACTGGAATGCTACAGAACAAGTGCTCAGAGGGTTGGCTAAAGCAGTCAGTGAACGTCGTCGCGTCGTATTAACCACTGGAAAGTAAAGGGCTATTTCGGGTTTTCACCCTTACATTTTATGGTGATGATAAGTTAAAGTTAATATTAATTCTTTGCGAGATGTTTATGAACTCACCTGTTGATCAAGCTTTTGCACGAAATAATCAATCTGTTGATGCTGATGCGTTGTTGCTTGCCTTGAAAGGGGTATTGCCGCTTCATTGTATTTTGAGCCGAGACGAGCAACTTCGCCCTTACGAGTGCGATGGTTTGTCGTTGTATCGCCAAAAACCAATGCTTGTGGTGTTGCCTGAAACAGAAGTGCAGGTTCAGGCCGTGCTGCGTATTTGTAAAAATTTGAATGCTCCTGTGGTGGCGCGTGGTGCGGGTACTGGGCTTTCTGGCGGCGCTATGCCTCACGCCCAAGGGGTTCTAATGGGTTTGGCTAAATTTAATCGTATTAAATTAATAGATGAGCACGCCGCGATTGCTGTGGTCGAGCCAGGCGTGCGCAATCTTGCTGTATCTGAGGCTGCTGCACCCTATGGCTTGTACTATGCGCCTGACCCATCAAGTCAAATTGCATGCACCATTGGCGGTAACATTGCTGAAAATTCAGGCGGTGTGCATTGCTTAAAGTATGGCTTAACCATTCATAATGTTTTAAAAGTACGTTTTATAAATATGAGTGGCGATATTGTTGAGCTCGGCTCTGAAGCGCCCGATGCACAAGGGCCAGATTTATTGTCTGTTTTTATCGGCTCTGAAGGCATGTTAGGTGTGGTTACAGAAGTCACGCTTCGTTTATTACCTAAACCCGTTCTGGCACAAGTTGTAATGGCCAGTTTCGATGATGTTGAAAAAGCAGGCGACGCAGTTTCTAAAATCATTGGTGCCGGCATTATTCCCGCGGGTCTTGAAATGATGGATCAACGCGCCACACAAATGGTTGAGCCTTTTGTAAAAGCGGGTTATGACACTGAAGCAAAAGCTATTTTGCTGTGCGAATCTGATGGTACCGTTCAAGAGGTCAGTGACGAAATTGCACGTATGGAAGCTGTTTTTAAAGAAGCGGGTGCTACACGTATGCAAACGTCTAAAAGTGAGCAAGAGCGTTTGCTTTTTTGGGCTGGGCGTAAAAACGCATTTCCGGCTGCAGGCCGTGTATCACCAGATTATTACTGTATGGATGGCACCATTCCACGTCGCCACCTCGCGCGCGTATTAACCGCTATTAATGAAATGGAAACGACCTATAACTTGCGTTGCGCTAACGTATTTCATGCGGGCGATGGCAACTTACACCCCTTAATTATGTTTGATTCAAACATTCCCGACGAAGTCAGGCGAGCTGAAGATTTTGGTGCGGCTATTCTGGAACTGTCTGTTGAAGTGGGTGGCACGATTACTGGCGAGCACGGTGTCGGTTTAGAAAAAATCAATCAAATGTGTGTGCAGTTTTCACGTGATGAGTTAGATAGTTTTTTAGCAGTTAAGCGCGCCTTTGACCCTGACTGCTTATTAAACCCAGAAAAGGTTATACCCACTTTGGCACGTTGCGCTGAATACGGCAAAATGCATATTCACGGTGGCAAACTGCCGTTTTCAGATATTCCGCGGTTTTAATGATGATGAATTATGCTCTTAGTCACATGACTGAAAAAGTTTTGGCTGCCCGTAATAGTTTGAAGCCTATTCATATACGTGGCGGGGGTAGTAAAGCTTTTTACGGTAACCCTGATTCCGATCTAGATGACGGTGCAGTGACTCTTGACATGAAAAGCTTAAATGGTATTGTGACCTACGAACCGAGCGAGCTCGTTTTAACAGCTATGGCGGGCACACCTTTAAGTGAAATTATGTCTGCTTTGGCTGAAGCTGGCCAAATGTTGCCCTTTGATCCGCCAGAGTTTAGTGACCAAGCCACTCTGGGTGGTTGCGTGGCAGCTGGCTTGTCAGGTCCCAACAGTTTTTCAGCAGGCCCCCTCAGGCATTATGTTTTGGGTACACAATTGCTTGATGCTGAAGGGCGCGTTTTGACCTTTGGCGGTGAGGTTATGAAAAACGTAGCGGGTTATGACATACCTCGTTTATTGTCTGGTTCAATGGGTATTTTTGGTGCAATCGTGCGTGTTTCAATCAAAGTGATGCCCGTCATGCGCTTTGACCAAACGTTGCAGTTTGATATGACTGAATCTCAAGCACTTGAACGCTGTAGAGGGGTGCGCGCGCTTGCCATGCCGATTAAGTGCGTCGCGTGGTTGCCAAATGTTAGCGACGAAAATAACCAAAACGCAAATGGCCAAAACGTAGTCTGCCAAAGCGGTACCTTGTCGATTCGACTTGCAGGCGCTGAGCCCGCTGTTGCTCTCGCTATTAAAACGTTGGGCGGTAAAGTTTTAGCGGCTGATACTGCCAATAAATGGTGGCACGATTTTAGAGAACAACAATTTGATTTTTTTACACACAAACCACTTTGGCGTTTAGCGGTTGCCGCCAACACACCTGCGTTAAACCTGGGGCCGACAGCTTTTGATTTAGCGGGTGAGGTGCGTTGGCTTGCAGCTGATGTTAATGCTCAAACCGTGCGTGATGCAGCAGTTAAAGCGCGTGGTCATGCAACGTTATTTAAACGTGAACACATAGACCAGTGCCCTGCAGAGGGTGTATTTCATCCGATGTCGGCCGATATTCATCAAATTGTGAAACGCTTAAAACACGAGTTTGATCCCCACGGGTTATTCAACCCAGGTCGATTAGTTTTAGGCTTGTGAGAAAAGCGATATGCAAACAAATTTAACGCCAGCACTCCAGAATTCAACTCTCGGTCATGAGATCGATGAAATATTGCGTAAGTGTGTGCATTGTGGGTTCTGCACGGCAACATGTCCAACCTATCAAATTTTAGGTGACGAGTTAGACAGCCCACGCGGTCGTATTTATTTAATAAAAGAAATGGCTGAAGGGCGCGGTGCGACGCGTGAAACACAAATTCACTTAGATCGATGCTTGACCTGTCGTAATTGTGAAACCACTTGCCCATCAGGCGTTCAATATGGCCACTTGATCGACTTAGGCCGTGAAATGATCGACGTGCAAGTGAAGCGACCTTTGGGTGAGCGCATTATGCGTACCGCTTTAAAAAAGGGTTTAACCTCACCGATTTTTCCTGTGGCGTATCGCTTGGGTCAATCTGTTCGTGAATTTTTACCTGAGTCTATTAAGCGCAAAGTGGTTGCGCGAAGAGACGCCGGTGTCTTGCCTGAAGTGGCTCATCATGCCCGTCAAGTGATTTTGTTAGCGGGTTGTGCTCAGCCTGGTATGTTGCCTTCAATCGATGCTGCAACCGTTCGTGTACTGAATCGTTTGGGTATTGGTGCAAAAACGATTCCTGGTTCGGGTTGTTGCGGTGCTTTAAGTTTTCACTTAGACGATCAAGAGGCCGGTTTAAAAAATATGCGAGCTAATATTGACGCATGGTTGCCTTTAATTGATTCAGGTCAGGTGGAAGCCATTGTGATGAACGCGTCGGGTTGTGGTGCAACCGTGCGTGAGTATGGGCATCACCTTAGACACGATGTGAACTATGCTGAAAAAGCACGTCGTATCAGTGACAAGGTACTTGATATTGCAGAAATCGTGGCACCTATGGCTGTTGAGTTAAAAGCGCAGCTTGACCCAAAAAAGTTTCCTCAAAAATCAGCGTTTCACCCACCGTGCACGTTGCAGCATTGGCAGGGCTTAAAGCCTCAGTCTGAAAAACTATTTACTGATTTGGGTATGTTGTTAACGCCGTTTAATGAAACCCATTTATGTTGTGGTTCAGCTGGTGCGTATTCGGTATTGCAACCTGAAATTTCAACCCAGCTACGCGATCGAAAACTGGGGCACATTGCAAAAGCTAAACCTGACATGATTCTGTCATCAAATATTGGTTGTATTGGTCATTTGCAATCAGGTACAGATACGCCTGTACGTCATTGGGTAGAAGTAGTTGATGCGGCTTTACTTTAATTTTTTTTAAATACCTCACGTTATTAAGCGCAACGTATTTTAAATGATGCAATTATCCGCAATATTTACACACCTAAAACACCAAAAATTATCACAGTAAACACGGTAAATTTTCACTCATGAATAATAGTAGGAAATTGCTAAGTGCATTTTTATCGCTTGTTTTAACCTTGATTGGGTTTTCTTGGGCAACATATGTTCAGGCTAAAACACCTGCAGACACGCTGGTTATGGCTTGGTCAATTGATGACATGATGACGCTTGACCCTGCCGAGTCGTTTGAATTTAGTACGGGTGAAATTTTAGGTAACAGTTATCAGACATTAGTTAAGTTTGATTTACAAAACGTTTCTAATATTTTGGGTGTTATTGCAAAGAGTTGGGTTATTTCACCTGATGGTAAAACATTTACGTTTACCTTACAACCCGATCTAAAGTTTGCTAGTGGCAACCCAATCACTGCAGCTGATGCGGTTTATTCCTTAACGAGGGCTGTGAAGCTTGATAAATCACCTGCTTTTATTTTGACTCAATTCGGGCTTACGCCTGAGAATGTTGATAAAAAAATTCGTCAAACTGGCGAGTTGTCGTTTGAGTTAGAAATGAATAAACCCTACGCGCCTTCTTTATTGTTGTTAAGCCTGACGTCTACGGTAGGTGCTGTTGTTGATAGGAAACTTGTATCGAGCCATGAAAAAAAAGGTGACTTTGGTTACAACTGGCTTAAAACAAATTATGCCGGTTCTGGCCCATTTAAAATTCGTGACTGGCGTGCTAACGAGGTGGTTGTTCTTGATCGAAATGATTACTTTACCGGCCCCAAGCCTGCTATGGCCCGAGCCATTTATCGTCATATGCCTGAGTCGTCAACGCAACGTTTGTTATTAGAAAAAGGTGATATTGATATAGCTCGAAATTTAGAAGCTGAGCAAATCATAGCGCTTAAAAAAAATGCTGAAATTAATATTCAAAGCGGTGTCAAAGGCGCTACTTTCTATTTGGGTTTAAATCAAAAAAACCCTTATTTGGCAAAATCGCAAGTGCGTCAAGCAATTAAATATCTCGTTGATTATGCCGCCATTGCAGACACGATTATGAAAGGAAAAGTCACTGTTCATCAAGCCTTTTTACCTAAAGGTATGTTTGGGGCGCTTGAAGAAAAACCATTTACATTAGATATTGAAAAAGCTAAAAAACTATTGGCTGAAGCCGGTGTACTTAATGGCTTTAAAGTCACGATGGACACTCGTAATGATGCGCAAACAATGAGTATGGCGCAATCTATTCAGCAAACGTTGGCAATGGCAGGCATTGTGGTTGAATTAATACCAGGTGACGGCCAGCAAACTTTAACTAAGTATCGCGCTAGAAAGCATGATATTTATATAGGGCGTTGGGGCCCAGACTACCAAGACCCCCAAT
>JBDNHM010000349.1:0-1380 GCA_041688825.1 Burkholderiaceae bacterium | reverse complement strand
TAAACGTGAGGCATAAGCCCCGCTTGCTGCCACACCATTTTTAGCTAACCATGCGTCTTGCGCGCGCAGCCATAATGTGTAACCAAACGAGCGCGCGTACTGCATCGCTCGCAACAGCACGTTGGTGTCGGTAACAGGGTGATCAGCTTGTGCGAAACCCACACAACCTGCCTCGGTCAGTTCAGCCATTTCAGTGAGCGTTGCGCCCTTGAGGCCAACCGTCATCGCCCCTAAGGGATATAAATTAACCTGGTTAAGTTGACGTGCACGGTGCTTGAGCATTTCAACCAAACCCGGCTCATCTAAGACCGGGTCAGTGTCTGGCGGTAAAACAAGACTGGTTACACCACCCGCTAACGCCGCGCGCATTTCAGACTCAAGTGTGGCGCGGTGCTCAAACCCTGGCTCGCGTAATCGCGCAGCTAAATCGACTAAGCCCGGCATCACCACTAAACCCTTGGCTTCTACAATGCGCTCTGCCTCAAATGGCTTATCAGTATGCCCAATGGCGGCAATACGACCGCCAGCGACCCACACATCGGTCACCTGATCTAAACCTTGCGAAGGGTCAATGACGCGGGCACCTTTTATGTGAAGTTTCATGCTGAAGCCCCTGCCACAATCGTCATGACGGCCATGCGTACTGCAATGCCAAAATTAACTTGATCAAGAATGACCGCATGGGGGCCATCGGCTACAGCTGAATCAATTTCGACACCCCGGTTCATGGGGCCTGGGTGCATGACAATAACGTCTGGTTTGGCCAATGCGAGCTTTTCTTGAGTGAGACCATAATGTTTAAAGTATTCGTGGGCGGAAGGCAACAAGGCGCCGCGCATGCGTTCATTTTGCAAGCGCAACATGATGATCACATCAACATCTTTCAACCCTTCACGCATGTCAGTAAACACCCTCACGCCCATTTGCTCGAGGCCGCTAGGTAATAAAGTTAAAGGTGCAATCGCGCGCACCTCAGGTACACCTAAAGTGGTTAAGGCATGAATATTTGAGCGAGCCACCCTTGAATGCAAGATGTCACCGACAACCGCGACACGTAAATTCGTAAAATCTTTTTTGAAGTGACGAATGGTGTACATGTCTAGCAGGGCTTGGGTGGGGTGGGCATGCCGCCCATCGCCCGCATTGACAACGTGTATGTGGGGCGCAACATGGCGCGCAATTAAAAATGGTGCGCCACTGGCTTCGTGACGCACAACAAAAATGTCAGCCTGCATGGCGGCCAAGTTTGCAATCGTGTCAAGCAAGGTTTCGCCCTTGGAAGCAGACGACGCATTGATGTTTAAGTTAAACACATCGGCTGACAGGCGCGTAGCTGCAATCTCAAACGTGGTGCGAGTACGCGTTGAGTTTTCAAAAAAG
>JBDNHM010000348.1:0-1380 GCA_041688825.1 Burkholderiaceae bacterium | reverse complement strand
TAAACGTGAGGCATAAGCCCCGCTTGCTGCCACACCATTTTTAGCTAACCATGCGTCTTGCGCGCGCAGCCATAATGTGTAACCAAACGAGCGCGCGTACTGCATCGCTCGCAACAGCACGTTGGTGTCGGTAACAGGGTGGTCAGCTTGCGCAAAACCCACACAACCCGCCTCAGTCAATTCTGCCATTTCGGTAAGCGTTGAGCCCTTGAGGCCAACCGTCATCGCCCCTAAGGGGTAT
Source organism: Burkholderiaceae bacterium (assembly GCA_041688825.1). Lineage (GTDB taxonomy): Bacteria > Pseudomonadota > Gammaproteobacteria > Burkholderiales > Burkholderiaceae_B > Algicoccus. Next base: position 1,139 of record JBDNHM010000348.1, on the reverse strand, counting down.
AAATTAACCTGGTTCAGTTGACGTGCACGGTGCTTGAGCATCTCAACCAAACCCGGCTCATCTAAGACCGGGTCAGTGTCTGGGGGTAAAACAAGACTGGTTACACCGCCCGCTAACGCCGCGCGCATTTCAGACTCAAGTGTGGCGCGATGCTCAAACCCTGGCTCGCGTAATCGCGCAGCTAAATCGACTAAGCCTGGCATCACCACTAAACCCTTGGCTTCTACAATGCGCTCTGCCTCAAATGGCTTATCAGTGTGCCCAATGGCAGCAACACGACCACCAGCGACCCACACATCGGTCACCTGATCTAAACCTTGCGAAGGGTCAATGACGCGGGCACCTTTTATGTGAAGTTTCATGCTGAAGCCCCTGCCACAATCGTCATAACGGCCATGCGTACTGCTATACCAAAATTAACTTGATCAAGAATGACCGCATGGGGGCCATCAGCGACAGCCGAATCAATTTCGACACCCCGGTTCATGGGGCCCGGATGCATCACAATCACGTCAGATTTAGCCAATGCGAGCTTTTCTTGAGTGAGACCATAATATTTAAAGTATTCGTGGGCGGAAGGCAACAAGGCACCGCGCATGCGTTCATTTTGTAAGCGCAACATAATGATCACATCAACATCTTTTAAACCTTCACGCATGTCAGTGAATACTCGAACACCCATTTGCTCAAGGCCACTGGGCAGTAACGTTAAGGGCCCAATAGCACGCACCTCAGGTACACCTAAAGTGGTTAAGGCATGAATATTTGAGCGTGCAACCCTTGAATGCAAAATGTCGCCCACAACGGCTACACGTAAATTCGTAAAGTCTTTTTTAAAATGACGAATGGTGTACATGTCGAGCAAGGCTTGGGTGGGGTGCGCATGCCGCCCATCGCCCGCGTTGACAACGTGTATGTGGGGCGCAACGTGGCGCGCAATTAAAAATGGCGCGCCACTGGCTTCATGTCGCACAACAAAAATATCAGCCTGCATGGCAGCCAAGTTTGCAATCGTGTCAAGCAAGGTTTCGCCCTTGGAAGCAGACGACGCATTGATGTTTAAGTTAAACACATCGGCTGACAGGCGCGTAGCTGCAATCTCAAACGTGGTGCGAGTACGCGTTGAGTTTTCAAAAAAG
>JBDNHM010000061.1:0-3254 GCA_041688825.1 Burkholderiaceae bacterium | reverse complement strand
GTTTGCAGTCTTAACCGATATTTTGGGCGACGAAGATCACCTTGGCGATATGGACTTCAAAGTGGCCGGTACCGAAAACGGTATTACCGCTTTGCAAATGGACATCAAAATTCAAGGCATCACCAAAGAAATTATGCAGGTCGCGTTGGCACAAGCCCGCGAAGGCCGTTTGCATATTTTGGGCATTATGCGCAGTTCAATTGATGGTTCACGCGAAGAACTGTCAGCTTTTGCACCCCGCATGTTGTCAATGAAAATCAACCCAGAAAAGATTCGTGACGTCATTGGTAAGGGTGGTGCAACCATTCGTGCTTTGACTGAAGAAACCGGCACCCACATCGATATTTCTGATGACGGCACCATTGTCATTTCAAGTGCTGATCTTGACAAAGCCCACGAAGCGCAACGCCGCATTACCGAATTGACAGCCGATGTTGAAGTAGGCCAAGTCTACGAAGGTAGCGTGTTGCGTTTGCTTGATTTTGGCGCCATCGTACAAGTGCTGCCTGGCCGTGACGGTTTGTTGCACATTTCTGAAATTGCAAACTACCGCATTGCCAACATTAACGACGTGCTCAAAGTCGGTCAACCGCTTCGTGTCAAAATTCTTGAAGCAGATGACAAAGGCCGTTTACGTTTGTCGGTTAAAGCAATTGGTGGCATAGAAGAGCAGGGTGGCCCCGCTGCGCCAGCTCCTGCAGCACCTGATGCATAAAGCAGCCTAACTGCTGCGCAGTAAATATTGTTCTAATTGTTGGTCAATGGGTAACATAGCTCAAACGCTATGTTACCCATTAAAAAACGCCCATCTTGGTTATTCATTATGGGCGTTTTTTTTAAGGTAATAAAGTTACGTGAGTTAACCGATTCTCGACATCAAAAAAACTCTTTTAGATGCTTTGCACATACAACTGCTTAAACCGGAACAAGCGTTCGCGATGTAAAAAGTCACTGATGGGGGCGGGCTGGCGTCGGCCGTCTTTGATGAGAGTTTGAACAACATACTCAAGGTGATGGGTAATGAGTTCTCGATGGTCTGCCCACCACCCGCTTAGCAATTGGTCAGGGTCTAGTAGGCCAAGGTGTAGTTGTCGTAATTCAGTACGATTAAAGTCGCGAATGTTCCATGTCAAAATTTGTACAGATGTTTTTTTTAGATCAGCCTCATCTGCCCGAGTTGTCATCATGTATTGACTGGTAGCGCTTGTTTCAAGGGCAGTAAGTTCTTGGGCGTTAATGTGAGGCCATGCTTGAGTACCAACGACATCGCTGGCTTTAACCTTCGCCTCAACACGCGCCCGAAAACCCGCCATAATCACATGATGATCTTTAGCGTCGCTGCGACGCAGTAAGGGTTTGGTTAGGTTGTTATTAAATACCGTGTGGTTGATTTCTTCAACCATGGGGGGGTCAAAACAGGCTTGTGGAAAGCGTTGTTGCATCTGTTCCCACTCGTCATTGAGTAAGTCGCGATTAATGGGCCATAAACGCGCCGCATTGCGACGCCATTCAAGGCCAATATAAGACGACCACACAGGTTTAAATAGCCCTGCAGCCGCTAAATTAAGCAATAATGGCCTTAATACGCCCGACATCAAAATACAGGCGTCAAGCACAACCCATTCAGACTGTACTTTCGAGCTATTTGAATGAATTGTTGAAATCGTCAAACTGAGGTTGGTAGGCTGTTAAAAAGTGTTGAGGGGTGAAGCAGAATACTTTAATCAACCAAAAGGGTAGCATTGAGTAGTTAGTAGTGAGTAATCAGCATTGAGTAATCAGCATTGAGAAATCAACATTGAGTAATCAGCAGCGAGTCGTTAGCAGTTAGAACTTAGCGGTGAATCAGCCGTTAAGTTTTAACTGACCACGATTAGCGTCTAAAACCACCACCAAAGTGTCCGCCACCGAAACCGCCTAAGCTGCGCCCGCCGCTAAAGCCACGACTGCCACTAAAGCTACGGTCACTGCCCGAACTGCGATCAGCCCCAGCATTGCGATCACCGCTAAAATTACGATCACTACTACTACTTCGATCAGCATTACTGCGGTCATTTGCAAAATCACTGCTACGTGCATCGCTTTGAGCACGGCTAGATACCTGCTGCGCACGCTGACGATCTTGTGGCGTTGCGTTTTTGTCCCAATCGCTACTAGCGCGCGAGGCCGCTGTTCGTGCCGCTGTTTCACGTTGACTTTGAGTGGTATCGCCGTAACGTTGCGCTAAAGCTGAATTATTAAACGGCACATTGCCACGGTTCGCGGGGTTGAACTTCCAGTTACTGTTGTCGCCTAAACGATTGTTGCTAATATTGTTATTTGAATTAACATTGCGATTAAAGCTGTTGTAATTATTATTATTAATATTGACTGAACCTGAATTCCAGTGGGGCGATGACCATAGGGCAGCCCCCACAGCCAAACCTGCACCAAACGTCACAAAACCCCATCCTGGGTTGTAAATTGGGGCAGGTGGGTACGCTGCGTAAGGCCAGCCGCCATAAACCACCGTAGGGTTGTATTGCGGTACATAAATAACCTGCGGGTTAGCCGGCACAATAATAATATTTGATTGCTCAGTCGACACCTTGACTTGGTCGTTTGACTGCAAATTACCCGCTTGTTTAGCTTCGGCTCGTAACGCTTGAACAGCGTCCATTACCTGTTTAGGTTGTGCTAAGTAAGCATTACCCAGTTCTTGCGTCCAACCAAGCTTTGTACCCATCAGCGTTAAGGCTTGAGGGAATAAAACCAGCGATTTAATGCTGTTGTCCCATGGTTGTGATTTCATAGCATCTTGAATTTGTGTACGTGACAAACTTTTGTTTGCCTCAAGCCAGTTATACGCTTCAGCTACCTCAAGTGGGTAAGTAGACGCCATCAACATCATTGACAACAAAGAGTCGGGGTACAGGGCAATAGACGACACTAAAGCCTGCAACTGCGGGCTTGAAAGCTGCGTATCTTGCGTATTGTTACTGGTTGTAGATTGAGCTTGAGCAGCTGTTACTAAACCCATAGCGTTAATGGAATGGGCAATTGAACTTAAATTGAAGCCAATTTGGTTTGAAAAGTCATTTTGCTGATGAATTTGAGGCAAACCTGTGGCAGCGGTGAACGCTATAAAAACCGAAAAGCCAATAGCTTGACGTTTGAAATGTGTAAAACGTTGCATGGTGGTGCCCCCTTCCAAAAAATGGCGGATTTGCGACCGCCGTAGCTGGCCTAACAGTTTAATGCAAATGGTGCCCGGG